>JBJTBF010000069.1:0-11344 GCA_046091145.1 Acidimicrobiales bacterium | reverse complement strand
GTGAAGCCATAGGTCGCGCGGAGGTTCTCGTCGGTGAGCACCTCGTCCGGCCCGCCATGGGCGATCAACCTGTGCGCCAGCAGCATCACGGTGTCGGCTGGTTCGGCATCCACGAGGTCGTGAGTGGCCATCACCACACAGTGCCCGAGATCGCGCTCCTCCTGCACCATGCGCGCGACGGCCTTGCGGCCCTGCGCGTCGAGTCCGGCGGTGGGTTCGTCGAGAAGAACGACCTGTGCCCGTCGTGCCAGCACCTGCGCAAGGTGCACTCTCTGCTGCTGGCCCCCGGAGAGCGCGTGCATCGACTTGTTGCGGAACTGGCCGACCCCCATCCGCTCCATCGCGGTGTCGACGGCCTCCCGGTCCTCGCGACCGGTGCGGCGCGCGAGACCGAGCGATGCGAAACGTCCCATCCGCACCACGTCCGCGGCCCGCAGGGGCAGCGTCGCGAGTGACTTCGGGTGCTGGGGCAGGTAGGCCACGTCGGCCGACCGTTGTCCCGGCCACTGCCCCATCACCCTGCAGTCGCCCGACACCGGCTCGAGCAGACCGGCAAGCGTGCGCAGGATGGTGCTCTTTCCGGACCCGTTCGTGCCCATGAGCACCACGAGACCACCGGGTTCGACAGACAGGTTGATGCAGTCGACCACCACATGACGGTCGAAACCCACTGCGAGGTCGTCGGTGTCGATGAGTGCCATCAGTGACCGTGCCCGGGGTGAGGGTGTGCACCGTGTGACGGATGGGCCGACATGAACCCGCTCGCCCCGCCTCGCACGAGCAGCGCCACCACGAACACGGCGACGGCAACAACCACGACCGTCGCGCCCGCCGCGAGGTCGTGCCAGTAGCTGAGCAGCAGACCGACCCACGTGCTGGCGGAGCCGACCACGGCCGACACCGCGATCATCGACCCGATGCGCCTGGTGACGAGAGCCGCCGTGGCGGCGGGCGCCAGCAACATGCCGAACACGAGCAGGGTGCCGACCGTCTGGAAGGAGGCCACCACCGCCACCCCGATCAGGCCCAGCATCGCCGTGTTGTGGAGCGACGAACGGAACCCGGAGGTGTCGGCGAGGTCTTCGTCCACGCACAGCAGGAGGAACGGCCTGCGCAGCAGCACGACGACGACGGCAACCGCCGCGGTCGCGACAGCGAGCCACGCGAGGCGCTCACGGGTGACACCGAGCAGCTGTCCGAACAGCACGGAGGTGAGGTCGCCCGTGAAACTATCGGAGCGCGACGTGATGATGACACCGAGTGACAGCATCCCCACGAACAACAGGCCGATTGCGGTGTCGGCCGACAGCCGCGTCCGGGCCTGCACGACCCGGATGCCGCCCATCATCACGAGTGCCCCCACCGCCGCGCCGGCAACTGTGGACACGCCCGCGAGCGCAGCAAAGGCGATTCCCGGCAGGACGCCGTGCGCCAGTGCGTCCCCCACGAAGGCCATGCCGCGCAGCACCACGAACGTGCCGATGAAGGCGCACAGGATGCTCACGAGAACACCGGCCCACAGGGCGTCACGCAGGAACGCGTTGTCGACGAACGGCTGCCACAGCGAACTCAGGGTGCGAGTCCCTCCGCGATGCCGGTGGCGAGCGCCACGACGTACCCCGAGTACGAACCATCGGCCGGAAGCGAGTGGACCCCCAGTTCCACCACCTTCACCCCGGTGATCTCGCGGATCTTCTCGGCGACCGACCGCGAGGAACCCTGCTCCACGAAGACGGCACGGACGGCACCCGGAGTGCCGCGCGCCTTCTCCACGTCGTCGACGATCCGCTGCACCTGGGCCGCGGAGGTCTCCGCACCCGACGAGAACGAGGGCGTCACCACTCCGGCCACCTCGCACCCGAACCGCCGGGCGAAGTACTCGAGAGCGTCATGGTCCGTCACGAGGACACACGACCCGGCAACTCCGGACAGTTCGGCGGCTGCCTTCTCGTGCGCGCGCTCCAGGGCCGTCCTCGCGCCTGCCAGCGCTGCGGCACCGTCGACCGGCGCAATCGACCCCAGAGCGGCGGCCAGCTCGTCGACCGCCTCGAGGACCGTGAGCGGGTCGGTGAACACATGGGGATCGCCGTTCCTCACGGTCACGTGGTCGGTGAGGGTGAGCACCGGCACACCCTCCTCCTGCTTCCGCGCGATGAGGTCCTCGATGCCGTGCTCGTAGTCGAGCCCCACCTGGACGATCAACCGCGCATCCGACAGCTCCGCAATGTCCGATGCGGACGGCTCGTGGTCGTGCGGATCCTTGCCGTCGGGAATCATGGTGCGCACGTCGAAGGCATCACCGCCCACCAACCTCACGATCGACTGCACGACCGAGTTCGAGGCCACCACCACGGGCCGCTCCGCCTCCCGTGCGGCGGTGGTGTCGGTGGAACCGGGTTCGGACCCACCGCAGGACGCGACTGCTGTTACGCACAGCATCAGGCCGGCAACCACTCGCCAGGTATGTCGGACCGCAGGCCGACCGAAGGTGAAAGCTCGAAGGTTCATAATAAGAATGGTTCTCATTATTTCATGAGGAGCGAAGAAGGCGCAACCCCGGCACGGACACAGCCTGAAATAGGGTCATTCCATGCCCGGCCAGTTCCTCCACCCATTCGCCAAACCCTCGCGGGAGTCGTTCATCCGGCTGGTTCGGGGCCAGGGGGCATCCGTGTGGACACACGACGGCCGTGAACTCATCGACGGCATGGCCAGCCTCTGGTACTGCGCGGTCGGTCACGGACGACGCGACATGGCCGAAGCCGTGAGCAACCAGATGACCACGCTCGAGGCGTACTCCGCGTTCGACCCGTTCACCACCGGTCCGGCCGACGAGGTGGCGGCACGCATCGCGGGCCTCTCCCCCGTGGCCGACGCACGCGTATTTCTCTGCGGCAGCGGCAGCGAGGCCGTCGACTCCGCGATGAAGCTGGCCCGCGTGTCGCATGTGCAGGCCGGCAGGCCCGAGCGCACCGCGATCATCAGCCGCACCCGCGGCTACCACGGGACGAACTACGGCGGCACGAGCGCCCAGGGCATCGCACCGAACAAGGCCGGCTACGGCGTGCTGCTGGAGGACGTCATCCAGGTCGACGCCGACGACATCGAGGCCATGAGTCTCGAGATGGAGCGCCACTCGGGCCGCATGGCCGCGGTGATCGCGGAGCCGGTGCAGGGAGCCGGCGGGGTCTTCCCCGCAGACGAGGAGTACCTGCGTTCACTGCGCAGGCTGTGCGACCGCCACGGTGCGTACCTCATCTTCGACGAGGTGATCACCGGTTTCGGCCGTCTCGGGGAATGGTTCGGTGCCACTCACTACGGGGTCGCACCCGACATGATCTGTTTCGCGAAGGCGGTCACGAGCGGTTACCAGCCCCTCGGGGGTGTGGTGTGCGGCAGGGCGTTGACTGCCCCGCTCGAGGCCGACCCCGATTTCTTCCTGCGTCACGGGTACACCTACTCGGGCCATGCAAGTGTGTGCGCCGCGGCGCTGAAGAACATCGAGATCCTCGAGAGCGAGAGGCTCCTCCCCCGCGCACTCGAGATCGGCCGGCGACTCTCCGAGGGCCTCCATTCGCTCGCGGCCGACGGCACGATTGCCGGTGTACGGGGCCGCGGGGCGGTATGGGCGGCAGCCCTGCGACCAGACCAGGACGCAGTGCGGATCCGTGACCGCATGCTGGAGCTCGGTGCCATCACCCGCGCGATCAACGACTGCAACACGTTCTGCCCGCCGCTCGTGATCACCGACGCACAGGTGGACTCCCTGCTCGACATCTTCGCCACGGCGGCCTCGGACCGCTGAGCCGGACCGTCAGCGCGGCAGTCGCGTGATGAGGCTGCTGGTGTCGAGCCGGGACGAACCCGACCCCATGAGCTCGCGGTAGTAGCCGAGCACGATCTCGGTGACGGGCACGGCGGAGCCGTTCCGACGGGCCTCATCAACGACGAAACCGAGGTCCTTCACCATCCACTCCACGGCGAACCCGAAGTCGAACTTCCCGTCCGCCATGGTGTGACCGCGGTTCTCCATCTGCCACGACTGGGCGGCTCCCTTGCTGATCACATCCAGCACTGCATGGGGGTCGAGACCGGCGTTCGAGGCGAAGGCGATGCCCTCGCTCAGGGCCTGCACGAGGCCCGCGATGCACACCTGGTTCACCATCTTCGCGAGTTGGCCGGCCCCGGCATCCCCGAGACGCACGCAGGAGCGTGAGTACGCATCGATCACCGGGGCGGCACGGTCGAAGGCCGCCACATCGTCGGTACCGCACATCACGGTGAGCTGGCCGTTCTCGGCCCCTGCCTGGCCGCCGGACACCGGTGCATCGACGAAGAGAACACCCCGTGCCGCACACGTCGATGCCATCTCGCGGGCCAGTTCGGCCGAGGTGGTGGTGTGATCCACGATCACGGACCCCGCCGCGATGCCCTCCAGCACCCCGGCCGGGCCTGCCACGACCTGCCGCACGTCGTCGTCGTTGCCGACACACACGAAGACGAACTCACGGTCACGCGCAGCCTCCACGGGTGTGGGACAGGCCGACCCCTTGTGACGGGAGGTCCACTCCGCGGCGCGAGCGTCCGTGCGGTTGTACACCGACACGTCGTGGCCGGCAGCCGCGAGATGGCCGGCCATGGGGAACCCCATCCCGCCGAGGCCACAGAACCCCACCCGGGCCACGGTCTACTCGTCGTCTTCGTCGTCGTCGGACTTCTTCGCCGGCTCGGCCTTCTTCTTGGCCACCTTTGCCGGCTTCAGCACGCCCTTCTCGAGGGCGGCGTTCAGGAAGCGCTCGGCCTCCTCGTTCGACACCTTGAGTGCCGGTGCGATCTCGGAGATCAGGTTGACCCTGGCCCGTTCGTACATCGTTCGTTCGGCGGCCGACAGGGACGCGTCACGGTTGCGCGCGGCGAGGTTCCTCACCACCTCGGCGACCTGGTACACGTCGCCGCTCTTCAGTTTCTCCTGGTGGTTCTTGAACCGACGCGACCAGTTGGACGGCACCCGGGGGTCGGCCTTCGAGAGCACGGCCACTAGGTCCTCGAGCTCGTCGGGGTTCACCGGCGGGCGGACACCGACCTCATCGAGTTTTGCGGTGGGGACGCGCAGGGTCATCTCGTTGATGACGGTCTCGAGGATGAGGTACTCCTCCTTCTTGCCGAAGAAGTCGAGCTTCTTGATTCCCTTCACCTTGCAGGCGCCGTGCTGGGGGTAGATGACGATGTCATCCTTCTTGAAACTCACGGAAAACAGTGTAGGTGAGGGGTGCGTCAATGCCACATCCTGCGTGATCGTGCAGCGCCCCCGGCAGGACTCGAACCTGCAACCTACGGATTAGAAGGCCGTGGCTCTATCCAATTGAGCTACGGGAGCCGATGACCTGATTGTACCGACGTTGCGATTCGTCGTTTAGGAAACCGACGAGATCAGAGTGCGACGCAGGAAGTCGAGCGCGGTGATCACGCTCATCTGGCGCATCTGGTCGCGCGCGGGCGGCATCATCCATGTGCCCGACACGGTCGAACCGTCAGGGAGCGCAACCGCGGCGCACAGAGTGCCGACGGCACATCCGTCCTGTTCTTCGGGTCCGGCAACCCCGGTGAGGGCGAGCGCCACATCACACCCGAGCACGCGCCGCGCGCCGGTGGCCATCTGTGCCGCTGCCTCCTCGGACACCACCGGACCGGGGTCGACCCCGAGAACGTCGAATTTCACGTCGCTTGCATAGCTCACCACCCCGCCACGGAACACCGACGACGAACCGGCCACGTTCGTGATGCGCCCGCCCACGAGACCGCCGGTGACGGACTCCGCGAGGCCGAGCGTGAGGCCGCGTGCACGCAGCACGTCGAGCACCACCGACTCCATGGTGTCGTCGTCGGCCCCGAACACCCCGTCGCCGACCACTGCCCGCACGCGTCCGTCCCAGTCGTCCAGCATCGCCGTCGCGCTTGCCGCATCGGCCGCCTTCACGGTGAGACGGACCTTGATGCCCTCCCACCCGCTCGCGAGGAACGCAAGTGTCGGGTTGCCCAGACGGTCGAGTTCGCCGATGATGCCGTCGAGGCGCTCGTTCAGCCGCGACTCGCTGTCACCCCAGGTGCGCAGCACGCGGCTCACGATCACGGCGCGCTCGCCGCTGTGGGCCAGGAGATCAGGGAGCACGGCCCGCTCGAACATGTCCTTCATCTCGTGGGGCACGCCCGGTACCGCATACACCACCCGGTCGCCGACCGGGCAGATGAGCCCGGGGGCGGTGCCCCGTGTCTGGGGAATCACCGTGGCGCCGACGGGCACGAGGGCCTGGCGCAGGTTGTTCGCCGGCATCTCCCTGTTGCGCCGTGCGAACACCTCACGGATGACCGCGGCCACGGAATCGTCCTGCACGAGATCTGCCCCCATCAACGAGGCGATTGCCTCGCGCGTGAGATCGTCGTGCGTGGGCCCGAGCCCGCCGCACACGATCACGGCATCCGCGTCGACCAGCGCCACCGAGAGCGCGTCCTCCATGCGGGCGAGGTTGTCCCCCACTTTCACCTGCAGATGCGACTCGATGCCGGCCGCCGCCAGCTGCTCACCGAGCCACGACGAGTTGGTGTCGACGATCTGGCCGAGCAGCAGTTCGGTTCCGACGGCCAGGACGTTGCATCTCATGTCGCGGCAACCGTGGTGGCGCGGGTGGCCCGCGTCCACCAGGCCGCGACGAGAAGTGCACCGGCGAGCGCGATGCCGAGCACCGACAGGGTGTGGTAGCCCACCGCACGGCGGATGAATCCCGACGACAGACCGGCGGCACCACCGCACAGGCTCATCAACAGGTCGGCGGAACCCTGCACGGTCACACGGTCACGTTCCGACACCGCCTCCAGCAGCATCGTGGAGCCACCGATCAGGCCGAAGTTCCACCCCACCCCCAGCAGCCACAGTGCGGGGAAGATGAGAACCGGGCCGTCACCGCTGAGCGCGGAGGCCACGGCCGCCGCCAGCAGAACCGAGGAGCCGACCAGCACGGATGCGAGTGTGCCGCGCCGTGCGGTGTAGCGGCCGACGAGAGGGCTGAATGCGTACATCCCTGCGATGTGCAGTGACACCACGTACTGGCTGAGTGTCTCGTGACCGTGCAGTTTCATGTGCACCGGGGTCATGGTCATGATTGCCACCATCACGGCCTGTGACATCGCCATCGCCGAGATCGCGAGCCGGCCCCGGCCGGATGCGAGCACTATGCCCATCGCCGCACCGACCGACGGAAGTTTCCCGCCCGACGGGGTGGCCGTGCCGCCACTGATCACGAGCGGGTCGGGACGAAGCCGCAGGGACACGTTCGTGAATGCCACCAGCAGGACAATGGCCGCGAAGAGCCAGGGGCCGGTGTAGCGGTGCCAGCCGAACCATGACTGGCCCGCAGACTCCGCGGGTGCGATGAGGAGAGGGCCGAACACCGCACCGAAGGTGGACGCGAAGACGATCCGGCTCATGGCGCGCGGCCTGTCCTCGGGCAGCGCGAGGTCCGTGGCGGCGTAGCGCGACAGCAGGTTCGAGGCCTGGCCGTTGCCGAACATGAAGAGACCGAGCAGGAACACCGCGAGCATCCCGGTCTGCGCACCGACGCCGGCGAGCACCGCACCGCAGGAGGCGAGGGCGTACCCCGCCTGCAGTCCGGGCCGGCGACCGTGGCGCATCATCACGCGCGACAGCACCTGGGACATCACGGCCGTGCCCGTGGTGACCGTTGCGGTCGCTATGCCGCCCCACGGGGTGGTCTGGCCGAGGATTTCCTGGATGACGAACGCTCCGACGGTGACCGCGCTCGACATCGACGCCGCACCGACCAGCTGGCCGACAGTCAGGGTGCGCAGCGTTCGCTTCTGCAGTCCCGCGCGTTCGGCATCCGACAGGGTCATGCCGGCCCCGGCACAGCCGGACGGCGCGCATGCCATGCGTACTGCACTCCCGTGACGATCGTCAGTGCGACCGCCGCCCAGAGGAGGAAGAGCCACAACCAGGTCGCATCACTGGTGGTGAGCGGCGCGATCGCGAAACCCACTGCGAGCTGCTGGAAAAGGGTCTTCCATTTCGCGAGCGTGCTCGCAGGGACCGAGACACCCTTCGCACCGACGACCACCCTGTACACGCTGATCAGGATCTCCCGCGCGGCGATGATGCTCACGGGCAGCAACCAGAAGATGCCGCGGCTCACGAGGGTGAACATGGCACCGAGAATCAGGATCTTGTCGGCCAGCGGGTCGAGAAAGGCACCGCTGCGGGTCGGGCCGCGCCAGCGTGCGATGCGCCCGTCCACGAGGTCGGACACGCACAGCACCACCCACACGACGAATGCCACCCACGATCCGCGGCTGTCGCTCGGGATGATCGCGAAGAGGAACGGCGATGCGAGCACACGGGTGACGGTGATCGCGTTCGCCCAGGTGGCGATCGCCGTGCCGTCCATCCCCATTCCCCTATTCCACCAGAACGGCGCCCTCGGCGATGAGATCGGGCCCGAGAGCCTCCCCCACCACGACGTCGTGGAACCCGCCCGCGGCGAGGTGATGCGGCACGTGCACGATGCCGTCGATCTCCGGCGCCTCACGGAAACTTCGCCCGACCCCCGGCGCATCGACGAGGACGCGCACGGTCTCGCCCACGAGGTTGTCGCGGGAGGCAACAGTGATGGAGTCCTGCAGTTCGCGCAGTTCGGCCAGCCTCTCGGCGGCGAGCGGCGCGGGGACATGGTCGGGCAGGGTCATGGCATGCGTCCCCTGTTCGGGGCTGAACGAGAAGAAGCCGCACCAGTCGAGTCGTGCCTCCTCGACGAAGTGCAGCAGCATGTCATGGTCGTCCTCGGTCTCGCCGGGGTAACCCACGATGAAGTTCGAACGGAACGTGGCCGCGGGGGCAGCCTCACGGATGCGACGGATGCGCTCCAGAAAACGCTCCCCGTCACCCCACCGCCTCATCCTGCGGAGGTGCTCCTTGCTCACGTGCTGCAGGGAGAGGTCGAAGTACGGCACACCGGTGTCGAGAATGGCGCCGATCAGTTCGTCGCTCAGGTCGCTCGGGTACAGATAGAGGAGCCGCACCCAGTCGACCCGTGCAGCGACGTCACGGACGAGCGGCACGATCGACCCCGCACCGAGTTCGCCCGGCCGGTCCTTTCCGTAGCTGGCGAGGTCCTGGGCGACCAGCACGACCTCGCGCACGCCGAGCCGCTCCACTTCGTCCAGGATCGACCGGGGGTCACGGCTGCGCTGCGGGCCGCGGAAACTCGGGATCGCACAGAACCCGCACGTGCGGTCGCATCCCTCGGCAATCTTCACGTACGCCCACGGTGCCTCCGAGCGCGGGCGCGGCAGGTTGAGAAGGTCGAACTCCGGGACCTCCGCCGTGAGCGACACCGGCTTGCGACCGAGACGTATCGGCACCCCGAACCCCGCGATCTGGTCCGCCTCGGGCACGAGCTCGTTCAGTTCCTCGCCGTAGCGCTCGGCCATGCACCCCGTGACCACAAGTTTCGACGAACGTTTGCGCTGACCATCGAGGGTGCGGATGGTGTTGACGGACTCACGGCGTGCCTCCTCGATGAAGGCGCACGTGTTCACCACCACCACATCGGCGCGGGACGGGTCATCGGTCTGCACGTAGCCGTCGGCGAGGAGCTTTCCCGCGAGTTTGTCGGAGTCGACGTCGTTCTTCGGGCAGCCGAGCGTCTCGAGATAGAAACGTCGCGCCACGGGACGAGGTTACTGCCCGTGGAGGCGCAGACCCGGCCGCGGCCACTGCATGCGCAGCAACCGGCCCGTGGACGAGACGGTGATCCACGCGGTGCGCATGTCGGGTCCGCCGAAGCAGATGTTGGTGGTGATGCGGTCATCGGTCTCGATGAAATCGATCACCTCTCCCTGCGGCGAGATGACGGTGACCCCGCCGTTCACGAGCGTCGCGACGCACACGTTGCCGTCACCATCCACCGCGAGGGAGTCGAACAGCTGGTACCCGGGAAGACCGCACAGCACGTACGACACGTCGGGCGACATCGAGGCAACCCTGCCCGGTGATTCGATCGCGCGCTGAAAGACACGCCCGGTGTGTGTCTCGGCCCAGTACACGCGGTCACCCGCGGGAGACAGGCCGATGCCGTTCGGTGCATCCACAGGGAACACGACCTCCTCGATGTGGCTGCCGTCTGCCTTCGCGTAGTAGATCCCGGTGCGGTCAGCGACACGGTGGTGGCGGATGCCGTGGTCGGTGAACCAGAAGCCACCGTGCGCGTCGAACACGAGGTCGTTCGGGGCACGCAGCGCGATGTCACCACAGTGGGTGTAGAGATCGGTCACCTTCCCTGTGCCCGGGTCGACGCGCTGGATGCGACCTCCGATGTATTTCGCGGGATCGAACTCGCCCGGGTAGAGAAGGCCGCCCACCTCGAGCGGCGTGAACGCACCGCCGTTGTTGCAGAGATAGAAGAAGCCGTCGGGACCGACCGCGAGCCCGTTCGGAAGGCCGTCGATCTCCGCAACCGTCGTCTTCGACCCGTCGGGTGCGACCCGTGTGAGACAGTGCCCGAACATCTCGGTGAGCACCACCGATCCGTCCGGCATCGCCACCGGCCCCTCGGGGAACCGGAGTCCCGTGGTCACCGTTTCGAGCCTCGGATCGGCCATGTCGTTCACCCCAATGAGTCGAGTTCCTCCACTGTCATTAGCACGGCACGGGCCTTCGAGCCCTCACTCGGGCCGACCACACCGCGTTCCTCGAGTTCGTCCATCAGCCGGCCCGCGCGGGCGAAGCCCACCTTCAGTTTGCGCTGCAGCAGGGAGGTGCTGCCGAGACCCGAGCGGACCACGATCTCCATCGCCTGGCGCAGGAGGTCGCTGTCGCCGCCCCCGGAAACACCGAAGAGGTCGCCCTGGCCGGACGAGCCGCTGCCTTCCTCCCCCTCGATGCCGCTGACATAGACGATCTCGGGCGACTGCGAACGCCAGTGCGCCACCACCTGGCGGACCTCCTCCTCGTCGACCCAGGATCCCTGGATGCGCTGGGGGATGTTGGTGTTGCCCGGGAGCAGCAGCATGTCGCCCTTGCCGACGAGCTTCTCCGCACCGGGCTGGTCGAGGATGACGCGGCTGTCGGTCAGGGACGACACCGCGAACGCCATGCGGGCGGGGATGTTCGCCTTGATCACACCGGTGATCACGTTCACACTCGGCCGCTGCGTCGCCACGATGAGGTGGATGCCGACCGCACGTGCCTTCTGGGCGATGCGGGTGATGCACTCCTCCACGTCGCGAGCAGCCACCATCATGAGGTCGTTCAGCTCGTCGACGACCACGACGATGA
>JBJTBF010000068.1:0-15778 GCA_046091145.1 Acidimicrobiales bacterium | reverse complement strand
TACTACCCGAAGCCGATGAACTGCCCGATGCACTGTCTCGTGTACGGGAGC
Organism: Acidimicrobiales bacterium; assembly: GCA_046091145.1. Classification (GTDB taxonomy): domain Bacteria; phylum Actinomycetota; class Acidimicrobiia; order Acidimicrobiales; family Ilumatobacteraceae; genus UBA2093. The sequence goes on along the minus strand of JBJTBF010000068.1, from coordinate 15,727 downwards.
CGCCAGCGCAGCTACCGCGAGCTTCCGTTGCGGCTCTTCGAACTCGGCAACGTGTACCGCTACGAGCGTGCCGGCACCCTGCACGGTCTCATGCGCATCCGCGGGTTCACCCAGGACGACAGCCACATCTTCTGCACCGAGGACCAACTGGCCGACGAGATCGCATCAATTCTCGACTTCGTGATGAGCGTGCTGCGGAGGTTCGGCTTCACCGACTTCACCGCGAACCTCTCCACCAAGGACCCGAAGAAGTACGTGGGTGACGATGCCATGTGGGACAAGGCGACGGACGACCTGCGCGCCGCACTCGAGCGTTACGGTCTCGCCTACGGTGTGAAGGAGGGGGATGCCGCGTTCTACGGCCCGAAGATCGACATCGATGTGCGCGATGCGATCGGTCGCAAGTGGCAGCTCTCCACCATCCAGCTCGATTTCAACGCGCCCGAGCGGTTCCGCCTCGAGTACGTGGCGCCCGACGGGTCCCGTCGCCGGCCGATCATGCTGCACCAAGCGCTCTTCGGCTCGGTCGAGCGCTTCTTCGGAGTCCTGCTCGAGCACTACGCGGGTGCCTTCCCGGTGTGGATGGCGCCGGTGCAGGTGAAGGTGCTGCCTGTCGCGGAGGCACACGCGGCCTACGCGCACTCCCTGGCCGGCGACCTGAGGTCCAGGGGGCTGCGCACCGAGGTGGTGGACTCCGACGAACAACTCGGCAAGCGCATCCGCAACGCGAAGGTGGAGAAGGTGCCGTACGTGCTCGTCGTGGGGGATGACGATGTGGCCGCCGGAACCGCCGGGGTGAACCCGCGGGGCGGCGAGGTCGAACGCGGTGTGCCGGTCGAGGATTTCGTGAAGAGGGTGCTGGCGGAGGTCGCCGACGCCCAATCGGCGGATTGATGTCGCTCGACAGGCTCTGGAGCGGCTGGCGGGCGGGCTATGTCGGCTCGGCCGGCGGAGGCCCGGCGCCCGGGTCGGTGTTCAGCGCGATCCTCTCGTCCGGTCTGGCCGACACCGAGACGTTCGTCGTTCACCGGGGCCCGACCTGCTTCGTGATCCTGAACGCGTACCCGTACTCCACGGGGCACATGCTCGTGCTGCCCTACAGGGAGGTCGCGGACCTCGAGCAGCTGACGGCGGAGGAGACCGGCGAACTGTGGGCGACGGTCACCGACGCAGTCGCGGCAGTCAAGCGGTCGCATGCACCCCACGCGCTGAACGTGGGCATCAACCTGGGTGCCCCGGCCGGCGGCAGCATCTCGCAGCACCTGCACGTCCACGTGGTGCCGAGGTGGGAGGGCGACGCCAACTTCATGACCGCCGTCGCGAACACGAGGACCCTGCCCGAGGCACTCGGTGAGACCCACGGACGCATCGTGTCTGCCTGGCGCACCGGCACCCCATCACTCGGAGGAACGCAGCGATGAGTGACGAGATCAGGGACGAACTGCCCGAGGACCTGAACGCGGTCGACTTTGCCGGGGCGTACAAGTTCCCCGACAACAGCAGGCGCCGCATCCCTGCGGTGATCTACGCGGTGCTGGCGGCGGCATCGGCTGTTGCGTGGCTGATGTCGGACAGCGGGACATCCGTGGTCGTGAACGACGGCTTCCTGCTCGGTGCAGTGCTGCTCGGTGCAGTGGCGCTCGTGAGTGCCACGAGTGGTTGGCGCATGACGGTCGACGAGAAGGACGCGCTCGTGCGCGCAACGGCCAACGTGGGCTTTGTCGTGGGGCATGCCTCGGCGCAGCAGGTGTGGCGGGGCATGCGCTCGAGACCCACGTGGAGGATCTTCTGCTACAGCGCCGAGGAACCGCCCCTGCAGCGCGGTCTCGTGCTTGTCGATGCGGTCGACGGCAGGGTCGTCGAGGTTCTGGTGGAGACCAATCCGGAGTCAGGGGCACCGTCGACGGACGGCCCCACCCACTAGCGTTCGGGCGATGTTCGACGGCCGATTTCGCGCACCCATCGAGCGCGTCGTGCGCCCCGTGGGCATGGTGCTGCGCCGCACCGGGATGTCACCCGACCACATCACCCTGGTCGGGGTGCTGGTGTCGTTCGCGGCCGCCGTCGCCGTCGGCACCGGGGCGCTGCGCGGTGGCCTTCTGCTCGTCATCCTCGCCGCGGTGCCCGACATGCTGGATGGCGCGCTCGCGAAGGCACAGAACTCAGCCAGCCAACGCGGCGCCTTCTTCGACTCCGTCATGGACAGGGTCACGGACTCCGTGCTGCTCGGGGGCGTCGCGTGGTATCTCGCCTCGGATGAGAACCCTCACCTCGCCGTGCTGCCCATGGCAATTATGGGCGTTTCGGCGCTGATCTCCTACGAACGGGCGAAAGCGGAGTCGCTCGGGCTCGAGGCCAGGGGCGGCCTCATGGAGCGGGCCGAGCGCATCGTGGTGCTGTGTTTCGGTCTGCTCTTCGACTCGCTCCTGGTGCCGGTTCTCTGGGTGATGCTCGCGCTCACCACCATCACCGCCGTGCAGAGGTTCTGGAAGGTGTGGAAGCAGGCCGAGGTCTCCGCGAACGTGCAGGCAAAGCGCGACCAGCGCTCGGTGCGCAAGGTCGCGCGACACAGTTCGCGCGCCAACAGGCGTTCGCTCTCGGTGAACGCCCGGCAGCGCCGCCGGTCCCGTCACGGCTGAGCCGTCACCATGGCTGACCCCCGCGACCAGATCACCGACGCCCTGACGGTGGGCGGTTACCGGTTGGGTTCGCTCGTCGCACGCCTCACGCCGGCGTTCGTCACCCGTGGCGCGTCAGCGGTGCTGGCACCCGGGCTCGCGGTCTCCTTCGGGGACAGGCGCGAGATGATCGAGCGGCATCTGCGCCGCGCCGACCCCGGCCTGCGTGGTTTTGCGCTTCGCCGCGCCGCGCAGGAGGCCTTCGACAGCTACGTGCGGTACTGGGCCGAGAGTTTCAGGCTGCCCGGGCTCAGTCGCCGTTATGTCGACCGCATGTTCACCGTCGACGGCTATCAGCACATCGAGGACGGTCTGTCGCGCGGCAAGGGTGTGATCCTGGCGCTCCCGCATCTCGGCGGGTGGGAGTGGGCCGGCCGCTGGATGGCCGACAAGGGGCACCGGCTCACGGTTGTCGTCGAGCCGCTGCACCCGCCGGAGCTGTTCGAATGGTTCACGGGGCTCAGGGCGAAGCTCGGCATGAACGTGGTGCCTCTCGGCCCGGATGCCGCAGGTGCGGTGCTCGCCGCACTGCGTCGCAACGAGGTCGTGTGTCTCCTGTGCGACCGCGACATCGGCCGCTCGGGGGTCGAGGTCGACTTCTTCGGTGAGCGCACCACGCTTCCTGGCGGACCCGCGATGCTCGGGTTGCGCGCGGACTCCGTGGTGCTGCCGACCGCGGTGTATTTCACCGACCGCGTCGACGGCCACCATGCGGTGGTGCGGCCACCCCTCGACATGGACCGCACGGGAGGTCTGCGTGAGTCGGTCTCGACGATCACCCAGGCCCTCGCGCACGAACTCGAGGACCTGATCAGGCGCGCCCCCGAGCAGTGGCATCTCTTCCAGCCGAACTGGCCGGGCGACCCCGGTTACGGGGAACCCGACCCTGCGCGTCGCGTTTAGCCTGACCACGGACATCAATGAGAAGGACGGTTCCTTATGGCACGGGTGCAGTTGGCATAGAACGTGGGCAACCTCGACGAGGCAATCGACTTCTACACGAGGATGTTCGGTGAGGGCCCGGCGAAGGTGCGCGATGGTTATGCCAACTTCGCAATCGAGAACCCCCCGCTGAAGCTGGTGCTCATCGCCGGACACGGCGAGCCCGGGACGCTCAACCATGTCGGCGTCGAGGTCGAGTCCACTGATGACGTTGCCGCCAAGATCGACGAGGCCAGGTCGAACGGGTTCCCCGTCACCGTGCAGGAGAGCACCACCTGCTGCTTCGCGGTGCAGGACAAGGTCTGGATCGAGGGCGGCGAACTTCCGTGGGAGTGGTACACGGTGCTGGAGGACGCACCGCAGGACACCTCACTCCTGGGAATCGGCACGAAGCCGGCGCTCACGAATGTCGTGGCCTCCGGCGGTGCCTGCGGACCCGAATCGTGCTGCTGAGACGACATCTCTCGGAGTTCACGGGCACCGCGCTGCTCGTGATGGCGGTCGTCGGCTCGGGAATCATGGCCACGGACCTCACGCGTGACGTGGGTGTGCAGCTGCTCGCCAATGCTGTCGCGACCGGGGGTGCGCTCTTCGCCCTCATCACCGTGTTCGGCCCGCTCTCGGGCGCCTCGTTCAACCCGGTCGTGTCGATGGTGTCGCACATCCTTGACGGTGGCTCGCTGCGGGTTCTCGCGGGGGATGTGGCTGCACAGTTCTCCGGCGCTGCGGTCGGCTGCTGGGCAGCGAACGCGATGTTCTCGCACCCGTGGCTCGAGATCTCTGCGACCGACCGCTCCGACGGACCGAGATGGTTCGCCGAGGCCATCGCGACACTCGGCCTGCTGCTCATCATCCGCGGCGGGCTGCGCGCCGGGGCGAACGTCGCCGCATTGGTGGCGGCATGGATCACGGGTGCCTACTGGTTCACCTCGTCGACCAGCATCGCGAACCCTGCAGTGGGCTTCGGCCGGATGTTCTCCGACTCCTTCGCCGGCATCGCCCCCGCATCATGGGCGGTGTTCGTCGTCATGCAACTGCTCGGGGGTGCGGTTGCGCTCCTCGTGCTGCCGGTGCTGTTCCCGACCGGGGAGTGATGGCAGGCATCCTGTTCCTGTGCGTGCACAATGCGGGGCGGTCGCAGATGGCGGCCGGGTTCGCACGTGCGCTCGGGGGTGTCGAGGTGTTCTCGGGCGGGTCGGAACCGGCGGATGCAGTGAACCCGGCTGCGGTCGAGGTGATGGCAGAGCTCGGCATCGACATCGCCGGGATGGTGCCGCAGAGATTCACCGACGAACTGCTCGCGCGGGTGGATGTGGTGGTCACGATGGGCTGCGGGGACACCTGCCCGTACGTGCCCGGGAAGCGCTACGTGGACTGGCCCCTCTATGACCCCAAGGGTCGACCTGTAGGGGAGGTCCGTCGCATCCGCGACGAGATCCTGGCGCTGGTCGAGGACCTGCTTGCTCAGCTGGCGTAGGCGGCGAACAACTCGCCGATCGCCTTGGCCTGGCCGCCCGAGGTGGACGACATGACGGCGATCGGATGGACGCCGCTTGCTGCCCACTCGGCGAGCCTGTCGCGCACGAAGCCTGCGGGCCCGCTGATCGTGCAGTCATCCAGCCACCGGTCGCTCATCAGTCCCGTCACGCGGTCACGCTCGCCCGCGTCGATGGCGGTCTCGATGGCATCCATCTCCTCGACATAGCCGGCGGCACGCCAGTAGTTGCGGTAATTCGGAAGGGAGACGTACCCGGTGAGCGTCTTCCGGTTCACCGCGCGGGCGGCGTCACGGTCGTCGTCGATGACTGTGGGGATCATGTTCGACAGGAAGAAACCTTCCCTGCGTGCCGCAGGCACGGCTGCGAGCTGCGGGGCGATGTGGCTGAGCGAGGCGTTCGCCCAGATCGCACCTTCCGCAATCTCGGTTGCGAGCTGCAGCATGCGGTCGCGCAGGGTTGCGAGGTACACCGGCGGCAGCGCACCGCCGAACTTCTCGTTGGCGCGCATCGCCCCGACGTAGTTGCGGACGTCGGTCAATGGCTTGCCGGTCTCGACCCCGAGACGTGCGGTGACCGGGCCGTGGCTCACGCCGATACCGAACCGGAACCGCCCGCCCGACACCTCGTTGATGTGGGAGCACGTGTTCGCGGCCTCGACCGGGTGGCTGTAGTAGATCGGCTGGATGGAGGTCCAGTAGGGGATGGTGGAGGTCACGTGCGCGAGTGACACGCACAGGCCCATCGTGCCGCCGAGGCTCGGACAGGCGATCCCAGAGAAGCCCCGGCGCTCGGCCTCCACCGCGATGTCGAGCATGGCCTGCCTCTTGCCGGCGGTCGCGACGATGGACAGACCAGGACGGGAGTTCGGTTCGGCTGGCACGGCAGTACCGTAGCCCCATGCTGCGCGTCGGGATGGTGTGTCCCTACAGCCTCACCGTGCCCGGTGGTGTGCAGCAGCAGGTGCTCGGCCTGGCCCGCGCGATGCGTGCGAAGGGGCACGAGGTGCGGGTTCTCGGCCCGTGCGACGGCCCCCCGCCCGAGAGCTTCGTCACGCCGCTCGGCAACAGTCTCCCCACGGCCGTGAACGGATCTGTCGCACCGCTCGCACCGGATGTGCCCGCGGCGCTGCGCACGATCAGGGCACTGAACGACGAGGCCTTCGACGTTCTGCACGTGCACGAGCCGTTGGTGCCCGGCCCTTCACTGAGTGCCGTCCTGATGAAGCTCGCACCCGTGGTGGCAACCTTCCACTCCGCCGGGGACTCCGCCGCCTACCGGGTGTTCAACCGTCAGCTCACGAGGATTGCCTCCAGGATCGACATCCGCGTGGCGGTGTCGAAGGATGCGGTGGAACTCGCCCGCCGCTACGTCGGCGGTGAGTACGAGGTCCTGTTCAACGGCATCGAGGTCGACTCATTCGCGGGACCCGACCTTCCGAGGGAGAACGCGGTGTTCTACATCGGCAGGCACGAGCCGCGGAAGGGTCTCGGTGTCCTGCTGGACGCGATGGCGCACCTTCCGGCCGACGTCCGGCTGTGGGTCGCATCCGAGGGTCCCGAGACCGCAGCGCTGAAGGACAGGCACTGCGACGACCCGCGCATCGAGTGGCTCGGCAGGATCAGCGACGAGGAGAAGGTGCGCAGGCTGCGCACCGCCAGGGCGTTCTGCGCACCGTCCCTGCGGGGGGAGTCGTTCGGCATCGTCCTTCTCGAGGCGATGGCATCGTCGGTACCGGTGGTGGCGAGCCGCATCGACGGCTACACGAACGTCGCGACCCACGACGTGGACTCCGTGCTGGTCGAGCCGCAGAACCCAGGGGCCCTCGCGGCCGCACTCGCACGGGTGCTGGCTGACCCGAGACTGTCCTCCCGTCTCGTTGCCGCGGGTGCCGAGAAGGCAAAGAAGTACTCGATGGACACCCTGGCCGACAACTACATCGAGATATACCGCCGTGCCCTCGTTCTCGAGGAGAGCGACGTCACCGTCATCGAGGTGCCTCGTATGCTGAGGCGGTTCGAGGACCGGTTCCTGCGCCGTTCCAGGCCGGCACGGAGCGCGCCGCGCAGATGACCAGCAGGGGAGAAACAGCATGAGCACCGGTGTCATCGTCCTGATCGTCGTTCTCGTCGTGCTGCTCGCCGGGGTGCTGCTCTACAACTCGCTCGTCCAGCGGCGCAACCGCGTCGACAACGCCTGGTCGCAGATCGACGTGCAGTTGAAGCGCCGCCTCGACCTGATCCCGAACCTCGTGGAGACGGTGAAGGGGTACGCCGAGCACGAGAAGTCCACCTTCGATGCAGTCATCACCGCACGCCAGGCTGCACTGTCTGCCCCGTCCACTCCCGTCGCGCAGGCGAGTGCAGACAACGCGGTCTCCGGAGCGTTGCGCCAGCTGTTCGCGCTGTCCGAGGCGTACCCCGACCTCAAGGCCAACCAGAACTTCCTGGCACTGCAGGAGGAACTGACGTCGACAGAGGGTCGCGTCGCGTACGCACGGCAGTTCTACAACGACGAGGTGCTCGGTCTGAACAACGCGATCCAGAAGGTGCCCGGGGTGTTCGTGGCACGGCTGGCAGGCATCGGGCCCCGCGAGTACTTCGAGGCCGGCCCCGCCGCTCAGGAGCCCCCGAAAGTCACGTTCTGACCCTGCTGCCTTCCTAGGCTCGGGTTCCCATGCACGATCTCATCGCGTCCAACAAGCGCCGCACCGCGCTGCTCATGACCACGTTCGTCATGTTGTTGCTGCTCGTGGGCGCTGCGGTGGGTGTGTTGATCGGCCAGGGGACGTTCGGCACCGTCATTGCGCTCGTCGTCGCGGGGGTGATGGCCTTCGGGTCGTACTGGAAGGCCGACCGCATCGCACTCGCCGTGAGCCGGGCGAGACCGGCCGACCCCGACACCTACGCGCGGCTGCACAACCTCGTCGAGGGGCTCTGCATCGCCGGTGGGCTGCCGAAGCCCGGTGTCTACGTGATCGACGATCCCGCCCCGAACGCCTTCGCCACGGGTCGCAACCCCCAGCACGCCGCCATTGCGGTGACCACCGGGCTGCTTGACACGATGAACCGGGTGGAGCTCGAGGGCGTCATCGCGCATGAGCTGTCGCACATCCGCAACTACGACATCCTCGTCTCCACGCTCGCCGTGACACTCGTGGGCGCAGTCGCCATGCTCGCCGACATCACCATGCGCATGATGTGGTGGAACGGCGGTCGTGTCTCGCGAGAGGGGGACCGGCGCGACTCCCCGAACCCTCTCGCCCTCCTCGGGCTCGTCCTGCTCATCGTCGCCCCGTTGCTGGCGAGGTTGATGCAGGCGGCGGTCAGCCGCAACCGTGAGTCCCTGGCTGACGTGTCGGCGTGCCAGATGACGCGCTACCCACCGGGACTCATCGCTGCTCTCGAGAAGCTGCGCGCGGATTCCACCGTCACCCACTCGGCCTCCATGGCCACGGCCCACATGTGGATCGAGCAGCCGCTGTCCGGGGTGGGTGACGACGGCAAGTGGTCCCGGTTGCATAGTCTCTTCAACACGCACCCCCCGCTCGAGGAGCGGATCGCCCGACTGAAGGAACTGTGAGATGAGAAACCACCGCCGGAATGCACTGGTCGTGGTCGCCGCTCTGCTGGCGCCCGTGCTCGCCTCGTGCGGGGGCGGAGCAGGAGACTCAGCCACCACCGCTTCGCTCGCAGGTTCCGAGACCACAGTGTCGATCGTCCCGCCCACGGTGTTCCCGCTGACGGGCCTGCCCGTGGACGACCCCGCAAAGGCGATCCGTCCCGCGCTCGTCGCCAAGCTCGACAACCACGCGGACGCCCGTCCGCAGGCGGGGCTCAACAAGGCCGACATCATCATCGAGGAGAACGTGGAGGGCCTGACCCGCTTCGCCGCCGTGTTCCACAGCGACGGCAGCGACCCCGTGGGCCCGCTCCGCAGCGGCCGCACACAGGACAAGATCTTCCTCGGTTCGTACAACAAGCCTCTCTTCATGTGGAGCGGCGGCAACTACCGCGTGACCCAGGTCATCAACCGCAGCGACCTGGTCAACATCGGTCATTCCGCCTCGAAGGGCAAGGCGGGCTACTACCGCGAGAAGGCCCGCCGCATCCCGCACAACCTGTACGCAAGCACCACGAAGGGCTGGAGCCTTGCGCCCGAGGGTTCCGGTCCGCCCCCGGCCCAGTTCCTGTTCCGTGGTGTGAGCGATGCGATGCCCACGACTGCCAGTCCTGTCGATGGTGCCAAGATTCACATGTACAACGTGAAGGTGTACTGGAAGTGGGATGCTGCCGCCGGCCAGTTCATCCGCTTCACCGAGAACCTGAAGCGCGAGCTCGAGCCCCACATGTCGGCGGAGGGCGTGAGGCCCGTTGACCAGGTGAACGCCAAGAACGTGATCGTCCTCTACTGCACCTACAAGCGCAGCTGGGCAGACCGTAAGAGCCCCGAGGCCCAGACCACGGGCAAGGGCACCGGTTTCGTGCTGACCAACGGTTCGCTCATCCCGATCAACTGGGTACGCGCCGAGCAGAAGGACGTGTTCACTTTCACGGATGCAAGCGGGGCGGTCGTGCGCATGACCCCCGGCCGCACCTGGATCGAGCTGGCGTTCAGGAACACCCTCGCCAAGGTCGACCCGGGTGTGGACCCGAAGAAGGTGGCCTGGCCCGCCATCTGAGCCCCCCGCGCCCCGTCGGGGCAGCCTCGGTACGCTTCGGGGCATGACAACCAGTCCTGACCAGTCCGTCGGCACGGTGCGCGTCAAGCGCGGCCTCGCCGAGATGCTGAAGGGCGGCGTCATCATGGACGTCGTCACCCCCGAGCATGCACGCATCGCCGAGGATGCGGGCGCATGTGCGGTCATGGCCCTGGAGCGCGTGCCGGCTGACATCCGCCGTGACGGTGGTGTCGCCCGAATGAGTGACCCCGAGATGATCGAGGGCATCCAGGCGGCCGTGCGCATCCCCGTGATGGCGAAGGCCCGCATCGGTCACTTCGTCGAGGCGCAGATCCTCGAGTCGCTCGGTGTGGACTTCGTCGACGAGTCCGAGGTGTTGACCCCGGCGGACGAGACCCACCACATCGACAAGTTCGCGTTCACCGTTCCGTTCGTGTGCGGTGCAACCAACCTCGGCGAGGCCCTGCGCCGCGTGAGCGAGGGTGCCAGCATGATCCGTTCGAAGGGCGAGGCCGGCACGGGCAACATCGTGGAGGCGGTGCGCCACCTCCGGTCGATCCTCGGTGACCTCCGCAAGATCACGCAGGCCGACCAGGCAGAGCTGTTCCAGTGGGCCAAGCAACTCCAGGCACCGCTCCCGCTCGTGCAGGAGATCGCCGAGACCGGTCGTTTCCCCGTGCCGATCTTCTGTGCCGGCGGCATCGCGACCCCGGCGGATGCGGCGCTCGCGATGCAGCTCGGTGCCGAGGCAGTCTTCGTGGGCTCGGGCATCTTCAAGAGCGACGACCCCGCGCCGCGCGCAAAGGCAATCGTGGAGGCCACCACCCATTTCCGTGACCCGCAGATCCTCGCGAAGGTGAGCCGCGGCCTCGGTGCCCCGATGACGGGCATCGGCATCGACGAGTTGCTGCCGGCCGAACGCTTCGCCCAGCGCGGTTGGTGACGCGCGGTGCCCGGTTCCGACGGGAGGCCCCCAGGTGAACCCCGTCATCGGTGTGCTTGCGTTGCAGGGCGCGTTCTCGACCCATGTCGAGGTGCTGGGCTCGATCGGTGTGCGTTCCGCAGAGGTGCGGACCACCGCTGACCTCGCCCGCGTCGACGCCCTCGTCCTGCCCGGCGGGGAGTCAAGCACCATGTGGATGCTTCTCGAGTCGAGCGGGCTCGCCGGCGCCGTGGCCTCGCGCATCGTTGCCGGCATGGCGGTGTTCGGCACCTGCGCCGGGATGATCCTGCTGGCGACACGCATCCTCGACGGCCGTGAGGACCAGTCGTGTTTCGGGGCCATCGACATCGACGTCCGCCGCAACGCGTACGGACGCCAGGTGGATTCCTTCGAGACGGACCTCGCAACGACGGTCGGTGACGTGCGCGGAGTGTTCATCCGGGCACCCCGCATCGAGCGTGTCGGCGCGGGTGTCAAGGTGCTGGCCGAACTGGACGGCGAGCCAGTGCTCGTGCGCTCGGGCAACGCCCTTGCAGCGGCGTTCCATCCCGAACTCTCGGGGGACGGCTCGCTGCACCGCTACTTTGTGTCAACCGTCAGGGAACCGGGAAGGGTCTGAGCATGTCGGGTCACTCGAAATGGGCGACAATCAAGCACAAGAAGGGCGCGGCCGACAAGGCCCGCGGGAAGCTGTTCGCCAAGCTCGCACGGCAGATCGAGGTCGCGGCGCGGTCCGGCGGCGGTGACATCGACTCGAACGCCACCCTGCGCACGCAGGTGCTGAAGGCGAAGGCGGCCCAGATGTCGAAGGACGCCATCGACCGGGCGATAAAGCGCGGCACCGGTGAGACGGGGGCCGCGAACTACGAGTCGATCACGTACGAGGCCTACGCACCGAGCGGTGTGGCGATACTGATCGAGGTGCTCACCGACAACCGCAACCGCACGGCATCCGACGTGCGCTCGATCTTCACGAAGCTCGGCGGCGCAATGGCTGAACCCGGTGCGGTGGGCTGGCAGTTCTCGAGGCGCGGCGTGATCCTCCTGTCCGGCGAGACCGATGAGGACACGGTCGTGTCCGCCGCGCTGGAGGCCGGGGCCGATGACGTCGAGCTTGACGGTTCGACCTGGCGCGTTCTCACGGACCCTTCGCAGGTGTATGACGTGAAGGACGCCCTCGAGGGCTCCGGTGTGACGGTCCTCTCGGCGGAGAGCACCATGGTGTCGTCCACCACGATCGAGGTGTCCGACAGCGGTGATGCGCGCAGCATCCTCAAAATCATGGACGCGCTGGACGAGAATGACGATGTGCAGGACGTGTTCGCGAACTTCGACATCTCGGAGTCACTCATGGAGGAGGTCGGCTGATGGCTGTCGGCATCGGGGACATCGCCCCGGATTTCACGCTGCCCGGCACGGGCGGCAGCACCCACACCCTCTCGTCGTACAGGGGGAGACCCGTGGTGATCGTCTTCTACCCGGGTGATGACTCGCCGGTGTGCACGAAGCAGCTGAACTCGTACAACGACGACCTCTCCGAGTTCAACAACGTCGGTGCACAGGTCCTCGCGATCTCCGCCCAGGATGTCCCGAGCCATGACTCCTTCTCCGGGAAGCACGGGTTCGGGTTCCCGCTGCTCGCCGACGTGGACAAGAAGGTGGCCGACACCTACGGCACCGTCGGCCCGCTCGGTTTCCCCCGTCGCAGTGTGTTCGTGGTCGATGCCAAGGGCGTGGTCCGGTATGCGCACCGGGCGATCGCCGGCCTCACGTACAGACCGGTGAGCGAGCTGGTCGCCGCCGTGGAAGAGGCCAACCGGCAGGTCTAGGACCCCGGCGGCCCGGGCGGGGTGCACCCCGACCGCACCCTCCGCGGTTAGAATGCAAACATATGTTCGCTCTGCCCACCGTCCCTGGTGACCCCACCGCAGGTGGGTTGACCGACGGTGTCGTGCTCGGGATCGACCCCGGACTGACCCGATGCGGGTATGCGGTGCTGCACCCGGGTCAGGGTGGGGCGGTGCGGGCCGTTGCCATGGGGGTCATCCGCACCTCGGCATCCGACCCACTTCCGCGGCGGCTCGCTGACCTGCAGGCAGAGGTCGGGGAACTCATCCGCGAGCACCGGCCCTCGGCAGTGGCAGTCGAGCAGGTGTTCTTCCGGAGCAATGTCCGCACCGCGATGTCGGTGGGACAGGCGAGCGGAGTCGTGCTGGCTCTCGCTGCAGCGTCAGGCTGCACGGTTGCGCAGTACACGCCCTCCCAGGTGAAGGACGCAGTCGCCGGGTGGGGCGGTGCGGGCAAGGAGCAGGTGCAGAAGATGGTGCAGAAGCGGCTCGGCCTCGCAGCCCTGCCGAGACCTGCCGATGCAGCCGACGCGGCAGCGATCGCAATGTGCCACATCTCCGTCGCACCGTTCACGCGTTCGCGTGATGCCGCGAGCCCACAGGGGGCCGCGCGATGATCGGCAGCCTGCGCGGAACGGTGCTCGAGCGCATGGCACCTTCGGTGCTGCTCGTCGAGACGGCAGGGGTCGGCTATCTGTGCACGGTCACGCCGCCCACGTTCGCAGAGCTCGAGCCGACCGTCGAGGTCTTCCTCCACGTTCATCACCACATCCGTGAGGACGCACAGACCCTGTACGCGTTCCGCACACGCGCCGAGAGGGACGCGTTCGACCTGTTGATCGACACCCACGGTGTCGGACCGGCCATGGCCATGAACATCCTCTCCGTGTTCGCACCGCAGTCACTCGCCACGGTCATTGCGTCGGGTGACACCGCCGCGCTGACGTCGGTGCCGGGAGTGGGCCGCAAGACTGCCGAGCGCCTGATGGTCGAGCTGAAGTCGAGGCTCACCGGCGGTCTCGCCGATGTCGTTGACTCCGCATCAGGCATCCAGTCGGTCACGGCCGACGTGCGAGAGGCCCTCGCTGCGCTTGGTTACTCGCCCGACGAGATCCGCGAGGCGATGCGCCAGGTGGCGAATGTCGAGAACAGTGAGACCATGCTGCGTGATGCACTCGCACTGCTGGGGGCACGCCGTGCGGGATGAGTTCCTCGACCCGGGCCTGCAGTCCGAGACGGAGCAGAGCGACGAGGCCGGCCTGCGTCCGCGGGAACTGGCCGACTTCGTCGGCCAGCGGGAACTGAAGGAGCACCTCGACATCGTCCTCAGTGCCGCACGGCAACGAGGACAGGCCGCCGATCACATACTCCTGGCCGGCCCCCCGGGCCTCGGCAAGACGACCCTCGCGGGCATCGTCGCGTCCGAGATGGGGGTGGCCCTCCATGTCACGAGCGGTCCCGCCCTGGAGCGTGCCGGTGACCTCGCGTCGATACTCACGAAACTGCAGGAGGGCGACGTTCTCTTCATCGACGAGATCCACCGTCTCTCCCGGACGGTCGAGGAGATCCTGTACCCCGCGATGGAGGACTACCAGATCGACATCGTGGTGGGGAAGGGGCCGGCAGCCTCGTCGATCCGTCTGTCCCTGCCCAGGTTCACGTTGGTCGGTGCGACCACCCGCACCGGCATGATCACGGGTCCGCTGCGGGACAGGTTCGGCCTCGTGGCCCGCCTCGAGTACTACGACGATGCCGAACTGTGCAGCATCGTCGAGCGCGCCGCCGGCATCCTCGATGTGCCGCTCGTCGACGGAGCAGCCGCGCAGATCGCACGTCGCAGTCGCGGAACGCCACGCATCGCGAACCGACTGCTGCGACGAGTGCGGGACTTCGCAGAGGTCCGCGGGAACGGTGTGGTCGACCCCGGGACCGCGTCGGAGGCACTCGTGGTGTTCGGCGTCGACGAACGGGGTCTCGACAAGGTCGACCGTGCAGTGCTCGACGCGCTGTGCAACAAGTTCGGGGGCGGCCCGGTCGGGCTCACGACACTCGCGATCGCGGTGGGTGAGCAACCCGAGACCGTCGAGGATGTCTACGAGCCTTTCCTCATCCAGCAGGGTCTGCTTGCACGCACACCCCGTGGACGCGTGGCCACCGACGCAGCGTGGCAGCACATCTCCCGGGCGTAGCCTTCACACGGTGCAACTGTCGGACATCGACTACCACCTGCCGGAGGAGCTGATTGCCCAGTCACCGGCAGAGCCACGAGACTCGGCGCGACTGCTGGTCGACACGGGGTCCGGCCCACGGCACGCACACGTGTCGGACCTCGTCGACATCCTCCGCGACGGCGACCTGCTGGTGGTGAACGACACCCGCGTGCTTCCCGCACGGCTCAGCCTCCACCGCTCGTCGGGTGGCGCGGCCGAGGTCTTCCTGCTCGAGTCGCTCGACGATGCCGGCGCACGATGGGAGGCCATGGTGCGGCCCGCCCGGAAACTGCGCGACGGCGAGGTGCTGCTGCACGATGGCGTCCCCGCCGTGCGCATCGGCCCGCGCACCGCGTCGGGCGACATGTTCGAGGTAGAACTGCTGGGCGACGACCCCGCAGGTCTTCCCATGAGGATCGGTTCCGTTCCCCTCCCGCCCTACATCCGTGACCCCCTGGCCGACCCCGAGCGCTACCAGACGGTGTACTCACGGGAGCCACGCAGTGCCGCCGCGCCCACGGCCGGGCTTCACTTCACCCCCGAACTCCTCGGTCGGCTCGGACGAAACGGGGTCGGACTCGCGACCGTGGAGTTGGTGGTCGGCATCGACACCTTCAAGCCGGTGACCGAGCACGACCCGACCCGTCACCGCATCCATACGGAGCGCTACGTCGTCCCTGCCTCGACCGTGTCAGCCGTGGCGGAGGCGCGCCGGGTGGTGGCGGTGGGCACCACGGCCGCCCGTGCGCTGGAGTCCGTGGCCGCGACCGGACTCACGGAGGGGCGCACGTCGCTCTTCATCTCGCGTGGGTACCGCTGGAACACGGTCGACCTGCTGATGACGAACTTCCACATGCCGCGCACCACACTTCTCCTGATGATCGATTCCTTCATCGGTGCGCGCTGGCGTGACCTGTACTCCGAGGCCAT
>JBJTBF010000067.1:0-4888 GCA_046091145.1 Acidimicrobiales bacterium | reverse complement strand
CGATGCCTTCGAGCAGTTCCACCCCGACCGCATGGCCGGACGGATCCTCGGCATGGGCGACGTGCTGACCCTCATCGAGCAGGCCGAGCAGGTCTTCGAGAAGGACCAGGCGGAGAAGGCCGCCGAGCGGATGCTCGGCGGGCAGTTCACCCTCGATGACTTCCTCGAGCAGCTTCAGCAGGTGAAGAAGATGGGTCCGCTGTCCGGGATCATGGGGATGCTCCCCGGCATGCCGAAAGAACTGAAGAACGCCGAGATCGGTGACGACCAGATCCAGGTGACCGAGGCAATCATCCGTTCGATGACCGCCGAGGAGCGTGCTCGCCCCGAGATCGTGAACGGCGGGCGCCGCACGCGCATCGCGAAGGGCAGCGGTACCCAGGTCGCGGACGTGAACAGGCTGATCAAGCAGTTCCTCGAGATGCAGAAGATGATGAAGCGCATGGGCGGTCTCGCCGGCATGGGGGGCAAGGGCAAGCCGAAGGGGAAGGCCGCCCGTCGGCAGGCAATGGCGGAGCTCGAGGACCTTCTCGGGGGCCAGGGCGGCCTGCCCGGTGGCCCCGGGTTCCCCGGTCTGCCCCGCTAAGACACCGTTGGGCGCGCCGAGGGACACCGCTAGCCTTTCCTGGTTCCCGAAGGGTCCAGGAGATACATCGCACATGGCAGTCAAATTGCGCCTCACCAGGGTCGGCAAGACCAAGCAACCGCAGTACCGCGTGATTGCAGCCGACTCCCGGCGCGCGCGCGACGGCCGGTTCATCGAGATCCTCGGTCAGTACAACCCCCGCACCGAGCCCTCGACCCTCAAGATCGACAACGACAAGGCCGTGCAGTGGCTGCTGAAGGGCGCCCAGCCGACCGAGCGCGTGAAGAAGCTCCTCGAGATCTCGGGCGCGTGGGCACAGTTCACCGCCGCGAAGTCGAAGTGACCGCGATGTCGGACGCCGACGCCAACACCTTCGAGGCCCCCACGGCGACCGCCGTGCTGGAGCACATCGTGCGCAGCATCGTCGACGACGCCGACGCGGTGAACGTCTCCTCGTCGGTCGGCCGCAACGACTCCGTCCGCCTGGAGGTCCGAGTGGGCCCCGGCGACCTCGGTCGCGTGATCGGCCGCCGTGGCCGCACCGCCCAGAGCATCCGCACCGTCGTGCGCGCCGCCGCGGTGAACGACGATGTCGAGGTGGACGTCGACTTCGTCGATGACTGACCTCCTTGAGGTCGCCCGCATCGGGAAGCCCCACGGCGTCCGCGGGGACACCTACGTCACCTTCACCTCCGACGTCGCCTCGCGTCATGAGCCCGGCTCCGTGCTGTATGTGCGCACCGCATCGGGGGAACGCCGCCTCGTGGTGGAGCGTTCGCGTCCGGAGAAGGACCGCCACGTCGTGCACTTCGAGGGCATCGACAGCCGGGAGGCCGTCGCCGTGCTCACGAACTCGGTGCTGCTCGCAGAGCCGGTGGCGGACGCTGCGTCGCTGTGGGTGCACGAACTCATCGGCTCCGAGGTCGTCGAGGTCTCCGGAACGCCGCGAGGCCGCTGTGTGGCCGTCGTCGCGAACCCCGCGCACGACCTGCTGGAGCTCGCCGACGGTTCGTTGGTGCCCGTGCCGTTTGTGGTCTCGTGCCGTGACGGCGTGACCACCATCGACCCGCCGGAGGGCTTGTTCGGCCTCGATGACTGAGCGCCATCTGATCGTCCGTCCGCCGGTTCGGTAGGTTTCCCGCGTGCGCATCGACGTGTTCTCGATCTTCCCCGGCATGGTCGACGGGTTCTGCTCCGAGAGTCTCCTCGGCCGCGCGCGCACGTCGGGTCACGTCGACCTGCGCTGTCACGACATCCGCGACCACACCGATGATGTCCACCGCACGGTCGACGACTCACCGTTCGGCGGCGGCGCCGGGATGCTGATGCGGCCCGAGCCGATCTTCGCCGCCGTCGAGGCCGCCGCCCCGCCGCGTCCGCTGATTCTTCTCGGGCCCGGGGGTGAACCCTTCGACCAGGCGATGGCGAACACACTCGCCGCCGGTGAGGGGTTCAGCCTGCTGTGCGGACGCTACGAGGGTGTCGACCAGCGGGTGCGCGAGCATCTGGTCGACCATGAGGTGTCGGTCGGTGACGTCGTCCTTGCCGGGGGAGAGGTTGCTGCGTGCCTCGTGATCGAGGCCGTCACGCGCCTGCTGCCGGGCGTGATGGGCAACAGTGAGTCGCCTCTGACGGAGTCGTTCGCCTCGGGTGGCCTCCTCGAGGAGCCCCAGTGGACACGTCCGGCCGAGTTCCGCGGCTGGGAGGTGCCCGAGGTGCTGCGCGGCGGCGACCATGCCCGCATCGCGCAGTGGAGGCGCATCCAGGCCCTGAGGCGCACCGTGCTGCGCCGTCCCGACCTCATCGAGGCCCGTGGGGGCCTGTCAGAGGCCGAAAGGACGGCGTTGGAAGGGGCCGACCCCGTCTCGTATCCTTCATTCTTCGCACATGGCGGCCCAGAGGGGCGCTGAGCGCCCACATTCCCACCGCACCCGACAGCCGAGGCAATCCCATGAAGTCCACCGACATCGTCGACAACCCGAACAAGCGCGACGACATCCCCCAGTTCGGCCCCGGTGACGAGGTGAAGGTCCACGTGCGCGTGGTCGAGTCCGGCAAGGAGCGCATCCAGGTGTTCCAGGGCAACATCACCGCCATCCAGGGCTCGGGGATCTCCGAGACCTACACGGTGCGCAAGGTCAGCTACGGCGTCGGCGTGGAGCGCACCTTCCCGGTGCACAGCCCGTCGGTGGCGAAGCTCGAGGTGCTGAGGAAGGGCGACGTCCGTCGCGCCAAGCTCTATTACCTCCGCGATCGCGTCGGCAAGTCCGCCAAGGTGCGCGAGAAGCGCGAGTCATAGGAAGCTGCCGGCCGAAACGCCGGTGAACCCATGAACTCCGATGATCTCGAGAACTACGAGGCGGACCGCGAGTACAGACTCGCCCAGGAGTACCAGGACGTCGTCGGCATGTTCCGGTACGCCGTGGAGACCGAACGCCGGTTCTACCTGGCCAATGACGTGAAGGTCGCCGTCACCGGTGACAGCGCGCGGCCCCTCATCGAGGTGGTGATGACAGACGCATGGGTCTGGGACATGTACCGGAAGACCCGGTTCATCCCGCGGGTGCGGGTGCTCAGTTTCAAGGACGTGAACGTGGAGGAACTCCCCGACGACACGCTCCTCGACACGGGCGAGATCGAACGTCGCGCATAGCGCGGGCACGCTGGGCAGAGGACCTCGTCGCGCGCTGGTACGTGCGGCAGGGGTTCGACATCCTCGCGAGGAACTGGACCATGCGCGGGGGCGAGCTCGACGTGGTGGCACGCCGCGGGAGGCTGGTCGTGGTGTGCGAGGTGAAGGCTCGCGCGGATGACTCCTTCGGTTCGCCGTGGGATGCGTTCACACCCCTGAAGCAGCAACGCGTGCGACGTGCGGGCGCGGCGTTCCTCCGCGCCCATGTCATCACGGGTGTGCGGGTGCGTTACGACGCGGCCGCGGTCACGGGCACCACGCTCGAGGTGCGTGAGGACGCGTTCTAGCGGCTGCTGCGGCGCTGCCAGCAGCCGCGGTGCCAGTGACGGCGCAGGTCGGGTGCATCGCGGGGGACGGTGACCACGTGCCCGGTTCCCGCTGCGATGTCGCGGTTGCATCCCGGGCACACGTAGGTCTTCACGGCCTGGTACGGCTGCACGGCGCGCACCTCGATCTCCCCGTACAGGGTGCCGTCCCAGATGTCGCCCGGCATCGTCAGCCCAGGAAGCCCCATGCGAGGAGTGCCGCGGCCACCACGATCGCAGCGGCAACGAACACGGCATCGGTGCGACGCTGCACCCTGCGTCTCGTCGGGTCGAATCCCATGCGACCAACCTACGGCCGTGGTGGTGACTAGCGTTCCTGCGGTGCACGGCAGGTTGTGGGGGGCGTTCGGTGCGCTCCTTCTCGTTGCCTCGTTCTCCGCAGGCGCTGGCCCGGTGACTGCGGAGACCACCGTTCCGCCGACCACGACCGTTCCGGGTGCGACTGACGGTTCGAGCACCACCAGCACGTCATCAACGAGCACCTCCACCACCACGAGCACCACCACGACGACTCTTCCGAGTGCGGTGACCACGGTGCCCGAGGGGTGCAGCCTGCCGCCCACCGCCCAGGCGGTGTTCACCGGCACTGTCACCACAGTTGATCCTGTGACTGCCACGTTCACCGTGGCGGGGGTGCGCGCCGGGTCACTCGAGGGTTATGTGGGTGCGGCCGGCGTGCAGGTGCGCTACGGGGCAGACGTGAAGTTCCTCGAGGTGGGCAGTGAGTACATCGTGGGTGTCGCGCTCGACCCGGTGAGCCAGCAGCTGTCCTCCACCGTGCGTGACTCCGCCGAGCTGTTCGGCGGCAACGAGGTCGTGGGCGGCGGCGCCGACTGTCCGGAGTTCGAGGCCGTGGCCCGCACGCTCAACATGGACGGCACCTCGATCGAGTCGGGCGTGTTCTCGAACTTCCTCGGTGACCCGTTGCGACTGCTCGCGGCGGTCGTGCTGCCGTTCGTGCTGGTGCTCGTGGCCCTCGTGGCGGCCGTCTGGGTGCGCCGCGGAACCCGCCGCTAGCGCGGCGGTGTGCGGGTGTCAGGCCGTGAACGCGGCATTCGCGCGTGCACGGAGGTCGTCGACCGCGTGCTTCAGTCCCTCGGGGTCCCGGTAGAGCGCGCTGCCGGCAATCAGCACGTTCGCGCCGGCCGCCGCCGCGCCCGCGATGGTGGACGGACCGATGCCGCCGTCGACCTCCACGTTCACCGTGTCACCGAGGCCGCGCCGCATGACCATGTCGCGCACCTCGCGGATCTTGGGCTCCATCGTGGAGATGTACGCCTGGCC
>JBJTBF010000066.1:0-36720 GCA_046091145.1 Acidimicrobiales bacterium | reverse complement strand
CGGTGCCCCCAGCTCAGTCTCCACGAGGCGGATGAGCCGGTCGAGCGCACCCTGCAGCCTCGGCAGCCGCACGGCAGCGATGATTGTTCCCTCCCACTCGAGGGCACGGTCGCTGATCATGGCGTCCTCCACCGGGATGATATGCGCACCGAGCATGTCGAGCACCGGCTTCACCGCATGGATCAGCGGGTGGTCGGGCAGCTCGCTCATTCTAGTTGCCCTGTGTCCACGGTGACGTACGTGGCACCGTTCGCGTAGGCGGCCTCGAGAACCGCGCCGACTGCACGGCCCACCAGTTCCACGGGCGCAACGAACGCCGTGCCGAACGGGCCGACATCGGCGGTGAGACCGAGCGCATCGAGGGCGGCGACGGCTTCCGTGACGTGCGGCGGGAGCGAACCCTCCACGAAAGGTTCCACGGTGAATTCGACCTTCACGAGACCGGGCACGGCGTGCTCCCCTCTTTCTTCACCCGAGAGGCTATGTCGGCAGGTGGCAGAACCCACGAAGCCGTGGCAGCACGAGTGCCAGGCTGTCGGGAAGGAACTGCTTCACATCCAGCCAGTCCGCGAGTTCCTCGGGCGCCACCCAGTGCGCCTCGGTGATCTCACCGTCGGCGAAACGGAACGGACCGTCGGTGCGGCACTCGTACACATGCGCGACGAGACGCACGTCGGAATTCTCGTACGCGCCCGCGGCGAGAAATGTCGTCACAGTTCCCTCGATGCCCAGTTCCTCGGCAAGCTCGCGCGCGGCCGCGGCGTCCCATGTCTCACCCGGTGCGCACACGCCGCCCACCGCAACGTCCCACCAACCGGGCCACACGTCCTTCGAGTCCGCGCGTCGGTGCACGAGCAACTGACCCTTCTCCGATGTGACCGCGATGAAGACACTCCTGTGGCGCAGGCCCTCGGCCCTCATCTGCGCCCGGCTCACCAGCCCCACCACGTTCCCCAGGCGGTCGACCTCCTCCACCGGTTCATCGGGTGAGTTTGCGGGGTGTGCCGCCGACGGGCCTGCCATGCGCCTGTGCCTACCATTGGGCATGGCGAAAAACACGTTGAACACCGACTCCGCCCGCGACGAGCACGGCGACCCCACGGGCATCCTCGAGCAGGCGAACGAGGTGTTCGACGACATGGTCACGCTGCGCCGCGACCTCCACCGCTGGCCCGAGATCTCGAACCACCTGCCACGCACGCGTGAGCGGGTGCTCGAGGCCCTGCAGGGTCTGCCGCTCGACATCACCCTGCACGAGACCACCAGCGGCATCGCCGCCATGCTCACCGGAGACAGGCCCGGCCCGACGGTGTTGCTGCGTGCCGACATGGACGCACTCCCCATGCCCGAGGACACCGGGCTCGACTTCCGCTCCAACGTGGAGAACGCCATGCACGCGTGCGGTCACGACACGCACACGTCGATGCTCGTCGGCGCCGCGCGCATCCTGTCGTCGCGGAAGGCAGACATCCCCGGCCGCGTGCTGTTCATGTTCCAGCCCGGTGAGGAGGGCTACAACGGTGCCAGCGAGATGCTCGCCGAGGGCCTGCTCGACGTCGGCACGGAGTCGCCGGTGACGGGGGCGTTCGCGATCCACGCGGCGTCCAACATCCCCGGTGGGTTCATGGGCCTGAAGGCCGGCACGATCATGGCCTCGAGCGACACCATGACGATCACCGTCAACGGCAAGGGTGGCCATGCGAGCGCACCCCACTTTACGATGGACCCCGTGCCCGTGGCATGCGAGATCGTGCAGGCACTGCAGACCCTCGTCACACGGCGCATCGACGTGTTCGACCCGGGCGTCATCACCGTGACCCAGATCCACACCGGCACCACGAGCAACGTGATCCCCGAGACCGCGATGATCAACGGCACCATGCGCGCCGTGAGCGAGCGCACGCGCACGCTCATCCACGACGGCATCCGCCGCGTGGCCGAGGGCATCGGTGCGGCCCACGGCATGGAGGTGGACGTGCAGCTGAACCTCGGCTACGACGTCACCGTGAACGACGCCGAGTTCGCCTCGTTCGCCGCCAACGTCGCCACTGCCGTGTCGGGTGACCGCAACGTGCGCATCATGGAGAACCCCGTGATGGGTGCCGAGGACTTCAGCTACGTGCTGAACCGCGTGCAGGGCTCGATGATGTTCCTCGGTCTGATGCCCGAGGGCATGGACATCATGCAGGCTGCACCGAACCACTCGAACAGGGCCATCTACGAGGAGAACCACATGCGCCGCGGTGCCGCCGTGTACTCCTCCATCGCCCTGCGCCATCTCGGCGTGCGTCTTGACTGACCCCATGACCTACGAGGACACCCGTGACTGGATCGCGGCGAACTGGGACGACTCGCTCCTGCTGCGGGAGTGGTGGCTGCGGATGCGCGACGCCCGGATGTCCTTCCCGCGCTGGCCGAAGGAGTGGTACGGCCGTGATGCCAGCCAGCGCGAGCAGGCCGACATCGCCCGGGCGTTCGAGAATGCCGGCGTGCTGGGGCCGCCCACGGGTCTCGGGGTCCTGATGGGGGCACCCGTCACCATGGTGCACGGGACCGCGGAGCAGCAGGCCCGTTGGCTGCCATCGCTCGCCGACGGCACCGAGGGCTGGTGCCAGCTGTTCAGCGAGCCCGGCGCGGGCTCCGACCTCGCCAGTGCATCGTGCCGGGCGGAACGCGACGGGGACGAGTGGGTGGTGAGCGGCCAGAAGATCTGGACATCAGGTGCCCTGCACTCCACCCGGGGGATGCTGATCGCGCGCACCGACATGGACCAGCCCAAGCACAAGGGCATGTCGTACTTCATCATCGACATGGACCAGCCGGGCGTCGAGATCAGGCCGATCAGGCAGATGAACGGCATGTCGCACTTCAACGAGGTGTTCTTCACCGATGCGCGCGTGCACGACTCCGCGCGCATCTCGGAAGTGAACAACGGATGGGCAGTGGCCACCGCCACTCTCGCCTTCGAACGCAGCGGGCTGTCCGACGGCGCCGGCGGCGGCATCCGCGTGCCCACCGGTCCGCAGGCCGGCCTGCTCGACCGTGAGGTGGGCGGACTCGTGCGCAGGTCACAGGAGGCGCACAGTCACCCCGACGAGCACGGTGGACTCTTCTCCACCGTGATGAGCGTGATGCCGGCCTCCGGCCCGAACGTGGTGCAGCGACAGCGTCTGGTCGACCTCTGGATGAACGAACGCATCGCGGAGATCACGAAGCTGCGCATCGCCGCAGCCGCGAAGGCGGGCCGCACACCGGGTGCAGAGGCCTCCACCATGAAACTGCACTGGACGAACGGACTGCGCATCTCCCGTGACCTCGGCATGGACCTGCTGGGTGCCACCGGCATGCTCGTCGGTGACGACCTCCCGGCCGAGGGAACGGTGCAGCACTTCTTCCTCACGATGCCGTCGGCATCGATTGCCGGCGGCAGCGACGAGGTGCAGCGCAATCTCATCGGCGAACGCGCTCTCGGCCTGCCCAAGGACGTGCAACCCGACCCCTCCACACCCTTCCGCAACATCCCGAGGAACTGACATGCACACCATCACCACCGGCGTTCTCCACCCGTGGAACCTCTCGGCCGATGCCAAGGGGAGCATCCACGACGACGACACAGCGAACGACCTCGGCTTCAGGGCCGGCACGGTTGCCGGCGACATCCACCTGGAGCAGTTCGGTGGCATCCTCGTGGACGCTTTCGGGCCGTCGTGGTTCGAGCAGGGTTCGCTCAGCCTCTACTTCCTCACCCCCACCGCGCATCGCGAGCCTGTCGAGGCCTTCCTCGACCTGCCCGCGGCCCCGCCGCTTTCCCACACGCAGGTGACCGCGCGCATGGCCACACCCGAGGGTGTGCCGGTCGCCGACGGCACCGCGTCGGTCGGTCGGGTGAGCGAACCATCGGCGCTGTCCTCACGTGACCGTCGAGCGGTCGACCCCACGACACTGCGGATGCTGCGCGGTGCACACCCTGGCCGGGCACTCGATGTGCAGGTGCGCCGGCCGTGGGGCGAGAACCAGCTGCGCCGCATCGCGAACGGGTCGATGACCGCGCCGCTGCCCTGGTACTCGGGTGAGTCACCCTGGGGCGGGCCGGTGTGCTCACCACTCACGATGTGCCAGCTTCTCGTCGCCGGTGTCACCCGTTCGATCGAGCAGGAGTGCGGCGAGTTCGTCGGCATGTACGGTGCGATAGAGGTGCGTCACACGGACGGGCCGCTCTTCCTCGACACCGAGTACGAGATCACCGGTGAGGTGCTGGCGGTGTCGGAGTCACCCAAGACCGAGGTGCTCTGGTACCGCACGGTGGCACGCGCCGCCGGCAGCAGCACGGTGTCCGCCGAGGTGACGATGATGACCAGGCTGCTGAAGGACTCCAGCCCGCTCTACCGCTGAGCAGAACGCAACGTCGTGGCCCGTCGGGTGCGGGTCACTGTCTTCTTCGTGGCGTTCCTGGCAGATCTCGACACCTTCTGCGACTTCACGACCTCAGGCGTCGACCCCACATTGACCGGGGCCGAGGCCTTCTGCGCGGGCGCCGGCTCGGCAAGAGCGGTGGCGACCATCGGTGACGCGAGCGTTGCCTTCGGTGACACATGATCGGTGGACACGATTGCGGTTGCGGGAGCGGACGACACGGACAACGGGAGCGGTACAGGGTCCGGCACAGGCGCGGGGCCTGCCACCGTCGGGGAGACAACCGGTTCGGCGGCCGGCAACAGGGAGTCGACCAGCGCCATCACCGACCGTCGGGCCACCTCGAGGTCGACCGCGTCGGTCCACACCCACAGCACCACGTTGCGGTCGTGCCAGCTGTACCCCGACCCTGTGCCGAGACCGATGCCGGCATGGTGGCATCCACCCAGCCACCCCTGGTCGGCGGCGATCACGCGCCCGAAGTCGTGCGGACCGTGGGTGCCGGCGTACTCCCACAGCGCAGCCATGCGTGCCTCACCGATGTCGTCGCCGTAGATCCAGATCGGACGCCCCGAACCCGAATCGGCCAGCATGGTGGAGGTCGCGGCGGTGCACTCCTGTGCCGCGGGCGTCGGAGCAGAGAGAACGGGCCCGTCGGAGACGTCGGTGCGCATCACGTAGGCATCCCAACCGCCGGCAGGCTCGTGACCTCCCATGCTGCCCGTGGAGTACGCGCCGATGACCACCCCACCGTTGCCGTCGACCGCGAGCGAACTGCCCACCTCGTCGAGGGACGAGCCGAACTGACGGGTCCACAGCCTCTCCCCGTCGGGTGAGTAGCGGTGGAGCAGGAAGTCGGTTCCCCCGAACTTCTGCTGACCGGCCACCCGCTTGCCGGCGGCCTCACCGAGCACGAAGAGATCTCCGCTGCGCCCGATGACGATCCTGCGGTTCAGGTTCGCGCAGGGAAGGAGATCCCACCACAGCATCGCGCCGTCGGCACCGAACTTCGCGACGAACGAACCGCCGAGCGCCCACTCGGTGCACGACATCCGGAAGTAGCCGCCGTTTGATTCCCCCACCACGTAGTAACTGCCATCGGGACTGTGCACGCCGTCCTGGGGACTCCATTCGCCGGCATCCTGCACGGACGCGGAAGTGCGGAGGGTGACACCGGTGGACGAGAGTCGCGCGGTGAGGAAGTTGTAGTGGTCGTTGCTGCCCACCCCGTTCACGACACCGGCGGCCCACGCATTGAGGTCGACCGACAGGTCGGAACGGCAGCCGAGTGAGAAGAGCGCGTCGTTGTTGCGGGACCCGAGCTGGCGGGTCCAGGTGCGACGGAGATCCGGGTCGAAGCGGGTCACGAATATGTCGGTCATGCCGATCATCTCCGTCTCTCCCGGGGACGCGGAACCATCCCACACGGTTCCTCCCGCATACAGAGATCCGTCACTGCAGAGTGCGAGGTCGCGCGCGAACTCCGCCGCGGGGCCGCCCCACCGTGCGACGGTTCTCCAATAGCCGTCAGGCGTGACCCCGATGATGACCGCATCGAACTTCCCTGATGGTGCGGAGGCCGGGTCGGCATAGCCGGAAAACAGCACCTCACCCGAGGGCAACTCGAGTGAGGTCACAAACTCAGTTCCGTAGAAGCCACCGAGTGGGTCCTCGGGAATGGACAACGACCATTCCTCGGAACCGTCGGGCGCCAGACGGGACACCGACACAGAACCGTCAGGGCCGAAACCGTGCTTGGTCACTGCCAGAACGGAACCGTCAGCGAGCGGCTCGGCCACAACCGACCCGTCGAAACCGGTGCCACCAGACCCATGGATCCAGTCACCGGCCGCCGACGCGGATGCGCCGCCGACCGGCAACAGCACCGCTGCGAGAGCAGAGACGACGAAAAACCGAGCGCGGAACCCCATGCCCGCGAGCCTATTGGGAGGCTGGTATCCAGTTGCCGTGGAAGCCGTTCGGCACGCGCACCGGGAGGTGCACCACCGCCACGGGGTTGTCGGTGATTGCACGTGCGTCGAACACGGCGAGTTCGGATTTCATCGTGTCGGTGTCGAGCCGAAGGGCCATCACCCAGCCGTCGTCCTCTTCCGTCGCACCGTTGCGGGGGATGAACACCGGTTCTCCGTAGCCGTAGCGCGGTTGGTCGTTGCGGTACTCACTCGTCATCGTGTGCAGGTCGACCTTCACAAGGGTGTCCTGGGCGAACTTCTCGCCGACCCCGGCCAGGTAACCGAAGCGGTACGGCCGGCCGATGAGACCCTCGTTGTGCCGCGGGAACTCCTGTGGACGGTCGTCGATGCGCTCATGTCGCGAACGACCCGTGACCGGGTCCAGGCGCCAACGGTCGAGCGTGGGGTCACCCTCGCTCGGGCCGCGACGCTCTCGGTCGAACATCTTCGGATGCCGCACCGCATCGAACACCACCTCGTCGCCGTCGTCGTAGGCATTCAGCGGATGGAAGATGTAGCACGGGTCGATCGGCACCCACTTGACGTCGTCTGCCGAGCCCTCGCGCGGGAGCAGCCCGATGCGTGCCTCGTACCCGGGGTCCCAGAAGTACGGCAGGCCGGATCCCTTCATCGCTGCCTCGAGGTTGAACACGCACGGCAGGTCGAGAACGAGCACGTACTTCTCTGTGATGGCCACGTCGTGCACCATCGGCCCGCCCGCAACGGGGATGTCGACGGTGCGGCGCACGCGACCGTCCGGGCCGACCACCACGTACTGCAGCTGGTTGCCCCAACCCCACCAGTACGTCATGGTGTGCAGATCGCCGGTCAACGGGTCACGCTTCGGGTGCGCACTGAACGCATGCGGCAGGGTGCCGTCGAAGCTGGAGATGCACACCGTGTCGAGCTCCTCGCTCAGCTCCACGGGTGGCGCACCTGCCTCCACGATTGCGTAGGTGCGACCGGCAAGTCCGATCACGTTCGTGTTCGCGGCGAACTGCTGGTGGTCGGCCGGCCACTGTGACTCGGGCCGGGGCTCACCGAGAAGGTCTGCGACCTCGTTGTTGCGCACCCACCTGTTGCGGTACCACTCGGCTCTTCCGTCGCGGATGCGGATGCCGTGCACCATGCCGTGACCACCGAACCAGTGGTACTTCTCGGGGTTCACCTCGCCCACCGGGTTCGGCCCGTTGCGCAGGTAACGACCATCCAGCTCGGACGGCAGGGTCCCGGTGACCGGCAGGTCGAACGCCGTTGTCTCGGTGTCGACCGGGGCGAGGTTGCCGGACAGGAACGGGTTCGGGCGGCGCTCTGTGGTGCTCATGGGCTCATCGTATGTCGGGACCGGGAGCGGCCGGTCATGCGGTCAGGTCACCGCCACGTGCCGGGTCCACCATTCCCTCGCAGCCGCGAGGATCTCCCCGTCGGTCATGGCCTCCAGGTTCGAGGACATCGCCCCTGTCACCAGCCGAGCGACCGCCGCGTAGAACGACGGGTCGTCGATACGACGGTGGTGCATGTGGTCGTCCTGGGAGGGCGGCACCTGCCGCTGCTCACGGTGCGGGTCATCCGACAGGATCACGTGCGGCACCGACCCCGGGCCGACCCCGATGTCCCACACACGTGCCTCCCGCGTGGTGATCGCCACCACCATGAATCCTCCTGCCGCCACAGCACCACCCGGCCCGAGTGGGCCACATCGTGGCGCGTTGGTTACCGTCTCTCGCACGATGTCCGGTGAGAAGCACACACCTACCGCGGACAGGCCGCTGGACGGTACCCGAGTACTCGACTTCACGCGCGTTCTCTCGGGCCCGCACTGCACCAGGATGCTCTGCGATCTCGGTGCCGAGGTGATCAAGGTGGAGCCCCCCGACGGTGACCTCACGCGCTTCGCCTTCCCCCGGGTCGGTTCGGTGTCGACCTATTTCACGCAGCAGAACGTCGGCAAGCTGAACATCTCTCTCGACCTCAAGCGACCGGAGGCAACAGAGATCATCATGCGCCTTGTCGAACGGTGCGATGTTCTCGTTGAGAACTACCGTGCCGGCGTCATGGACAAGCTCGGCCTCGGCTGGGATGCCGTGCACCGGGTGAACCCGCGCCTCGTCTATGCCTCGATCAGCGGCTACGGCGGCACGGGACCGTGGGTGAACCGCCGGGCATACGCGAGCGTGATCAACGCAGAGACCGGCATGACCGGCATCCAGTCACGTGCGCACGGTGGTCACCTCGGCAACGACCCCCACAGTCACGGTGACGTCTACACCGGCATGGAGACCGCCGCGGGAATCCTCGCGGCCCTGTTCCAGCGTGTCCGCACCGGTGAGGGCCAGCACCTGGATGTGTCGATGGCCCAGACCATGCTGTACGTGAACGAACACACGCAGAGCGAACTGTTCGAGGGTGAGGTGAGTGACAACGTCATCCGGTCGTTCCAGCCCGGTGACTACCCCATCCTGCAGACTGGCGACGGACGCGACGTGCTGATCAGTGGTCACCCCGCAGAGGCAGGGACCTTCAACCTGTTCCTGGATGCACTCGGCCGTCCCGAGCTGGCCGATGACCCCCGCTTCGTCGATGTCGCATCGCGCAAGCGCAACATCGGCGATCTTCTCGCGATCATCCGCGACTGGGCTGCTTCGCTCCCCGATGCAGACGCGATGGAGCGCGAATGTGACCGCGCCGGTCTCGCCTTCGGCGTGCTGCGGACGATGGACGAACTCGTGCGCACCGACTGGGCCGGTGAGCGCGGCGTCACGGTCGCGATCGACGACCGCAACGGGGGGTCGTTCCGCGTGCCGAACTCCCCGTGGGTGTTCTCCGGCACCGACACCACGCTCCGCGGCCCGTCGAAGTACCGGGGCGAGGACAACGCAACGGTGCTGAGGGACCTGTGCGGCATGACCGACCACGACATCGCGCGTCTGGCGGCCGACGGCGTGCTGTCCTCCCGCCTCCCGCGGCCCCGCTGACGTCTCAGCGGCCGCTGTGGCCGAAACCGCCGCCGCGGTCGTTCTCGTCCAGCTCGTCGACCTCCACCCAGGAGATCTCCTCCACCTTCTGGATGACCAACTGTGCGATGCGGTCACCCCTTCGCACCTCGAACGGCGCGACGGGATCCGTGTTCAGCAGCACAACCTTCAGCTCCCCCCGGTAGCGACAGTCGATGAGACCGGGTGAGTTAGCCGCCGTGAGGCCGTGTTTCAGGGCGTTGCCGCTGCGCGGAAGAACGAAGCCTGCGTACCCAGGAGGGATGGCGACGGCGAGACCCGTCGGCATCAGCAAACGGCCACCGGCAGGCAGGACAGTTCCGTCCTCGCGGGCGTGCAGGTCCACACCGGCATCACCCTCGTGCGCGTACCTCGGCAGCGGAAGACCGGCATCGAGTCGCTTCACCTGCACCTCAAGCATGCGTCCACGCTAGGTCGTGGGTCCGGCTGGGCGCCCATCGACACCGCCCAATTAGATTGTTCGGGTGCTGGTGTGGATGGATCTCGAGATGACCGGTCTCGACCCCGGCGTGCACGCCATCGTGGAGATCGCCACGGTGGTCACCGACGATGACCTCAATGTCGTCGCGGAGGGCCCCGATCTCGTGGTGCACCAGCCGGACGAGGTTCTGGCCCATATGGACGACTTCGTCACCAACATGCACACAGTCTCCGGGCTGCTGCCACTCATCAAGGCATCCACCGTCAGCAACGACGAGGCGATGCGTCTCACGCTCGAGTTCATCAAGCAGCACGTGCCCGAGCCCCGCAGCATCCCCCTCGCCGGCAACTCGATCGGCACCGACCGGCGCTTCCTCGCCAAATACATGCCGGACATCGAGAACCACCTGCACTACCGGTGCGTTGATGTGTCCACCGTGAAGGAACTGGTGAAGCGCTGGCACCCGGGCATGGAGCACGTGCGCAACCAGAAGACCGCGACGCACCGTGCGATGGACGACGTGCGCGAGAGCATCGAGGAACTGCGCTGGTACAGAGAGCACGCGTTCCGCGTCATCGAGGATGGGAAGAAGACACCGTGACCGACACAGCGCCCCGGCCGCCGAAGTCCGAGCAGCTCCAGGCCACCGACGAGATTGTCGAGGTCGCGCCCGGCATCCTGCGCACACAGCTGCCGGCCAACCTCACGGGTCTCGGGCACGTGAACATGTACGTGCTGGAGGACGAGCGGGGCGCGGCGGTGATCGACCCCGGCATGCCCACGAAGGAGTCCTGGGTCGCGGTGAACGCGCGACTGCGGCAGATCGGCATCCCCCTCCGCAGGGTGCACTCGGTCATCGTCACCCACAGTCACCCCGACCATTACGGCGGCGCGGAGCGCATACGCGCCGAGTCCGGTGGCGACATCGTGACTCACCGGCTGTTCCGCACGTTCTTCGACCCGACCGAACCACCGGACCTCGACGTGGAGGAAGCCGCCACGTTCATGCGCAGTCCCTTCGACCCGCCGCCGTGGGGCGGACCTGCGATGCAGATGGAGTTCGGCCGCAGGATGAGGATGAAGGTCGCCCGGCGCTTCCCCCACCTGTTGCGCGCACCGCGTCCCACCGTGCGCATCGATGAGTCGCAGCGGGTCCGTTTCGCCCGGCGAGAGTGGATGCCGGTGCACACGCCCGGTCACACCGCCGACCACCTCTGCCTGTTCGACCCCGAGACGGGAACATTGGTCAGCGGAGACCATGTGCTGCCCAACATCACGCCCCACATCAGCGGTCTCACGCCGCACGGCGATCCCCTCACCCTGTTCTTCGAGTCACTCGACAAGATCGATGCTTTCGCCGACAGGGTGAACATCTCGCTGCCCGCACACGGAACGCCCTTCACGAACACCGGCGAGCGGGTGCAGCAGATCAAGCACCATCACGAGGAACGGCTCCAGAAACTGCGCTCCATCAGCACCGATCTCGGCAGGCCGGCCAACGTCATGGAGTTCGCCCGGCAGCTGTTCTCCCCGCGTGCCCAGGGGTCGATGGCCGACAGCGAGACGTTCGCACACCTCGAGCACCTCCGCATCCTCGGTGAGTTCGAGCAGCGTGAACGCGGCGGTCTGCTCGAGTACGTGATCAACTGAGCGGGCCCACCCAGGCGGCCGCCCTGGTGTCACCGCCGCACGTGAGAAGCATCGACACGCCGTCGCCCGTGCTCCACGTGCGCTCCAGCACCTCGCCCGGTTCCACCTGCTGCACGTGCTCGATCACCGCTCGCAGACCCTCGCGCTCGTTGACGTCGGCGGCGAGGTGTTCCTCGACAACCTCCCAGTAGGCGGCATTGTTCATGTGCCCGACGGTGTCGTAGTCACTGAACCTCAGCGGCCACACCTCGGTGCGTGTAGCCGAGCGGTCGAGGTCATCGTGGCGCAGGATCAACCGCGGGCCGACCCTCCGCCCGCCGGAGGAGGCCACCAGGACCGGTGCGACATCCGCGGGAACCCGGCTCGGCTGGAGGGTGTCGCGGTCGACATGCACCCACAGCGCCGCGGCATCCACCAGCGGTGTTCCGTCGACCGTCGCGATGCGCGTGCGCCGTTCGGCCCAGTGCGAGCCGCTGCCTCCGCACCACGTCGTGAGATCGATCTCCTCGAGATACACGGGGAACCTGTGCACGTGCACGACGGTCCGTCTCACCACCCACCAGTGGGGGTCACTCCACGCGGCGTCCCGTCCGTCGTCATTTGCCACGTCCTGCAGGTAGCGACACACGGCATCGAGCCGCAGACGGCCCTTCGGGGTGGCATCCCCCAGGCGCACCCTGCGCCGGGAGCGGAACTCTCTGCCCACTCCCGTGGGCTCGACCATCTCGAAGGCCCTCACGGCGGCACCGAACGACATCCACGAAACCCTAGTACCACAAGGGTTTCGTGCCGCCCGAGAGGGTCCGTCGAAAATATGCCTTGACCCGGGTTGCAACCCTGTGGTTGCCTATCGGGGCCATGCGTACGAATCCCGCGACCGCAGCAACCATGACCACGGCCCAGGCCGTGGCAGTTGCCATGCCGTCGTATCCGGGTCGCTCCTCGTACGACATGTGGTTTACCAAGGCCACGAAGCACGCAAACAAGCGTGCCACCCGGCCGCCCTGTGAGGTTTCGCACTAAATTCTCCGCGAAACGCAAGTCTCCAGAGGCCGCCGGGTTCACCACCCGAGCGGCCTTTTTGTTTGCCCCGCAACCACCCAGAAACAAGAAAGAAGAACCATGTACACAGCAATCGACAAGGAACTCGGCGGCACCACGCTGTCGGACCAGCCCATCGTGCTCTCCGCACGCCGCTGCGCCGACGGCAACGGCACGCTCACCTACCTCTTCTTCTCCGAGGAGTGGGTCGACGTGCAGCGTGCCAAGGCAATCTGCTCGAAGTGCTCGAGCCGCGACGAGTGCCTCACAGGGGCACTGCAGCGTGAGGAGCCCTGGGGTGTCTGGGGAGGGGAACAGATCGAGAACGGCCGTGTCATCGCGGGTCGCAAGCCGAGAGGCAGACCGCCCGTCAAGGCGAGACCGGTCACACAGATCGACGAGGTACCCATCCCCGCGCACCTCGTAGCCTGAGTGCATGGCCCTCACCCGCGCGCGACGCATCGCTGCCGCGGGGGCCGTTGCACTGTTGTTCGGCGTCGTCGGGGGATGGGCACTCAGCCGGTCCTCCGACGGCGTCGACGCCAAACTCACGAACCCGGGCACGGTTCCGTACCCGACCATCACCACCAACCATGACCTGCGCGGGGAGGTCTTCGGGTTCGCCGCGGTCACCGATCTCGTCACCGGCGACCGGGTCACCCCGGCCCCCACGGGCCGGCCGATGGTGGTGAACTTCTGGTTCTCGACATGTGAGCCCTGCCGGCGGGAGATGCCGGTGCTGGCCGCCGGAGCGCAGGAATGGTCGGGGCGGGTCGACTTCCTCGGCATCAACCCGAACGACACCACGGAGTCAGCCACCGCATTCCTCGAGAGGTACGCGGTGACGTACCCGAACTACCTCGACGACCGTGGCGACCAACTGGCTACCTCCAGGGTCGGCACGATGCCCACCACCTTCTTCCTTGATGCCGCCGGCACCGTGGTGTCGATGCACGCGGGCGAGCTCACCACCGACGACCTCCGCGAAGCCGTTGCCGGTCTGGGGGTGCAGGGATGATCGCGCTCGAGGGCAACTTTGCCTACAGCTTCCTGCTGGGTGTGCTGGCCGCGGTGAACCCCTGCGGTTTCGTGCTGCTGCCCACCTACCTCGTGTACTGGCTGGGCGTGGAGGCCGGAAACAGGGACTCCCTCGCGGTGTCGGTTGCTCGGGCACTGCGTGTCGGGGCCGCGGTGTCCGCCGGGTTCGTGTCGCTGTTCCTCGTCGTGGGAATGGTGACGCGGCTGTTCACCGACGTGTTGAGCCGGAACGCGAAGTACGTGTCACTGGTCGTGGGCATCGCGCTCGTCGTCGGTGGCATCGCGATGCTCCGGGGCTGGAAACCGCGCATCATCACCCCGAACATCGGGACCGGGCGGGACCGCACGGTGCGCAGCATGTTCATGTTCGGCATCGCGTACGCGGTTGCGTCGATCGGCTGCACCATCGGCTTCCTCGTGTCGGTCATTCTCGGTTCGGTCGGCCGGCACGGGTACGTGAGCGGGGTGCTGAGCGTCGTTCTCTACGGCCTCGGCATGGGTCTGCTCGTGACCTCGCTCACGGTTGCCATCGCACTGGCGAAGAACGGTTTCGTGCGTTTCCTGCGGCGCGGAATGCGCTGGTTCGACACGGTCTCGGGGGCGCTCGTCACGGTCACGGGTCTGTATCTCACCTGGTACTGGTGGGGCGCGATCAGCGAGCGCGGGAGTGACGGGGTGGTGCGCCGGGTCGACGGTTGGCAGTCATCGATCGCCACCTTCCTGCAGGACATCGGCGCATGGACGCTGGCCGTGGTGTTCATCGTCGTCATCGGGGCGGCACTTGTGATGCAGCGCGGACGCCTCCGACGGACAGGCTGAGCCGTGCAGTTCGCCGAACTTCTCTCCATGGACGGTGTGCGAGAGGAGTCCGTCCTGCGCGGCACCTTCGGTTTCATGGCCTTCCACGGAGGTGACCTCGAGGAGGTCACCGACACCATCGCACGGACCGCTGCCGAACGCGCCGGTGCCTCGTACTACGGGGTACTGCTGCCCGACCGGCTCGAATGGCACATCCCCTCGCGCATGGTCACCGCAGACCAGTCGCCAGCGCTGGCCTCGTTCCTCTCGCATGTGGAGATCGTCGTCACGGTGCACGGATACGGACGTGCCGGCTTCTTCACCTCGTTGCTGCTCGGCGGTGGCAACCGCAGGCTGGCCGCACACCTCGGCACACTCCTGCGGCGTCACCTGCCGGCCTACGACATCATCGATGACATCGATGCGATCCCGCGTGACCTGCGCGGTCTCCACCAGAACAACCCGGTGAACGTGCCCCTGCACTCGGGTGTGCAACTGGAGCTGCCGCCGCGTGTGCGCGGGGCGAGCCCCATGTTCTGGGACTGGGAGGGACCGGAGCCGGCTCCCCACACACAGAGACTCATCGATGCACTCGTGGAGTGCGCGCAGACCTGGCAGGGCTGAGCGCCCTACGGGGCGAGTCGGGACACCGTCCAACCGTCGCCGCTGCGCACGTACAGGAACCTGTCGTGCAGCCGGCTCGGCCGTCCCTGCCAGAACTCGATCTCGTCGATGCCGAGCACGAAGCCGCCCCAGTGGGGCGGACGGAGAACCTCGACGCCGGCGAAACGCTGCTCGACGTCGGCGACGCGACGCTCCAGTTCCGCGCGGTCGGCAATCGCCTCCGACTGCGGTGAGGCCCACGCACCGATCTGTGACGCACGCGGCCGCGACGCGAAGTAGGCATCGCTTGCTGCATCCCCGGCTCGGCTCACCGGCCCGCGGATGCGCACCTGCCGATGGATCTCGAGCCAACCGAACACGGCGGATGCGACGGGGTTCGTCCCGATCTCCCTGCCCTTCGTGCTCTCACGGTTGGTGAAGAAAGTGACGCCGTGTTCATCGATGCCGCGTGCCAGCACGACGCGCGAGTCGGGCCTGCCGTCCGCGTCGACCGTGGACACGGTCATCGCATTCGGTTCGGTGCAGCCGGCCTCCTCTGCCTGGGAGTACCACAGCAACAGCTGCGCGGTCGGGTCATCAAGCAGGTCGCCCCGGTCGAGCCCCGCGGTCTCGTACTGGATGCGACGGTCGGCAATGCCCATGCGACGTCAGCGGGGACGGATCTCGGTGGCGCCGCGCCTGTACGGGCGCAGCGCCTCGGGAACGAGCACGCTGCCGTCCGCCTGGCGGAAGTTCTCGCAGATCGCGGCCCACACACGCGGCACGGCCAGTGCCGAACCGTTCAGTGTGTGGGCGATCTCCGTCCCCTTGCGTCCTGCCCTCTTCAGGCGGATATCGGCGCGGCGGGCCTGGTAGTCGCTGAACCAGCTGACACTGCTGACCT
Source organism: Acidimicrobiales bacterium (assembly GCA_046091145.1). Lineage (GTDB taxonomy): Bacteria > Actinomycetota > Acidimicrobiia > Acidimicrobiales > Ilumatobacteraceae > UBA2093. The sequence continues at coordinate 20,865 of JBJTBF010000066.1, read as the reverse complement.
CGAGCCATGCATCACACCCGGGGGCATAGACCTCGAGATCGAAGCTGCGGTGGTGGCTCTGGCCCATGTCACCGGTGCAGATCTCGATGATGCGGTACGGCAGGCCGAGACCCGCGATCAACCGCTCGGCGCAGTCGCGCAATTCCACGAGAAGGTCGGGTGCCTGTTCGGGGGTGGCCAGCGCGAGGATCTCCACCTTGTCGAACTCGTGCGCGCGCAGCATGCCGCGGGTGTCGCGGCCCGCCGAACCGGCCTCGCGTCGGTAGCAACTCGTGTGCGCCATGAAACGCATCGGAAGGTCGTCCGCATCCACCACTTCACCCGCGTACATCGAGGTGAGCGGCACCTCCGCGGTGGGGATGGCCCACAGGTCATCACGCTCGATGGCGTAGGCATCGTCGGCGAACTTCGGCAACTGGCCCGTTGCGGTGAGTGTGGCCGTGGTGACGAGAGAGGGCGGACGCACCTCCTCGAACGCATCGGCGTTCGAGTCGAGCGCGTACTGGCACAGTGCGCGCGAGAGCGTGGCACCGAGGCCGCGCTGCATGGTGAACATGGCACCCGAGATCTTCACGGCACGCTCGTTGTCGAGGATGCCGAGCGCTGCGGCGGACTCCCAGTGCGGCACCCGCTGGTGGTCGGCAAAGGTTGCCGGCATGTTCACCGGACCCTTCACCACGGGGTTGTCGGTGTCTTTGGCACCGTCGGGAGCCTCATCGTGGGGCAGGTTCGGGATGCGCAGCAGGCACTCACGCAGGGCGTCCTGCACGCCGTCAGCCTCGGCAGACAGCGCGGTCTCCTTGTCGCCGAGTGCACGGCTCTCGGCCTGGAGTGCCTCGGCCTCCTGCGTCCTGCCCTCGCGACGCAGGCCCCCCACCTGCTTCGACAGCTCGTTCACCCGGCCCCGGATGGTGTCGCGCTCGGCCGTGATCTCCCGCAGACGGGCATCATGACGTTCGGCCTCGTCGAGGTGGGCGAGCGCGTCGGGCTTGCCGCGTCGGGCGAGTGCGAGCCTCACGGAACCAGGGTCGGAGCGGAGCAGACGAACGTCGATCACGGCGTCCTCAGGCTATCCGTCACCGCTTTCGGTGACCGCGTTGTTTCACCGTAGCGTTGGACATCGTGAACGGGGTCGTGGTCGAGAACCTCACGGTGCGCTACGGCAGCACCGTTGCGGTGCAGGGAGCATCGTTCGTTGCACCCGTCGGCCGGGTCACCGCCGTCCTCGGGCCGAACGGCGCGGGCAAGACCAGCACCATCGAGGTGTGCGAGGGCTTCCGACGGGCCGACTCAGGCCATGTTGCGGTGCTGGGTCTCGACCCCGTGGCGGGCCGGCGCGAACTGGTGGCACGCATGGGTGTGATGCTGCAGTCGGGCGGCGTGTACCCGAGTGCGAAAGTGCGCGATGTCATCGCCCATTTCTGCGCGCTTCATGACCGGGGGGTGCACGCCGACGACCTGGTCGAACAGGTCGGGCTCGCACACCGTGCCGGGTCATCGTGGCGGCGCCTGTCGGGCGGCGAGCAGCAGCGGGTGTCCCTTGCACTCGCACTTGCCGCACGACCCGACGTTGCGTTCCTCGACGAACCCACCAGCGGGGTTGATGTCGACGGCCGCGACCTCATCCGTTCGATCGTGCGGCAGCTCGCCGGTGACGGATGCACCGTGGTCCTGGCAAGCCATGAACTCGCCGAAGCGGAGAGGGTCGCCGACAACGTCGTGATGTTCCGTGCGGGACACGTTGTGGCCCACGGCCCGCTCGACACGTTGCTGCTGCAGCGCAGCACGGTCAGGTTCGTGTCGACCGCGGGCCTCGACACGGTCGCCCTCTCGGCCCGTCTCGGCCACGGAGTGAACCCGCGCGGCAACGGTGCCTACGAGATCGACACACCGGGCACACCGCATCTCGTTGCAGCCCTCACCGCCTGGTTGATGGAACGGTCACACCCGCTCGACGGTCTCGACGCCGGACGCGAGAACCTGGAGGATGCATACCGCCGCGTCACCGGGGGCGGCCGATGAGACGCCTCAGCACACAACTGCGTTCCGAGGTCATGCTGGTGCTGCGCAACGGCGAGCAGCTGCTCCTCACCCTCGTCATCCCGGTCGTGCTGTTGGTCTTCTTCTCGCTGGTGGATGTCCTGCCCTCGGGCACGCAGGAGTCCATCGACTTCCTGCTGCCCGGTGTCGTCGCGCTGGCGGTCATGTCGACCGCCATGGTCAGCCTCGGCATCGCCACCGGCTTCGAGCGCACGTACCTCGTGCTGAAGAGACTCGGGGCGACTCCCCTCACGCGGGGCGAGTTGGTGACCGCCAAGATGTCCTCGGTGGTGGTCGTGGAGCTCCTGCAGCTCGCGCTGTTGCTGCCCCTCGGGGCGGCGCTCGGCTGGCGCACGGGGGGAACCGCGCTGTTGGCGGTGCCGGCCGTTCTCCTCGGCACGGCCGCGTTTGCCGGCATCGGACTGTCGCTTGCGGGCCAACTGCGCGGGGAGACCAACCTTGCCGCACAGAACGGCCTGTACCTGGTGCTTCTTCTCCTGGGGGGCATGGTCATCCCGATGTCGTCGCTGCCCGGGCCGCTGAGCAGTGCTGCCGGGCTCCTGCCGTCAGCAGCACTCGCCGACGTGCTGCGCGACGCACTCACCGGTGTGGGCAACCATCCGGGAACATCCTGGACCGTGCTCAGCGTGTGGGCACTTGCTGCACCGTCATTGGCTGCGCGTCTCTTCCGCTGGCACTAGCTGCACCACGTCATCACGGTCACGGTGTGACCGTTCAGGGTTGCGTCCCGCACGGGGGCCCAGCCCATGGCTACATACCAGTCGGCCTCGTTCTCGGTGTAGAGCCACAGACGACCCCCGGCCCGCGACATCAACTCACGCACCATGGCACGTCCGGCGCCCTTCCGGCGGTGGTCGGGGTGAACCCACACCGCCGCGATCCACGGACCCGGCTCGGGCGCCCCCGGCAGTTCGTCATCGAGAACCATCGACGCAGTACCCACGACCTCGCCGTCGAGGAGCGCGACGACGGCATGGGGTGCGTCCGCGCCTGAGGTGTCGGCGTCGGCCCAGACATCCAGATACCACTCCTCGGTGTCATCAGGGAACAGGTGCGGCCACTCCTCCACCACCCATGCGGCAGCACGGCGTCTCAGGCCGTCGTCGGCCGGCATGTCGACAACGAGACAGGGCGACTCGCTCACGGGGAGGTGTGGGGGTTCTCCGGTGCGGGCCGGGTGCGGTTGAACGCGGCCTCCACCTCCGAGAACGTGAGCGGCTCGTCGGTGCCGATGACCTCCGAGTCGGGCATCCTGCCCGAGCGGTCGTAGGACTGCTGGTTGTAGAACCCCGACATGAACCGCCTGAAGAAGATGAAGATGATCACACCCCACATGAACACCGATCCACCGAGCTTCATGATCCCGCCGGCGGCCTGCTGGTCGGAGATGACGCTCACGCCCCACACTCGCACCGGCGTGTCGTAATGGCGGTACACGGGGCCCTCCGCGAACGTCAGCCAGCCGGCGGGCACCGTGGGCACCAGCGACATCGCGAAGAGATAGATCATCTTCGCTCCGTCGCTCACGCGCCACTCGTGCGCGGGTCCGCACACGGGGATCCACAGCACGAACGCCGACGTCACGAGAAGAACGTGCACCACGTAGTGCACGGGCCCGTTGGTGGCGCTGAGGTTCACAACCTGCGGGATGTGGGAACCCATCACCATCAGGTTGTAGACGAGTGCCGCGGCAGCGGGGCGCACCAGGAACCTGGCGGCACGCTTCACGCGGCCCTCACCGATGATGATGCGGAAGAGCCATTCGGGGGTGGCGAGAAGCGCCAGCGGAGGCACGAACATGGTCAGGCTCATGTGCTGGATCATGTGCACGGAGTACAGGTACTCCTCTGCGATGTCGTGCATCGGCCAGTCGGTCGACAGCCACAGCAACACGATCATGAATGCGAACGTCCGGACCTGCCGTCGGGTCACCACACGACCCTCGGGTGCCACCTTGGGGCCGATGACCCGGATTGCGTACACGTAGCCGATCACCAGTGCCGCAATCAGCAGCCAGATCTCGAGGTGCAGCTGGAAACGCCAGGGGTCGGTGTTCAGCGAGATGTCGTAACCGTCGGCGGTCATCCGCGGACGCGTCCTTCCGGCCTAGGAGATGAAGAACTTGAACGTGGCCAGGGCCGCGATGTAGCAGAACAGCGCGAGGCCGAGGCCGACGTAGAAGAGCATGCTGAAGATTTTGCTGTCGAACTTCAGGTGCATGAAGTACGACACCACCATCACGAACTTCACGACCATCATCCCCAGGAGGGCAGGCATGAAGAGCGGCCCGAAGTCCACGTAGTAGGTGGACACCTCGAGCGCGGTGATGGCAGCGAGGATCAGCGCGATGCGGATGTAGCCGGCATCGGTTAGGCCGTGCTCATGGCCCTCGGTGTGGTGTTCGGTCTCGACGCTCATCTTCGGTTCCTCCGGTCAGGACGGGATCAGGTACACCAACGTGAAGATCACGATCCACACGATGTCGACGAAGTGCCAGTACAGGCCGATCAGTTCCACGACCTCGGCCTTGTTGCCGGTGACGCGGTTCTTGCGGATGATCCCCATGAGGGACAGCAGGAGGATGACCCCCACCGACACGTGCACACCGTGGAAACCGGTGAGCGTGTAGAAGCTCGACCCGAACAGGCTCGTGGTGAACCCGAGGCCCTCGCGGTAGAACGCCGTGAACTCGTACAACTGGCCACCGATGAAGGTGCTGCCGAGCAGGGCGGTCACCAGGAGCCACAGGTTCGTCTTCTTGTCATCACCGCGCTGTGCCGACGTCACGGCCAGGACCATGGTGAGCGACGACATCAGCAGCACGAAGCTGCTGACCGAGGTGAACGGGATGTCATAGATGGCCGAGGGGTGCGGACCGTCAGCAACGCGGCCGCGGTAGAGCATGTAGGTGGAGATCAGGCCACCGAACAGCAGGCACTCCGACCCGAGGAACAGCCACATGGCCAGCTTGTTGTTCGACAGGCCGGTGGATGTGTGGTGACCATGGTCTGCGCCGTGGTCGGCACCATGGTCAGCGTGGACAGCGATGTCAGCCAAGGGGGGCAATCTCCTTCGTGCTGCCGTCAGCGGACGGCGGGTCCAGTTCGGAGTCATCGACCACGGAGGGCTCGAGAACCCAGCCGTAGGACCCGAGCAGAATCATCACGCCACCGACGACCATCACTGGGATGCCGTAGATGGTGCCGAGACCGAGCGTTCCGATGCCCATGGCAAGAACCAGCGGCCAGTACGACGGACCGGGCAGGTGGATGTGCTTGTCGGCCGCTGCCTCCTCGGCGCGCACGAGGTCGGCACCGTCGGCCACCTTGCGCATCGTGTGCGTGGCGGTGTCCTCCTCGTACTTCCGGTGGAAGAACTCGTCCAGGTGGTGCACCACGGGGATGCGGTCGAAGTTGTGGGCCTTCGGCGGGCTGGTGGTGATCCACTCCAGGGTGCGTGCGTCCCACGGGTCGAGCGGGGCCGTCTCGCCCTTGCGCCAGGTGACGAACACGTTGATCAGGAACATGAGCACACTGGTGGCGAGTATGAACGAGCCGATCGAGGCGACCATGTTCCAGAACGCGAAGTTGAAGAAACCCTCTCCCGCGCGCTGCTCCGTCCACTGGTACATGCGGCGGGGCTGGCCCTGCAGGCCGAGGATGTGCATGGGCCCGAATGTCAGGTTCATTCCCACGAACATGAGCCAGAAGTTCCACGACCCGAGGCGCTCGTTCAGCAACCTGTTGAACACCTTCGGCCACCAGTAGTAGAAGCCGGAGAACAGACCGAACACCATGCCGCCGAAGAGCACGTAGTGGAAGTGCGCCACGATGTAGTAGGTGTCGGTCTGCTGCGTGTCCGACGGCGCCACGGCGTGGGTCACGCCCGAGAGACCGCCCACGGTGAAGAGAAGTACGAGACCGATCGCGAACTTCATCGCGGTCGTGTACCAGATCTTGCCGCCCCACATCGTGAGAAGCCAGTTGAAGATCTTCACGCCTGTCGGGATGGCGATCACCATTGTGGCCATCGAGAACACCGCGACCGACACCGGCCCGAGACCGGAGGCGAACATGTGGTGGGCCCACACGCCGAAGCCCACGAGGCCGATGGATGCACCGGAGAACACCACGAACGGGTAACCGAACAACGGCTTGCGGGCGAACGTGGGCAGCACCTCGGAGATGATGCCGAAGGCAGGGAGAATGAGCACGTAGACCTCCGGGTGACCGAAGATCCAGAAGAGGTGCTGCCACAGCAGCGGGTCGCCACCAGCCGATGCATCAAAGAACGTCGCGCCGAACTCGCGCTGGAACATCAGCAGCACGAGTGCGACGGTGATGACCGGCAGCGAGAAGACGAGCAGGAACTGCACCACCAGGATCATCCAGGTGAACACCGGCATCTTCATGAAGGTCATGCCCGGCGCACGCATGTTCAGCACGGTCACGATCAGGTTGATCGAACCGAGGAGCGAGGCGATACCGGCGACCTGCAGACCGACCACCCAGAAGTCCACGCCGTTCGAGGGCGAGAACACCGGGCCGGAGTTCGGCGCGTACATGAACCAGCCGCCGTCGGCTGCACCGCCGAGAAACCACGCGAGGTTCAGCACGACACCACCGATGACCAGCAACCACAGCGACAGGGCATTCAGACGCGGGAAGGCGACGTCACGGGCGCCGATCTGCAGCGGCAGGAAGTAGTTCGCGAATGCGGCGGCCATCGGCATGGAGAAGAGGAACACCATCGTGGTGGCGTGCATCGTGAACATCTGGTTGTAGACGTCGGCATTCAGGATCTTCCCGTTGGGCGCAGCCAGCTGCAGACGGATGAGGAGTGCCTCGACCCCGGCCACGATGAAGAAGAACATCGCGACGACTCCGTACATGATGCCGATCTTCTTGTGGTCGACCGTGAACAGCCAGGACTTCCAGCCGGTCGCCGTGGCAGGACGCTTGAGTGCACCCAGCGAGGCGCTCGGTGTGGCGAGCGCAGGAACCGCTGCTGTGCTTGTGGGTCGTTCGATGATCGCCATGGGATTCTCCGATTACTTCAGGGTGAGAAGGTAGGCAACGAGCTTGTCGATGTCGTCCTCGCTGAGGCCGAGGTTGGGCATTCCGCGGTACTTCCCGTCGGAGGCACCGAGCTTCGCCGGGTCGGCGTACATCGGCTTCACAGCGGGTGCGTTGCGCAGCCATGCGCGCAGCTGTGTCTCGTTCAGGCAGTCCTTGGATACGCCCTCCAGGTACTTGGCCCCGAACTCCTCGGACTTCGCCGACCACACATCACTGCGGCACTCGTCCACGAGGAGGTCGAACATGGCACCGGCGAACGTGTTGCGTGTCATGAGATGCGACAGGTTCGGGGCAGCGCCCGCGTAAACGTTCTCGTCGGGAGCCGCAATGACCGGGGTGCCGTCATCGCGCTTCATGCCGTTCACCTGGTGGCAGCGAACGCACTGGTTCATGAACACGGTCTCGCCTGCAGCAGCCTCGGTGTCGGCCGCGGGCTTGGCATACGGCTTCTGCTGGTTGGCGACCCACTTCGCGAAGTCCTCCTGGGACAGCGCGACGGCCTCCATCCTCATGTTCGCGTGCGACAGACCGCAGAACTCAGTGCACTGTCCGGCGTAGATGCCGGGCTTGTCGGCCTCGATGCGCAGCAGGTTGATGCGTCCGGGAACCGCGTCCTTCTTGCCGTTCAGCGCGGGGATCCAGTAGCTGTGGATCACGTCGCGGCTCGTCTCACGCAGCAGAACCTTGGTGCCGACGGGAATCACCAGCTGGCCGCTGGTGATGATGGGGGCCTTGATGCCGAAATCGTCCTGGGCCGGGTAGTCGTACTCCCACCACCACTGCTGGCCCGTCACGTTCACGACCATCTCGGTGTCCTGTGTCTTCGCCAGCTCGAACACGCCGCGGGTGGTGAACACGCCGACAATCGCGAGGATCAGCGCCGGCACCACGGTGAGCGTGATCTCGACCACCGGCTTGCCGTGGGCCTGGCTCGGGATGGGCTGGCCCTTGTCGCGGAACTTCAGGAAGATGTACGTGGCGAGCGCGAGCACGATCACACCGACAATGCCCGCGAGCGGGAACACCAGCAACTGGAGGTTGTTGATGTCGGTCGCATTCGGACCCTTCGGCTGGAAGACGTCCTGCGGGGCATTGCGCGCGCAACCCGTGAGGAAGAAGCCGAGTGTCGCAACCGCCGCGGCGCGCCTCGGCGCCTTCCCGGCACGGGCGGGGATGTTCTGCTTTTCCACGGCTACTCCAGTCGTGTTCGTTCCACGGCTCATCACGGCACCACCACCTCGACCTCACCCTCGGCACCCGGCACGGTGATCGAGTAGCCGTCCTTCGTGGCGATCGAGGGCTTGGCGATCCTCACCGTGAGCAGGTTCTCCTGGTTCTTGCCGGTGAGCTGCGTGCAGTTCTCGAGCTTCTCGACCACTCCCGTCTCGGCAACCTCCTCCTCACCGAGGTGGATCACCATGCGGTGGTCCTTCTCGTCGAGATTGCGGAACAGGATGTTCGTGTCGCTCGAGCGCTGCACGGTCAGGCTGTTGACCTTCGTATCGAGGCCGATGCCCTGTGCGTAGATCTTCCCGTTCTCCACGAAGACCGTCGCGAGAACCGCGGACCGCAGGTTCACCTTGTTGTTCGCATGGTGGTCGTAGTGCTCACCCTTTTCCTCACCGCACTCGCGGTGGTGCACGGTGTAGAAGTCCTCGCGGCTCGCCTCCGCCAGCTGCTCGCGCTCACCGATGATCCCGGTGGTGACCCCTGCCCCGAGTAGCACGATGGCGCCGAGGGTGACGACCGATGCCAGCGCCCGGCCCCTGAAGCTCGGCCGGAAACCTGCGAGGAAACCGACGGTCACGATTGCGGACGCCGCAACGATGAAGAGGATGGCGCCGGCGTCCTTCGAGAAACTCAGCATCACGCGGGAGAACAGGTACGCCATCACGCCGAGCACGAGTGCCCCGGCCACGGGGTACTCGAGCGGACCGATGGCCTTTGCCCGCACGCGCTCGTTGTTGAACACCGGGTCGACCGACGCGCGGTCGGCCCAGTTGCCGATGAGCCACTCGGTCCCGCCGGCGAGCATCGCCACGAGTCCGAGCAGGAACACCACGGGCACAGTGGCGAGTCCGAGGAGCGTGAGTGCCACACCGAGAGCGAGGACTGCCGGCCAGGCGGAGTCGCGCGGTGCGTTCGCGGCCGCCGTGACCGCCTCGTCGACGGTGGCGACGTCACCGGAGTTGTTGTGGAGACCGATGCCGGCGATGAAACCGGCCGACACCATCAGACCGAGGATCGCGATGGCACCGAGGTCGGAGGGGTTGACCGTGAACGCGTAGACGACCGCCGCCACGAGCGACAGGGTCGAGATGCCGATGAGGTACTTGGAGCCGGAGGAGAACATCGTGACCTACTTCTGCACGTACACCAGGAACCACACGAGCGTGAACGCCGCCGTGAGGACGTACCAATAGAGAGCGTGGGCCGACACCACCTGCGTGTCGTCGGCCCGACCGCCGATGGATCGGAAGAGTGTCGCCGCCGTGAACGCGATGCCGACAGCAACGAGAACGATGACGGTGCCGGTGATCGCGTAGAACATCGACTGGTAGGCGCCGTCGCCCACACCGATGCCCATCTTGCTCCACACGCCGACCTGCGCGTTGATGATGGCAACACCCATGAGTGCGGTGAGACCGAGGGCCATCGAGCGGTGGCGGGAGTCGTTGCGGTGCGCCGAGTACACGGCCCACTGTGCGAACAGGCACGCCGCCATGAAGGTGACCCACATGGTGTTGGCCGCGACCTCGGGGATCGCGATGTCGGCGGGCAGCCAGTCCTTGATCATGTAGAAGCCATCGGACGACTCACGCAGCGGGGCGGCCGCACGGAATTTCATCCAGATGGAGCACATGCCCACGAGGATCATTGCCGCGCCGGACGAGGCGAGCGCGGTGGCCACGAACACCTGCCGACGGGGGGAGCGGGGTGCGGCGGAGGGAAGTGCCAGTGTCATGCCGATGCCTCCTTGCCGGGCTTCGCATCCAGCACCGGCTCGGCGGAGCCGACGGTTGCGAGTGTGGCGAAGTTGTCCCGGGGTGCGGGCGACGGGATTGCCCACTCGAGGGTGTGGCCGTTCCACGGGTCGTCGACGGCCTTCGTGCCGGACCTCAGTGCCGACACAATCGCGAGGGCGACACCCACGAGCCCGAGGGCGAACAATGCATGACCCGCTGCAACGACCACGTTCCACAGTGCACGCGGACCGTCGTAGTCGAAGCCATCCACGGCCGCGCCCGGCTGGTCGGAGAATCCGGCCAGCAGGTTGCCCACTCCGGCAAGGACCGCACCGACGAGTGACACGCCGACCAGCGGCAGGGCCTTGCCCTCGGACACCACGACACCCCACAGCTTCGGTGCCCAGTGCAGAAGCGCCCCGAGACCGGCCATCACTGCTCCGTGCACCACGAGGGTCGTGGCACCTTCCTCGAACACGGTGCCGGCGAGGCCGGCGGACTCGAGGTTCTGCAGCATCGAGGCGACCATGCCGAGCAGAAGTACGCCGGTTCCCATGAACGCGAACACGAATGCGGCGCCGACCTTCGGCGAACCCTGCTTCAGCACGAAGAGGCTTGCGCCGAGCACCACGAGGACGCCGAGGACGGGCAGTCCGTTCAGCAGGAGATACGGGATCAGGCTGCTGACGGTGTCGGCGGCTGAACCGTCGGTGTTGAGCATGTGCTGCGACTGTGTGACCGCGCCCAAGAGACCGGTGCTGATGAGTCCGAGACCCACGTACACGGCACCGCGCAGCGGGTTGCGGACGCCCGCGGACACCGGCGCGATGTCAGCCAGCACCGCCGCCGCCACCGCCGCGAAGACGTACGTCATCGGTTGCGTCAGCGCGAAGCCCAGCCAGTCGGACACCGCCTTGTTGCCACCGAAAGCGACGCGGGCATAGGTGCGGTCGACATAGAGGTACGCCACCGTGCCGATCACGACGGGAAGAGCAAGCACCGCCGCCACCGACGACACGAGACCGCCCCACGACAGAGCAGGAACCATGTCGGTGGTCATGCCGGGCGCCCGGGAGGTCAGCACCGTGGATGCAACAGAGACGGCCGCGGCCGCAAGACCGGCGGACGCCAGGGCAACCCCGAGAACGTAGAGGTCGACCATGTTGTCGTTGCCCCCACCCGGGCCGCCGTTGGCAACCAGGGAGACGATCACCAGCACGGAACCGAGGTCCCACGCCCAGAAACCGAACTGCGCTAGCCGCGGGAACGCAATCGCCCGGGAGCCCACCTGCATCGGGACCACGGCCACGGCAACACCGATCATGAACGGTGCGAGTGCCCCGAACACGAGGAGATAGCGGAACAACGCGAGAAGCTGGGGGACGGCATCCCCGGGGAGGATGCCGTAGCCGCTCGACATGCGCTCGAGACCGAGCAGCACTCCGATGAACGCAGCGGCGATGCCGGCCACCATGGCCTCGCCGACCATGAGGCGACCGATCTTCTTGTGGTCACTGCTGACCGTCCACGCGGCGACCTTCGCCACCAGGTTGCTGCCGTCTGACCGAACGGTCGCCCCTGCGTGAGTGTCAATCGTGGTCATCGTTCCCGACGGTCTCCCGATGGCACCCCGTCTGTCCACAGGGCCAGAGGGGGTGAACATGCCTAGTAGTAACGAGGCAACACTATCCACCGCCCCCTTCCGGCCGGGAAATTCCCCGGTGTGACAGTGATTCGTGCGATTGCTCTCCCGGGGCGGTTTTTCGCACCCCGCAGGTCGGTCTCAGGAGACGAGCACGTCCACCGTGAGTGCGAGGAACACGAGCGAGAGGTACGAGATGGAGAACGAGAACAGACGCATCGACGAGGAGGCAGAAGGTGCCCGACCTAGTGCGATTGTGCTCCCCAGGAACAGCGCCCCGAGCGCCACCGATGTGGCCGAGTAGACCCATCCCAGCCCCGCCACGGGGATCAGCACCAGCGAGGCTGCCACTGTGGCGGCGCAGTACACGACCATCGCCCGCACCACCCGGGCCTGGGTCTCCACCACCGGCAGCATCGGCACCCCCGCGGCCCTGTAGTCATCCGAATGCCTGATGGCGAGGGCCCAGAAATGGGGCGGAGTCCACAAGAAGATCACGAGGAACAGGATCCAGGGCTCCCAAGCCAGGGACCCTGTGACCGCCGCCCAGCCCACCAACACCGGTGCGGCGCCTGCGGCGCCACCGATCACGATGTTCTGCTTGCTGGTGCGCTTCAGCCAGATGCTGTACACGAACACGTAGAACAGGGTGGCCGACAGGCACAGCCCGGCCGCGAGCAGGTTCGCCCCCGCCCACAGCACCGCGAAGGACACCACCTCCAGGAAGAGCGCGAATACGAGCGCATTGCGCGGGGCGATCAGTCCGGTCACGAGCGGACGGTTCTTCGTGCGCTCCATCAGACCGTCGATGTCACGGTCGATGTACATGTTGATCGCGTTCGCACCGCCGGCGCCGAGGGTGCCCCCGACCAGCGTCCAGAGGATCAAGGTCGCGGACGGCCATCCCTTCTCGGCAAGCACCATCGTGGGCACCGTGGTGATGAGGAGGAGCTCGACCACACGGAGTTTCATGAGCGCCACGTACCCGCCGAGCACCGTCCGCGGGGTGCGCACCGAGTTGTGGCCGCCGGGCGCCATGCGCGACGGAACAACGGGGCGGACGCGCAGTGACACGGTGGTTCATCGTACGGGCGGTGTGCGGGCGGGCCCAATCGCCACCACAATGTTCCGTGTGATTCCCGCCCCACTGCGGCCCCACGCGCCCACCCGCGCCTCGGTGATGCCGGACGAGGCTGTCCGCACCGAATCGGACGAACGCACGGAACCCGACGTTCCGTGGGTGGTGATCGTGTGGAACGACCCCATCAATCTCATGTCGTACGTCACGCTGGTGCTCCAGAAGCTGTTCGGGTACTCGCTGGAACGGGCCACCCAACTGATGATGGACGTGCACGAGAAGGGACGTGCGGTCGTCAGCTCGGGCGACAGGGAGAAGGCGGAGATGGACGTGTTCCGTCTGCACGAGCACGGTCTGTGGGCGACCATGGAGAAGGACGGCGCGGGTTCCGACCGATGAGCCGCAGACGACGAGAGGGGCCGGTGGTCGCGAACGACGACGGGACGTTCGCGCTGGTGCTCGACGAAGAGGAACGCGACGTGCTGCGCACGTTCGTGGCACAGTTCCGCGACATCGTCGCGGGTAGCCGTGATGACCCACGGATGAAACGACTCTTCCCCACGGCCTATGCCGCCGACGCGGAGGCAAACGAGGAGTACCGGCGTTTCATGGATGACGAACTCGTCACCGCGCGGATCGCCATGGTCGACAAGGTCGAGTCCGTTCTCGACGAGGGTGCACGGCTCAGCGACGACGAGCTCGGGTCATTGATGGTCACCGTGAACGGACTCCGTCTCGTGCTCGGCACCCTCCTGGGGGTCGACCAGGACGAGTGGGAGCCCGACTTCGACGAGGACGACGGGGACGACCCCCGGTCCTCCCAATGGCACCTCTACAACTGGTTCGGGTGGCTGCTCGAATGGATCGTCGAGGCGCGCAGGCCGCTCTGAACCGGCCCGGCACCGGTGGCGGACCGTCGGCTCGGCGCAAACCCGCCGGGCCCCCGATAGTGTCGTGTTGCTCTCAGCAGGAGTTGCCCAAGCCCCCATCGTCTAGTGGCCTAGGACACCACCCTTTCAAGGTGGCGGCACGGGTTCGAATCCCGTTGGGGGTGCCAAGACCTTGTGGTCAAACCACCTGGTCCCGTGGTGAAGTTGGAGTTCACGCCGGCCTGTCAAGCCGGAGGTCGCGGGTTCGAGTCCCGTCGGGACCGCCAGACGGCGGACACGTCGTCTGTTCGGCGGTGCGGCAACGCTCCGGTGAACACGGTCGAGTAGCTCAGTTGGCAGAGCACACGCCTGAAAAGCGTGGGGTCACCGGATCGACGCCGGTCTCGACCACCATCTTCGTCGTGACCTCGCGCATCAGTGACGGTCGTTGAGCCGCACGAGTGTCTCCTGCGCAACGGTTGCCACGTGGGTGCCGTCCTCGGCGAACACCCACCCCACGGCCAGTCCGCGACCGTTTCCGTACCCGTGACAGTTCATCTCGAACAGGTGCCACTGCGACATGTCCACATCGCGGTGGAACCAGATGGTGTGGTCGAGGCTCGCCGAGAAGAACACGTTCTCCTCGTTCCAGCGTTCCCTCAGGCCCGGAACGGCATTGTGCACGGCATCCGTGGGGAGGTCATCGGAGAGATAGGCCAGCGCGCAGCGGTTCAGCAGTTGGTCACCACCGAAGTTCTCGACGGTCCGGTACCAGGACATCACCTGACCCGAACCATCACGTCGGCCGAACCGCTTCGTGCGGTCGACGTCCTTCTGTTCGAAGGCGCAATCCAGGCCGTCCCCCCAAGACTCCGCCTTCGTGTCGATGTCGGCCGGCATCGGCACCCCCTCGGGAAGTGACATGGTCGGGTGCTCCACGGTGTTCTCCCGCACCTGGAAACTCGCCTCGAGATTCAGGATGGCCCCCACCGACTGGCGTGACACCACGCGACGCGTGGCGAAACTGCGACCGTTTCGAATGCGGTCCACCTCGTAGCGCACGGTCTCGCTGTTGTCACCCCGCCGGATGAAGTACGCGCGCACGGAGTGCGGCACGAAGCCATCCTCCACGGTGCGCGTCGCGGCAACAAGAGCCTGCGCCACGATGTGGCCGCCGTAGAGACCACCCCACGGGTACGGGTGACCACGGCCGACGAAAGTGTCGGGGCCGTGGCCCTCGAGCGCGAGCAGATCCTCGAGACTCACTTGACGATGATGGTGAGCAACAGTTCCTCGGTCACATGACTCTCGACCTCGAACTCACCTGCCTTCTCCGCGGTGAAAGTGATGGTCGCGGTCTCACCCTTTGCGGTCCTTCCGGGCGAGAGGTCATACCCATGCAGGTGGTATTCGTCGTCGGCTGACGGATTCATGATGTTCAGGGTCACCGTGGACCCGAGTGCCACCTCCTCGACACGGTCCGTGCCGCTGTCCGTCCCCACCGTGACATCAATGACTACGCCTGCGAGTTTGGAGTCTGTTGCCGATGAGTCGTCAGACACCACGGTGCTCTCTGTGGCGGTCGGGGAATCGCTCGCACCCGGGGACCCACCGCATGCTGCGAGTGACAGGACGAGAGCAAGGGTTACGTGGCGTTTCATTCCACAATCCTGCCACTGCGCATGTTGCGTGACCGAAGCGTCAGCTGCCGAACCCGAAACCGAGGTCGGGTGCAGTGAGCAGGGGCGCGTACGCGATGCCGGCGTCAGCAGCCATCTGTGCGCATGTTCCCCCGCGGTCGACAATCACCGTGATCAGCACCGGCTCCGCACCGAATGCCCGCACGGCATCCACCGCCTCGAAGATCGAGGTTCCGCGCGTGACGGTGTCCTCGGTGATCACGACCCTGTCGCCGGGCCGCAGTGCGCCGGCAATGCGACCGGTCACACCGTGGTCCTTTGCCTCCTTGCGCACGCTGAAGCTGCGCAAGTTCACGCCGCGCGTGGCGGCGACCGCGGCGATGCCGAACGCGACAGGATCGGCCCCCATGGTGAGACCGCCGATGGCATCGGCACCGTCGGGGATCACCTGGAGTGCAGCCTCTGCCACCAGCACGATGCCGTCGGGACGGCACGCCGTCTGCTTCGTGTCGAGGAACCACGAACTCTTCCGGCCCGACTTCAGGGTGAAATCCCCTGTCTTCAGCGAGTGTGCGAAGACATGGTCGCGCAGCGCCGCACGAACGGGGTCAAGTGCGGGCAGTCCGGCCGGTGTGTGCGGGTGTTCGGCGGGCATCGACTGAACCCTACAAGTTCGTGTCCGTCCCGCCCGCGCGGCTACAGCGCGATGCCGTCAAGTTCCCGCACACCACGCGACGCGTGCTGCAGAACTCTCGCGAGGTCGAACGCGGCATCCAGTCGTTGGGCATCCAGCACGACCCTGTCATCGGCGGCGAGAACATCCCGGAACGCGCGTCCCTCGGCAATCGAGGTCGCCGCGCATGCCTGCACCACCCTGTACGCGTCGTCACGGGTCATGCCGTTCTCCACCAGGGCAAGCAGCACCGACTGGGAGAACACGACCCCGTGGAGCATCCCGAGGTTCGACGACATGCGTGCAGTGTCAATCTCGAGGTTCGCCACCAGGCTGCGCATGCGCCGCGTCATGTAGAGCACGAGGTGCGTGGAATCAGGCAGCACGATCCGCTCCGCCGAGGAGTGCGAGATGTCTCGCTCGTGCCACAGCGGCACGTCCTGCAGACCCACCTGCAGGTTCCCGCGCAGCACCCGGGAGAGACCCGAGATCGTCTCCGCCGAGATCGGGTTGCGCTTGTGGGGCATGGCACTGCTGCCCTTCTGGCCCTTCGAGAACCCCTCGCGCACCTCACCGACCTCGGTGCGCTGCAGATGGCGCAGCTCCACCGCGATCGTCTCGAGGGTGGTGCCCGCGCTGGCGCACGCCCACAGGTACTCGGCATGGCGGTCGCGCGCCACCACCTGCGTGGAGGGGACCGGCTGCAGGCCGAGACGCTCCGCCACCCGTGCCTCCACCGCAGGGGGGATGTTCGAGAACGTGCCGACGGCACCGGACAGCTTGCACACCGCGACGCCGTCGCGGGCCGCGCGCATGCGCGCCCGGTCACGGTCGACCTGCAGCGCCCACAGCGCGACCTTGGCGCCGAACGTGGTGGGTTCGGCGTGGATGCCGTGCGTTCGGCCGATCATCGCCGTGCCCGCGTGCGCACGCGACGTGTCGACGAGCGTGCGCAGAAGTTCGGTCTGTGCATCGATCACCATGTCGGCTGCGTCGCGCAGTGCCCAGCACTGTGCGGTGTCGACCACGTCGGTGCTGGTGAGGCCGTAGTGGACCCACGACGCGGCGGGGATGCCCATCCTCTGCTGGGTGACGTCCACGAACGCAGCGACATCGTGATTGGTGACCGCCTCGCGCGCCTCCACCTCGGCCACGAATGCAACATCGACGACGGGAGCCGCCGCACGGCATGCCGCAGCATCGGCCGCAGGAATGACACCCCCGTCGGCCATTGCCTCCACCACGAGCAGCTCGACCTCGAGCCACCTGCCCATCTTCGACTGCTCGCTGAACAGCGCCTCGACCTCGGGAACCGAATAACGCGGGATCATCAGCGCACC
The DNA here is from genome assembly GCA_046091145.1 of Acidimicrobiales bacterium. Lineage (GTDB taxonomy): Bacteria > Actinomycetota > Acidimicrobiia > Acidimicrobiales > Ilumatobacteraceae > UBA2093. The sequence continues at coordinate 3,518 of JBJTBF010000066.1, read as the reverse complement.
ACCATCGCGTCACGCGAGGGGCCGGTGCCGATGAAGGTCACGGGCACCCCTGCTTCCCTCTCCACGATGGCCACGAGTTCGCGTGCGGACACCGGCAGATCCTCCCACCGCGAGATCCCCACCGTGCTGCACTTCCAGCCCGGCAGGGTCACGTACTCGGGAACCACCTCGCCCAGTCGCTCGACGGTGTCGGGGTACTGCGTGATCCGCCGGCCGTCCACGACGTAGCCGGTGCACACCTTGACCTCGTCGAACGTGTCGAGAACATCGAGCTTCGTGAGGGCGATCTCGGTGAGTGAGTTCAGACGTGCCGCATGACGAAGCATCACCGTGTCGCACCAGCCGGTGCGGCGGCGACGGCCGGTGACCGTGCCGAACTCCTGGCCGATCTCCACCAACCGTTCGCCGAGATCGTCCGTCAGCTCGCTCGGGAAGGGGCCCATGCCCACACGCGTGGTGTACGCCTTCGCGATGCCGATGACGCGGTCGATGTGGCGCGGGCCGAGCCCGCTGCCCACCGACGCGCCCCCGGCGACCGGGTTCGACGAGGTCACGTACGGGTAGGTGCCGTGGTCGACATCGAGGAAGGTCGCCTGTGCGCCCTCGAGCAGGATCCTGCGACCGGACTCACGCGCCTCGTGCAGCAGGCTCACGGTGTCGGCAACGTACGGAACGAGACATGCACCGAGTTCCACGAACCTGTTCACCACGTCATCGACGTCGAACGCCCCACCGCCCATGTCGGCGAGCTCGCGCTGCGCTGCCTCGCCGCGCTCGCGAACCTTCGCGGCGAACGACGCAGCATTCAGCACCTCACCCACGCGGATGCCGCTGCGGCGCACCTTGTCGGCCATCGCCGGGCCGATGCCCTTCAGTGTGGTGCCGATGCGTGAGTCACCGCGGGCGGACTCCTGTGCGGCATCCATCGCCTGGTGCCACGGGAAGATGAGGTGCGCGAGGCTGGACACACGCAGCGCCGCCGTTGACACGCCCCGCGACTCGAGGGAGTCGACCTCACGGAAGAGCGTCGGCAGGTCGACGACTACACCGTTGCCGATCACCGGGATGACCGACCCGTACAGCACGCCGCTCGGCACCAGCTGGAGTGCGTACTTCTGGTCGCCCACGACAACTGTGTGACCGGCGTTGTGGCCACCCTGGTAGCGCACCACGAAGTCCTGTTCGGCAGCGAGGAGGTCGATGACCTTTGCCTTGCCCTCGTCACCCCACTGGGTGCCGACAACCACGGTGACGGACATGCACGCTCCCCTTTCGGAACGTGACTGAACTCTAGCGGCGCGGGGAATCCACCGTGACCGGAAATGGCACTGCCGATAGGTTTCTTTGCATGTCAGGCGTGTTCCGTCGCATGAACTGGTCGACCATGTCGGCGGCCGAGAGGGATGCGCTGTGCCGCAGGGGTCTCGATGCAGTGTTCGACCCCGCACTCAGGGAGTCCATCGGTGCCCTGATCGAGGACGTGCGGGTGCGCGGCGATACGGCGGTGTGCGACGCGCTCGCGCGTCACGACGGCATCGAGCTGGAGCCCTCGCAACTGCGTGTCAGCGCCGATGAGATCGCCTCGGCCAGGGTGGACGAGCACGTGGAGGACGCGATCATCGACGCAATCTCCCACCTGCGCGCCTTCAACGACCACCTGCTCGAGCGCGCATCCGACTGGCAGATCGAGATAGAGAACGGTCTTGTCGCGGGCGAGAAGGTCACACCCATCTCGAGCGCCGGCCTTTTCGTGCCGAGCGGCAAGGCGAGCTACCCGTCCGTTGCGTACCAACTCGGCGTGCCGGCCGTGATGGCCGGCGTGCCCACCCTTGCCATGGTCGTGCCACCTGTTCCCGGTGGTGCCGGCGAGGTCGACCCCGCGGTGCTCACCGTGTGCAGGCTGCTCGGCATCACGAACGTGTTCCGCACGAACGGGCCGGCCGGCGTCGCCGCGCTCGGCTTCGGCACACAGACCATCCCGCAGGTCCGCAAGATCGTCGGGCCCGGCAGCCCGGCGGTGACCATCGCACAGGTCGAGATGCAGCGTCACGGCGTGGCCACCATGATGATGCTCGGGCCCACGGAGAGCCTCGTGCTCACCGACCACACCGCCGACCCGCTGCGCCTCGCCGCCGACCTCCTGATCGAGGCCGAACACGGCACTGATTCCTCGGTGGTGCTGGTGACACCGTCACCGGAGATCATCGACCTCGTGGACGCCGAGCTCGAGCGACAGCTGGCCGACCTGCCCGCGAACCGGGCCGGGGCTGCCCGGTCGTCACTCGGTGTCAACGGAGGGGCGGTGCTGGTCGACAACATGAACACTGCGGTCGACGTGGCGAACCTCTGGGCTCCCGAGCACCTCCAGTTGATCGTCGACGCACGCCACGAAGAGGCCGTGCTCGATGCCCTGGTGAACGCCGGCGAGATCCTCATCGGCCAGGACACCCCGTTCTGTGCGGGCAACTTCCTCATCGGCTGCCCTGCATCGCTGCCGACCAGCGGCTTCGCACACGTGTCCTCCGGGATCACGGTGGAGGCATTCCTGAAGCGCACCGCAGTGGCACGGGCCAACGAGGCCGCGTTGCGCCGCATGACCGGCAGCATCCTCTCCCTTGCCGATCACGAGGGCTTCCCCGCCCACGGCAACGCACTGCGACGCCGCTTCGGCTGACTCAGTACCGCCGGGTCAGAACGGCCTGTCGCCCTTCACCGTCACGCGATGACCGGTGCGACGGTGCGGCCAGTAGTCCCAGATGGGACGGTGCTGGGCACTGCGGTTGTCCCAGAAGGCCACCGAACCGGGCTGCCACGAGAAGCGCACCTGGAAGTTCGGGTGCTCCATGTGTCGGTACAGGTAGTCGAGGATCGCGTCGCTCTCGTCGCGCGGCACGCCCACGATGCGGGTGGTGAAGCCACGGTTCACGAACAGGCACTTGCGTCCCGACTCCGGGTGCGTGCGCACCACCGGGTGCTCGGCGCGCGGGTACTCCGCGGTGTCCTTGCGGCTGAAGTCCGCCGCGCCGTACACATGCGCACCGTCGTGCACCGCGGTGAGCCCGTCGAGATAACCCTTCATACGGTCACTCAGCGCGTCGTAGGCCGCAGGCATGCTCGAGAACATGGTGTCGCCTCCCGCCGGCGGGACCTTGTGCATGTGGAGGATGCTGCCCATCGGCGGTTCGGGAAGGCACGACACATCGGAGTGCCACTCCTCACCGTTGGCCCGGGCCGAGTTCTCGTCGGCATGGATCACGAGGATCTCGCGGTGGCCGTCGGAGTTCTGTGCCGCAGGATGAATGTCGAGGTCACCGAAGCGTCGTCCGAAACCGACGTGCTGGTCGGGAGTCATCTTCTGGTCGCGGAAGAAGAGGACGCAGTTCTCGTTCAGTGCGCGTCGGATCTCCGCAACGGTCTCGTCATCAGCATCGGACAGGTCGACGCCGCAGACGTACGCGCGGATGGTCGGCGTTGCCTTGTCCACCGAGATGCGGCGGAAGGGCGCGCTCTCGCTCCAG
>JBJTBF010000065.1:0-20446 GCA_046091145.1 Acidimicrobiales bacterium | reverse complement strand
TGCGGCTCCACGATGGTGCGCATCGGAAGTGCACTCTTCGGCCCCCGCGGCTGAAGTACCCTGTGGCCATGTCGTTCTTCCGCCGGGCCATGGATTATCTCGGTCTCAGTGGTGATGAGTCCTTCGAGGACTACGACATGTCGATGGAGTACGAGAGGCCGGGCCGTGCCCCGCGTGTCGCGGAACCCGAGCATGTCTCCGACCCGAGCAGGCCCCCGGTGCGACCGAGGGTCGAGGACACCGGCGCGACACGTCGCCCCGACGACTCCGGCCTGAACGTGCGCCCGAAGGGTGCACCGCGCTCGGGTGCCACCGTGCGTCCGGTCCCTGCAGGTGGTGAGACCGTCACAGTGCGTCCGCGGTCGTTCAATCAGGCCCAAGAGATCGGTGACTGCTTCCGTGACGGCGTGCCCGTGATCGTCAACCTCGAGGACGTGGACCCCGGCATGTCCCGCCGCATCATCGACTTCGCGAGCGGTCTGTGTTACGCGCTCGGTGGCTCGATGGAGAAGGTCGGGACCGGTGTCTTCCTGCTGAAGCCTGGCGGCTCCACCGACTTCAGCGGCTGACCATGCTCTGCCAGATCTTCGCGCTGTACACACTCGTGGTTGTTCTGCGCGCAGTGTCGTCGTGGTTCCCGATCGGACCCGGGAGCGCCCTGGCGCCCGTGGTCGGTTTCCTCCACCGCATCACCGAGCCCGTGTTCGCGCCGATCCGTGGTGTGCTCCCGTCGCTCGGCGGGTTCGACTTCACGCCTGTCGTCGTGCTCATCGGCCTGCAGGTGGTGGCGGGTCTGGTCGGCTGCTGACGCCGCCGTACCCCTAGCCTTGTCGCGTGCCGTACCCGGAGGTTGACCCCCAGCCGAGCTTTCCTGCCCTCGAGGAGGCCGTTCTGGCGCGCTGGGAGGCTGATGAGACCTTCGTGCGCAGCGTCGAGGCGCGGTCTGCCGGGGGCAACGGGGACAACGAGTTCGTCTTCTACGACGGACCCCCGTTCGCGAACGGGATGCCGCACTACGGGCACCTGCTCACCGGTTTCGTGAAGGACGTGGTGCCCCGCTACCGCACGATGCGCGGCCGGCGGGTGGAGCGCCGGTTCGGATGGGACTGCCACGGCTTGCCCGCCGAGGTGGAGGCAGAGAAGGAACTGGGGATCTCGGGCCACCCGGAGATCGCGGCCTTCGGTATCGACAAGTTCAACGAGGCGTGCCGCACGAGCGTGCTGCGCTACACCGATGAATGGCGTCGCTACGTCACGCGACAGGCACGGTGGGTCGACTTCGACAATGACTACAAGACCCTCGACCCCGCGTACATGGAGAGCGTCATGTGGGCGTTCAGGACGCTCTGGGACAAGGGATTGATCTACGAGGGCTACCGCGTGCTCGCGTACTGCTGGCGGTGCGAGACGCCGCTGTCGAACACCGAGACCCGCATGGACGACGTCTACCGCGACCGGCAGGACCCCGCACTGACCGTCTGGTTCCGTCTGGAGACGGGGGAGCGCATCCTCGCGTGGACGACCACCCCCTGGACCCTTCCCTCCAACCTCGCGCTCGCCGTCGCACCTGATGTCGACTACGCGCTGATGCGCGGCACGGACGGCGAGACATACGTGCTGGCAGATGCACGCGTGTCCTCCTACGAGAAGGAACTGGCCGGCGCCGAGCGTGTGGGCACGGTGCGGGGCTCCGAGCTGGTCGGCCGCACCTACCGGCCCCTGTTCCCGTTTCTCGCCGCCACGGAGAACGCCTTCCGGGTGCTCGCCGGGGACTTCGTGACCACCGACGACGGCACGGGTGTCGTGCATCTCGCGCCGGGCTTCGGAGAGGACGACCAGAACGTCTGCAACGCCGCCGGCATCCCGACGCTCTGCCCGATGGACGAGCACGGTCGCTACACCACAGAGATCGAGCCGTGGGCCGGCCGCCACGTGTTCGACGCCAACCCGGATGTCATACGGGAGCTGAAATCGATGGGTCACGTGGTGCGCCATGACACTTTCGACCACAGTTACCCGCACTGCTGGAGGTGTGCCGAGCCGCTGGTGTACCGCGCCGTCTCGTCATGGTTCGTGCGGGTCACCGCGTTCCGCGACCGGATGGTGGAACTGAACGGCCAGATCACCTGGGTTCCCGAACACCTGAAGGAGGGCAGTTTCGGCAAGTGGATCGCGAATGCCCGTGACTGGGCAATCAGCCGCAACAGGTTCTGGGGCTCACCGATCCCCGTGTGGAAGAGCGACAACCCGGACTTCCCGAGAATCGATGTGTACGGCAGCTACGAGGACATCGCACGTGACTTCGGGGTGGAGGTCGTCGACCTGCACCGACCGATGGTGGACCAACTCGTCAGGCCGAACCCCGATGACCCCACGGGGAGATCCATGATGCGCAGGGTCCCCGAGGTCCTCGACTGCTGGTTCGAGAGCGGCTCGATGCCGTTCGCGCAGGTTCACTACCCGTTCGAGAACAGGGAATGGTTCGAGAGCCACTACCCGGGTGACTTCATCGTCGAGTACATCGGCCAGACACGCGGATGGTTCTACACGTTGCACGTGCTGGCCACGGCCCTGTTCGACCGACCGGCATTCTCCACGTGCGTGAGCCACGGCATCGTGCTAGGCGACGACGGCGCGAAGATGTCGAAGAGTCTCCGCAACTACCCCGACCCGATGCTGATGTTCGACTCGCACGGCGCGGACGCGATGCGTTGGTACCTCATGTCGTCGCCCATCCTGCGCGGCGGTGACTTCGCGGTCAGCGAACAGGGAATCCGCGACACGGTCCGCCAGGTGATCCTGCCGCTGTGGAACTCGTGGTACTTCCTCGGGCTGTACGCGAACGCCGCGGGGGTCACCGGCTCGCACCGCACGGACTCCGCCAATGTCCTCGACCGCTACGTGCTCTCGAAGCTGCGCGCAACGGTGGAGCAGATGACGGCGTCGATGGACGGCTATGACCTCTTCGCTGCCTGCGGCTCGGTCCGCTCCTTCCTCGACGTGCTGACCAACTGGTACATCCGGCGCAGCCGCGACAGGTTCTGGGCCGGTGACACCGGGGCGATCGACACCCTGCACACGGTGCTCGACGTGCTCGTGCGTGCCGTCGCACCGTTGCTGCCGCTGGTGGCGGACGAGGTGCACCGCGGGCTCAACCCGGGTGCCGACAGCGTGCACCTGTGCGACTGGCCCGACGTGTCGGGTCTGCCAACCGACACGGACCTGGTGTCGGCGATGGACCTCGTGCGCGATGTCTGCTCGTCGGCACTTTCGGTGCGCAAGGCGCACTCACGTCGGGTGCGTCTGCCGTTGTCGTCCCTCACTGTCGCCTCCCCGGACTCCGCGTCGCTCGCACCGTTCGTCGACATCATCCGCGACGAGGTCAACGTGCGTGAGGTGTTGCTCACTGCCGACGTTGCCGCGGTGGCCTCCCATGACCTGCAGGTCCTTCCTGCCGTGCTCGGCCCGCGGCTCGGTGGCCGCACACAGCAGGTCATCAAGGCAGTGAAGGCGGGGGACTGGGTGAGAAACGGCGACACGGTGGAGGTGGCCGGTGAGGTCCTGCAGTCGGGTGAGTTCGCTCTTCGTCTGGTGACCGCAGCCGACACTGCGAGCGCAGCACTGGCAGGCGATGCCGGTGTGGTGCTGCTGGACGTGACCCTCACCCCCGACCTCGAGGCAGAAGGGACTGCCCGCGACCTGGTGAGGGCGGTGCAGCAGGCACGCAGGGAAGCAGGTCTGCACGTGTCGGACAGAATCAGGCTGGTGCTGGGAGCCGATGCCGCGACGAAGGTGCGCCTGGAGGCCCATTCGGCGATGGTGGCAAGGGAAACCCTTGCCGTCGAGGTGGTCTGGGACGATTCTGCAGGCCCGAATGTGGACCTGGACGGCACATCAGTACATGTGTCACTCACCGCGGTTCGTTGAGCAACTGACACCCACCGAATAGTCTCTGCGCCGACATTCCCGAGAGGACACCGCCACCATGGCCACACAGAAGAAGTCCCCCAAGAAGCCGGCAAAGAAGGCAGCCCCGAAGAAGCAGGTCAAGAAGCCCGCGTGGAAGAAGCCCGCGTCGAAGAAGGCAGCCCCCAAGAAGGCAGCCCCCAAGAAGGCAGCCAAGAAGCCCGCGCCGAAGAAGCCGGCAAAGAAGGCCGTGAAGAAGACCGGCTCGAAGAAGGCAGCCCCGAAGAAGCCGGCCCCCAAGAAGCCGGCAAAGAAGAATGCCGCCAAGAAGCCGACGAAGCTGACGGCAGCCGCCAAGAAGGCCCAGCAGCGCGAGGCCGCGGCCCGCAAGAAGGCCGAGGAGAAGCGCAAGAAGGAACTGGCCGCGAAAAAGGCGGCCGAGAAGAAGGCGAAGGCGGAGAAGGCTGCTGCCAAGAAGGCGAAGCAGAGGGAACTGGCCGCGAAGAAGGCGGCCGAGAAGAAGGCGAAGGCCGACCGCGAGCGTGAGAAGAAGAGGCTCGCCGCAGAGCGGGCGAAGGCGCAGAAGCTGAAGCTCGAGGAGCAGGCACGTGCCCGCAAGCTGAAGGAAGAGGAGCGCCTGGCGGCCAAGGCTGCCCGCGAGAAGGCAACGGCCGAGGCCAAGGCCGCCCGTGAGAAGGCGGCAGAGGAAGCCAGGGCGGCAAAGGAGGCCGCCCGCCGTGCAGCAGCAAAGCTGCCCCCGCCGAAGCCTCCGATCGTGAAGGGGCCGTCGCAGGACGGAGTGACGTCCACGCGTGAGTTCGAGCTCAAGTTCCTGTTCGCCCAGCGTGACCTTCTGCTCGAGGAGCGCGGCAAGTTGCTCGGCCAGGCGAACCGTCTGGAGCGGGAGGCGAACGCCCTCATAGAGGACGCCGAGATGGGTGACGTGCAGTTCGACGACGAGGGCGGTGAGGGCGACACCATGGTGGTGGAGCGCGAGCAGGACCTCACGCTGTCGGCGTCGGCCCGCCAGACCATCGAGGAGATCGATGCGGCGCTCGAGCGGTTGAAGAAGGGTGAGTACGGCTACTCGGAGATCTCCGGCCTGCCCATCCCGCGCGAGCGCCTCAAGGCCCTGCCGTGGGCGACCGAGCTCGTCACCGAACGTGCCGGCGGCTTCAGCAACAACCGTCGCTGAGAGAACGCGATGTTGAGGGCGCGACGGTGGTACCTGGCCATCGCGCTCGTCATCGTCCTCGTCGACCAGTACACGAAGACATGGGCACTGAACGCCCTGGACGGCGGCCACACGGTCGATGTCGTGTGGACTCTTCGTTTCGCACTCGGGTTCAACAGCGGAATGGCGTTCTCGAAGGCAGAGGGGTGGGGCCCGGTCATCGGCGTTGCTGCCACCGGTGTGCTCGTCTATCTGTTGTCCACGCTGCGAAGGGCCGGATCCATGGTCTCGGCCGCTGGTCTGGCACTCGTCATCGGCGGGGCCGCGGGAAACCTCGTGGACAGGCTCTTCCGCGGGGATGCGTGGATGCGGGGGTCCGTGGTGGACTTCATCGACCTGCAGTGGTGGCCCGTGTTCAACGTGGCTGATTCGGCGATCACCGTCGGTGCGGTGCTGCTGGTTCTGGGCGCGCTCCGCGACGGGCCCGCCGAACCGGCATCAGCGGGCAGCGGGGAGCAACCCACGTGATCGTCACCGAGGAGATTCCTGCTGCTCTCGCCGGTGAGCGGCTCGACCGCATCGTGTCGCTGGTGGCCGACGTGTCGCGGTCACAGGCCCGCGAACTGGTTGCTGCCGGCGGTGTGAGCGTGGACGGCACCGCCGCTCCGTCGGGGAAGGTGCGCCTCGTCGAGGGTCAGACGGTCACCGTCGACCTCTCGATGATCCCGGGTGAGCAGCTGCCGACGGCGGACCCATCGATCACGTTCACGGTGCTGCACGAGGACCCCCATTGCGCGGTCATCGAGAAGCCGGCGGGGCTCGTGGTCCACCCCGCACCGGGTCACCCCGACGGAACCCTCGTCAACGGCCTGTTGCACAAGTGGCCCGACGTCGCGTCAGTCGGCGAACCCGCTCGACCGGGAATCGTGCACAGACTGGATGTGGGCACGAGCGGTCTGATGGTGGTGGCACTCACGCAGGACGCGTACGAGGGGCTCGTCGCCGCATTGTCGGCACATGACGTGCGGCGCGAGTACTTGGCTCTCGCGTGGGGCAGGTACGAGTCGTCGTCGGGGGTCATCGATGCGCCGATCGGGCGCGACCCACGTGACCCGTTGCGGATGGCAGTCGTGCGGGACGGCAAGTTCGCCCGCACGAAGTTCGAGGTGGAGCGCGAGTTCGTCGAGCCCGTCGACCTCTCGCTCGTGCGGTGCTCGCTCGAGACCGGCAGGACCCACCAGATCAGGGTGCATCTCGCTGCTGTCGGCCATCCCGTGGTGGGGGACCCCACATACGGCGGGGTGCGACCGTCGATGCCCGCGCCCCGGCCCATGCTGCACGCGCAGGCCCTGGCGTTCGATCATCCAGTGACGGGCGGGCACATGGAGTTCACCGCCCCGGTGCCCGACGACATGGCGACGGTCATCGGCCGCTGTGGCTGACGCTCAGTGCGAGTGACCGTGGAAGCGGGCCTCGGGCCACGGACCCGCACCGCTCGCGGCGAGCGCGATGTCGCGCAGTGTGTAGGTGTCGAGATGCTCGCGCATGTGCCGGCCGGCGAGGTCCCAGATCGCGAGCAGCACGCACTGGCCCTCATGGTCACACGAGCCGTCCTGGTGCGGCTGGCCGAAGTCGCCCACCGTGATCGGGCCGTCAACCGCCGACACGATGTCGGACAGGCGGATCTCCGCCGGATCGCGGGCGAGGACGTAGCCGCCCCCGACGCCCCGCTTGGAGCGCACCAGGCCCGCACCCTTGAGTGCGAGGAGGATCTGCTCGAGGTACGGCTGGGGGAGGGCGGTCCGCTCGGCGATGTCGCGCACCGAGATGGGACCGGTGGTCTCGGGGTGCAGCGCAAGCGAGAGCAGGGCTCTGCAGGCGTAATCACCCCGTGTGGACACTCGCACGTGCTCATCGTAGGTGCTGGACTGGGGGGATGAGCCGACCATCCCCCGTCCTGCCCGCATACGGGGGCGGGTCGCTGCCTGACGTGGTGCCGGCACTTCTCGGTCCCGCAGGTGCCGGGCTGCCGTCCTGGATGCCGAAGAACGTCGAGGGTGCCGGGCGCACCGTCCTGTTCCTTGTGGACGGGCTGGGATGGAACCAACTGCGCGCACGTGCCCATCTCGCACCGGTGCTGTCTGCGTTCGAGGGCGGGGCAATCACGTCGGTCGCCCCGACGACGACGGCGACCGCACTGACATCGGTGACCACCGGGCTCACACCGGGGGAACACGGCATCATCGGCTACCGCATGGACATGGGCGGAACCGTGATGAACACGCTGCGCTGGGCGGGTGCGAACGGCGACATGACACGAACGCACCCGCCGCTGCAGGTGCAGGCATGCCCCTCGTTCATGGGCACGTCGGTCCCGGTGGTGAGCCGCGCCGATCTCGAGGACACGTCGTTCACTGCGGCTCACCTCACAGGGGCACGTGCGATGGGCTGGCGCGTGGCGAGCAGCATCCCGGTTCTCGTGGCCGCTGCCGCCACGGCCGGGGAGAGTTTCGTGTACGCGTACTACGACGGCCTCGACAAGGTCGCCCATGAACACGGCTTCGGGACGCACTACGACGCAGAGCTGCAGTTCGTCGACTGGTTGGTGGCTGCCATCCTCGCTGCACTCCCACCCGACACCGTGCTCATCGTCACCGCCGACCACGGCCAGGTGCACGTGGGCGACAACACCAGGTCTCTCGATAACGATGTCGCATCCTTGGTGCGCCATCAGTCGGGCGAGGGGCGTTTCCGCTGGCTGCATGCGAGACCGGGCCGCGAGGCCGCGCTCCTGTCGGAGTGCCGCCGCTACGAGGACGTCGCATGGGTGGTCCCGCGCGAGCAGGTGCTGGACGAAGGTTGGTTCGGTCCGCGGGCATCACAGGCCGCCGTCCGGCGCATGGGCGAGGTCGCTCTCGTGCCGAATACCCCCGTGAGTTTCGAGGACCCGGCGGAGGGAAGTCACTTCTCCCTCGTGTGCCGCCACGGCTCGCTCACCGAGGATGAGGTGTTGGTACCCCTCGTCGCGGCCCGCGCGGGTTGAGTGTCCCGACTGCACACCGCACTGGCAGACTGATGACGTGCAGGACGAGACACACCCCGACCCGGCCCCTCTGAGCGCCGAGGTGATCGACGGCCGCCCGTTCCCCGCGCAACAAGTCGACGGCAGCACCGAGGTGCCGACGGAGTCCGTCACCGAACCGGCGAAGGTGATGCGCATCGGGTCGATGGTGCGTCAGTTGCTGGAGGAAGTGCGCTCGACGCAACTCGACGAGGCGAGCCGCGAACGCCTCGCGGAGATATACGAACGCTCGATCGTCGAGATCTCGCATGCCCTCTCGCCGGACCTCGTGCAGGAACTGCAGATGCTCGCTCTCCCGTTCAAGGAAGGTGAGATCCCGACCGACAGTGAGCTGCGCATCGCGAAGGCCCAGCTCGTCGGGTGGCTCGAGGGTCTCTTCCACGGCATCCAGGCGACACTGTTCGCCCAGCAACTGGCCGCACGACAGCAGATCGAGCAGATGCGCCAGATCCCCGGTCAGCCCGGCCCGGGCCCCGGGAACTCCGGCGGCACGTACCTCTGACCTGTCCCTGCCGGCGGGGCATGGCGGCGCGGCGGGCCCGGCACACGCTCCTGCTATTTTCGGGAATCCCAGCGCTGTAGTTTACTGGTCCCACGCGGACGGCCCGGCCGTCCCCGGGGGCCACTGCCGCAGCAGGATGAGATTGCACGTCGGCGGGTCACCGCCCTGAGAGCGGAGGTGGGCACTGTGACATCGTCATTCACCCACCTCCATGTGCACACCGAGTACTCCATGCTCGACGGCGCGGCCCGGCTCGACGCGTTGGTGGCGAAGGCGGTTGCAGACGGCCAGCCGGCTCTCGGCATCACCGACCACGGCAACATGTACGGGGTCATCGAGTTCTACAAGGAATGCCGCAAGCAGGGCATCAAGCCGATCATCGGCACCGAGGCCTACATGGCCCATGAGCACCGCACCGAGAGAATCCCCCGGCGCGGGCGCATGGACGACAACGGCGGTGCCGACGAGGGCGGACGCAAGCAGTACTACCACCTCACCCTGCTGGCCGAGACGAACGAGGGGTACCGCAACCTCATCAAGCTCTCGAGCCTTGCGTTCATGGAGGGCTACCACTACAAGCCGAGGATGGACTGGGACCTGCTCCAGCGGCACTCCGCAGGGCTCATCGCCACCACCGGCTGCCTCGGGGGTCACGTGCTGCAGGCCCTCGTGAACGGCGACGAGAAGGCGGCTCTCGAGCGCGCCTCCCGCCTGCAGGACATCTTCGGACGCGACAACCTGTTCGTGGAACTGCAGGACCACGGCCTCGCGAACCAGCGCCGCACCAACCCACAGCTGGTCGAGATCGCCCGGCGCATCGGGGCGCCCCTGCTCGCCACCAACGACTCCCACTATGTCGAGCGCTCCGACCACGAGGCCCACGATGCGCTGCTCTGTGTGCAGACGGGGTCGTTCATGCGTGATGCCGACAGGTTCAAGTTCGAGGGCACCGAGCACTACCTGAAGACCGCCGCGGAGATGCGCCAGCTGTGGCGTGAGATCCCCGAGTCGTGCGACAACTCGTTGTGGATCGCCGAGAGGGCATCGGTCGACCTCGAGCTCGGCACCTACCACCTGCCGGTGTTCCCGTTCCCTGCGGGGTTCGCCACCGACACCGACTACCTGGCGCATCTCACTTGGGAGGGCGCCCGGGAACGCTGGGGGGAGTCACTGCCGTCCGACGTGGTCGAACGTGTCACGTACGAACTCGGCGTGATCTCACAGATGGGGTTCGACTCCTATTTCCTGATCGTGTGGGACCTCATCCGGCATGCAAAGGAATCCGGCATCCGCGTCGGCCCCGGCCGTGGATCGGCCGCCGGTTGTGCGGTGGCCTACTGCCTGCGCATCACGGAGCTCGACCCTCTCAGGTACGACCTGTTGTTCGAGAGGTTCCTCAACCCCTCGCGCATCAGCATGCCCGACATCGACATGGACTTCGACTCCCGCTACCGCGACGAGATGATCCGCTACGCCGCCGAGAAGTACGGCCGCGACCATGTCGCGCAGGTCATCACCTTCTCCACCATCAAGTCACGGAACGCGGTGCGCGATGCGGCACGGGTGCTGGGTTACGAGTACGGCGTGGGGGACCGCATCGCGAAGTTGATGCCCCCCCTGAACCAGGGCCGTGACACGCCGCTGCAGTGGTGCCTGGAGAGGAACGAGGCCCACCTCGAGGGCTACCTTCAGGCGCAGGGCCTGCGCGACCTCGTCGCCACGGATGAGGTCGCGGCAAAGGTCGTCGAGGTCGCCCGCGGTCTGGAGGGCCTGAAGCGCAGTGACGGCATCCACGCCGCTGCCGTGGTGATCACGCCCGAGCCGCTCACCGAGTACCTGCCCATCCAGCGCAAGCCCGACGGGGGTGGCAACCCCGAGGACTCACCGGTCGTCACGCAGTACGAGATGCACGGGGTCGAGGACCTCGGGCTGCTGAAGATGGACTTCCTCGGTCTGCGCAACCTCGACGTGATCACCGACGCCGTCGAGATGATCAGGCTGAAGGACCCTTCCTTCGACATCGACAACGTGCCGCTTGATGACCGGGCGACCTTCGACCTGCTCGGCCGCGGCGAGACGATCGGTGTGTTCCAGCTGGAGTCCGGCCCCATGCGCAGCCTGCTGCGTTCCATGAGGCCCACCTCGTTCGAGGACGTCAGTGCGGTCCTCGCGCTGTACCGGCCGGGTCCGATGAGCGTCAACATGCACAACCTGTACGCCGACTACAAGAACAACCGCCGGGAGCCCGAGTACTTCCACCCGGAGGCGAAGGACCTCCTGCACGACACCTTCGGCCTGATGGTGTACCAGGAGAGCATGATGCGCGTGGCCCAGCGCTTCGCCGGCTACGACCTCGCGCAGGCCGACAACCTGCGCAAGGCGTGCGGGAAGAAGGACGTGAAGGCGATGGAGCGCGAGGAGGCCGTCTTCATCGAGGGTTGCGAGCGCACCGGGTACGGACGCGCCCTCGGGGAGCAGTTGTTCGGCGTGATCCGCAACTTCGCGGACTACGCGTTCAACAAGAGCCACACGTTCGGCTACGGCCTCATCAGCTACCAGACCGCGTACCTGAAGACGCACCACCCTGTCGAGTACCTTGCGTGCCTGCTCACCTCGGTGAAGGGCAACTACGACAAGATGCCGGTGTTCCTGGCCGACGCCCGCTCGTTCGGCATCACGGTCCTCACGCCCGACATCAACCGCAGCCAGTCCGACTTCACCGCCGTCACCGACGACGGCCAGCGGACCATCCTCTTCGGTCTCTCGGCCGTGCGCAACGTGGGCGAGGGCCTGGTGTCGCTGATCCTCGAGGAGAGGGATGCGAACGGCCCGTTCGTGTCGTTCCACGACTTCTGCGACCGAGTGCCCGACCAGGCCCTCAACAAGCGTGCGGTGGAGTCCCTCATCAAGGCCGGCGCATTCGACGTCCTCGGGCACCCGCGCAAGGGACTGCTGCTCGTGCACGAGGCGATCATCGATGCCGCCATCTCCGCCAAGCGCGAGAGGGACCGCGGGGTCATGTCGCTCTTCGGGGAGATCGACGACGGGGGGGACGGCGGATGGTCCGACCGCATTGATGTCCCCGCCGAGACGTTCGGCAAGACCGACCAGCTGCGCCACGAGAAGGAGATGCTCGGTCTCTACGTGTCCGACCACCCCCTTGCGGGCTTCGAGTCCGCACTGCGCAGGAGGGTCGAGTCGTCGATCGCCGACCTGGAGTCGCGCGGCGAGGGGATGGTCACGATCGGCGGTGTCGTCACGAACCTGTCCCGTCGGTTCACACGCAAGGGCGACCAGATGGCCACGCTCGTCCTCGAGGACCTCGAGGCCGCGATCGAGATCACGGTGTTCGCCCGCACGCTCACGCAGTTCGGTCACCTGCTCGCCGATGATGTCATCGTCACCGTGACCGGACGGCTCAACAAGTCCGACGAGAGGACCAGCTTCACAGCCCAGCGGATCGAGCTCATCCAGGATCTCGACCAACGGGTGCCCGAGGTTCTCGTCACGCTGCCGCAGGGCTTCTCCCAGGACAACCTCACGACGTTGCGCGGCATCATCGCGGAGTACCCCGGGATGTCCCCGGTGAAGATCAGCCTCTCCACGGGCATCGTGTTCGATGCGGGTGAGCGTCACATGGTGGATGTCGACAAGGTCATCGGCCCGCTCAGGGTGAACTTCGGCGCAAATGCCGTGAAAATCATCTGAGACCCCTCGATGGCGGCTTTGCGTGCCGCATTTGGCAGAATATGTGCCGTTCGCAACGCGGATTGAGGGTCAGGAGAGGAGTGCCGGTCGATGTCATTGGAAGTCAACACCCAGGACAGCAGCGCGCTCTCTGACGCACAACTGGAGGAAATGGCCGGCATCGGCGGCTCGTTCGGGGCTGTCCTTCTCGCCAAGGCCAAGGAGGACTGGGTGCTCTGCACGCTCGCCCGCCTCGACGGCAAGCTGCACGGGGTCACCTTCTCGACCCTGGAGCGCATCGGGGGCACCCCCTGCGTGCTGATCGGTCTGATGTCGGTCAAGAGGTCGAACAAGCGCGACCAGGTGCTGAAGGGCCTGATGGGCGAGGCGTACCACCGGGCACTTATGGCGTTCCCCGACGAGGACGTGGTCGTGGGTTCCCGGCTGCGCAGCGCCGACGGACTCGAGGCATTCAAGTCGCTCACCGACATGATCCCCCGCAACGGCCACCGCGCGGTGGGTGAGGAGCGGGCGTGGGGGCGTCGACTCGCGAAGCGGTTCGGGGTCGACGCAACATACGACGAGCAGTCATTCGTGGTGAAGGAGAAGGGCCAGTCGGGGTTCATCGACCATGAGTCCTCCAAGCCCGAGAAGATCCCCGCGGACAAGGCCTCCCTCTTCACGAACGTGAACGCGGCAAAAGGTGGGGTCCTCATAGTCCACGGATGGACGATGGCCGAGAGCCTCGTGAAGCTCGGGTCACGCGCCTGACGCGGGGACGTCGCCAGCGCACCGGTGCCTGACGTGGAGTTCGTCGACGTCGTCCGCTCGCGGCGTATGACACGTGCGTTCTCGCCGTCACCGCTTGCGCGCGGGGTGATCGAGGAATGCCTCGGTCTCGCGGCACGTTCACCGAGCGCAGGCAGGACGCAGGGCTGGAACGTTGTCGGGATGACGGGTGCGGACACTTCGGTGTTCTGGGATGCCGCACTGCCGCAGGCGACCCGCGCCGGCTTCGCGTTCCCCGGCCTTCTGGACGCACCGTTCGTGGGTGTCGTGACCGCTGACCCGCGCGAGTACGTACGGCGTTACTCCGAGGCCGACAAGGCGCACACAGGGCTGGGCGCGGGCGAGAACGCGTGGGGCACCCCGTACTGGACCGTGGACGCATCGATGGCAACGATGACCTTCCTTCATGCGCTGCACGACAGGGGGCTCGGGGCGCTTTTCTTCGCTGTGGCCCACGAGTCCGACGTCCGGGCCGCACTCGACATCGACCCGGCGGTGCAGATCATCGGCGCGGTTGCGGCGGGCACGCCGGCGGCGGGCCCGCACCGGGAGGGCCGAAGCGCCGGCCGTCCGCGGCGTCGTGGTGACGAGGTGATCAGGTGGGTCGAAGGTCGCTGAGATGTGCGCGCAGATCCTCGGGAGAGGTCGCGGGCAGGTTGCACACGGAGTCCCGGCACACATAGGCCCGGCCCTCCTCGCGACCCTGCCACAGTGCACCCTCCCGTGACGAACCACGGGCAAGCACCGCATGCGGGTGCCACCGCTCGCGGTACACGTCGATGAGCACCCGGTTCTCGCCCGGCACCACGACCTCCGTCGTTCCTTCCGACAGTTCGAATGCGTGCAAGGCATGGCAGAACGCCGACGGTGCCTGGGGCAGCACCCCGGCGAGCAGCCGCAGGATGGCGCGTGCGTGGTCGGCGAAGTCGGGCCTGTCAGCGAGTGCGGCGAGACGAAGCAGGGCGACGGCGGCCGTCGAGTTCGCCGACGGTGTCGCGTTGTCCATGATCTCCTTCTGGCGCGCCACGAGTCTCTCCCCGTCGCCGGCGACGGTGAAAAGGCCGCCGTTCCCGTTGTCCCAGTGTCGTGAGAGGAGGGAGTCGGCGGCGGCGCAGGCCTCGTCGAGCCAGGTCCCGTTGCCGGTGAGCTCGTACAGCCGGGTGAAGGCATCCACGAGGTGGGCGAGGTCCTGTGCGAGAGCGGCGTGCCGGGCCCGGGGGACGGCGTCGGCCTGCCAGCTGCGGCTCCAGTTGCCGCGGGAGTCGCGCAGGTGCTCGAGCAGGAACACCCCGTTCGCCACGGCCGCGGCACGCCAGCGGTCATTGCCCGTGAACAGTGCTGCCTCGGCAAGCGGGGCGAGGACCATCGCGTTCCACTCGGTGAGCACCTTGTCGTCGAGACCGGGCCGGGGCCTGGCATCGCGGGCGGCGAGAAGTGCCCGTCGGCATCGTTCGATCACGTCCGAGCGTCCGATGTCGGGCCGCGCATGGATCCTGTTCGGAATGGAGCGTCCCTCGAAGTTGCCCCCGTCGGTGATTCCCCAGTGAATGAGTGCGTCGTGGGCATGCTCGCCCAGCACGTCGCGCACCTCGTCCGGGGTCCACGTACAGAAGATGCCCTCCTCGTTGTGGCCGTCGGGGCCGGGGGAATCCGCGTCCTCCGCACTGAAGAACCCACCCGACGGGTGCCGCATGCACGCGAGCACGTAGTCGATCGTCTCGCTCGCGACCTGGTGCCAGCGCTGGTGGCCGAGCGAGCGCCATGCCCGCAGATACGTGCGCGCGAGCAAGGCCTGGTCGTACAGCATCTTCTCGAAGTGGGGCACCAGCCACATGCGGTCGACGCTGTATCGCGCGAAGCCGCCACCGATGTGGTCGTACATCCCGCCGCATGCCATCGAGTCGAGTGACACGGCAACGACACGGCGCAGATCCGCGTCACCGGTGCGCAGGTGCTCCCGCAGCAGCGTCTCGATGGCGAATGTGGAGGGGAACTTCGGGGCATCGCCGAATCCGCCCCACTCAGCGTCGAACCGTGAGGTGAGCTGCTGCACGACGTCTCTGCGCATCGCGGCCGTGTCGAACCCAGCTGCGGGGGTGAGGCGGGCCGTGCGTCCCACTAGCTCCACGAGCGCGTCGACGTTCCGGCGCAGTTGGTCCTGTTTCGTGCGCCACGCATCGTCGACGGCGGCGAGCAGACGCAGGAACGTCTCGCGGGGGTAGTACGTGCCGCCGTGGAACGGCTCACCGTCGGGGGTCATGAAGACCGTCATCGGCCAGCCCCCGCGACCGGTCATGGCCTGCACTGCGTCCATGTAGACCGCATCGACGTCGGGACGCTCCTCACGGTCGACCTTCACGTTCACGAAGAGGCTGTTCATCACGGCGGCCACTTCCTCGTTCTCGAACGACTCGTGCGCCATCACGTGGCACCAGTGGCACGCGGAGTACCCCACCGACAGGAGAACGGGTCGGCCCGTGCGCCGGGCCTCCTCGAAGGCCTCGTCACCCCACTCGAACCAGTGGACCGGGTTGTCCCGGTGCTGGCGCAGGTACGGGGAGGAGGAGCTCGCGAGTCTGTTCACGCCGGGCGGGCTCAGGCACCCATGGCGTGGTAGCCGCCGTCCACGTGGACTACCTCGCCCGTGGTCGCGGGGAACCAGTCGGACAACAACGCGAGCGTGGTGCGCGCGACGGGCTCGGAGTCGGTGACGTCCCAGCCGAGCGGCGCGCGGTCATCCCACACATCCTCGAACTTGGAGAACCCGGGGATGGAGCGGGCCGCCATGGTCTTGATCGGGCCGGCCGCCACCAGGTTGCAGCGGATGCCACGCGGGCCGAGTTCCCTGGCGAGGTAGCGGCTGGTGGACTCGAGGGCTGCCTTCGCGACCCCCATCCAGTTGTAGGCGGGCCACGCCACGGTGTTGTCGAAGTCCATGCCGACGATCGATGAGCCACGGCCCATCAACGGGAGGAACGCATCGGCGAGTGTCTTCAGCGAGTAGGCCGAGACCTGCACGGCCACCGCGACATCCGGCCATTGGGCGGCCATGAAGTCGTCGCCGAGACAGGCCGCCGGGGCGAAACCGATCGAGTGCACCACGCCGTCGACTCCTCCGAGTGCCGCGGCGACCTGGTCGCGCACGCGCGTCACGTGCTCGTCGACGGTCACGTCGAACTCGAGCACCTCGGCCGCCTCGTCGAGCTTGCGTGCGGTGCGCTGCGTGAGCGACAAACCACGTCCGGCACCCGTGAGAACGACGGTGGCACCCTCACGCTGGGCCAGCTGGGCCGTCCTGAACGCGATGGAGGCATCCGTGAGGACCCCCGTGACAACGATTCTCTTACCGTCGAGCAGGCCCATGTCCCCGACCGTAGTTCGGGAGGGTCCCGTGTGTAAGGCTCTGCCCGATGCGTATCGGGATACTCGGTGGTACCGGGCCGGCCGGAAGTGCGCTCGGCGCACGGCTCGCCTCGGTGGGATATGACGTGGTCGTGGGCTCGCGTTCCCGTTACCGCGCGATGGAGGCCGTCGACGGCCAGAGGGCCGCGCACCCCGACCATGTGCTGTCGATCGTGCCGGGTGACAACCACGATGCGGCGATGTGTGACGTGGTGGTGCTGGCGACACCGTGGGACTCCGCCGCCACCACCGCGCAGGAGCACCTCGACACGCTGCAGGGCAAGATCGTGATCAGCATGGCGAACGCCCTCGTCCGGGTGGGCGGGGAGTTCCAGCCCCTCGTCCCGCCGAGGGGGAGCGTGGCCGCCCACGTCCAGGCGGCAATCCCGGGGTGCAGGGTGGTTGCCGCGTTCCACCACCTGCCGGCGAAGGAGCTCGGGCACCTCGGTGAGCCGATCGATTCCGACGTGCTCGTGTGCTCCGACGATGCAGAGGCAACGAAGGCAGTGATGGACATCGTGTCACACATCCCCGGCTGCAGGCCGCTCGATGCCGGCGAGCTCTCGAACGCCACGGCCATCGAGGCATTCACTGCGGTGCTGCTGCAGCTGAACGTCCGCTACCGCACCCGGGTCGCACCGAAACTCACCGGCATCAAGAGGGACCCGCGGGCCTGAGCAATGTCGATGCGGCTCTTCGACACGGCGCGAGGTGAGGTCGTCCCGTTCGAACCGGGCGCGACGGTGCTCATGTACACGTGCGGCATCACGCCATACGACGCAACCCATCTCGGGCATGCCGCCACGTTCCTCGCGTACGACATCGTGCAACGGAGACTGATCGACCTGGGCCACACGGTGCGCTGCGTGCGCAACGTGACCGACGTCGACGACCCTCTCTTCGCCAAGGCCCGCGAACTCGGCGTCCACTACCTTGACCTGGCGGCCGGCGAGGAGGCACGGTTCAACCGCGACATGGAGGCACTCGAGATGCTGCCCGTGCACAGCACGCCCCGCGCATCCTCTGCGATCCCGGACATCCGCGGTTTCATCGGCATGGTCCTCGACCGCGGGTTCGCGTACGTCGCGGGCGGTTCGGTGTACTTCGACGTGTCGAAGTTCCCGTCGTTCGGGTCGGTGTCCCAATACAGCCGTGAAGAGATGGTCGAGTTCGCCCGGCAGCGCGGGGGGAACGTCGATGACCCCAACAAGCGCGACCCGCTCGACTTCGTCCTGTGGCACCCTTCCGCCGCCGACGAACCTGCCTGGGATGCGATGTGGGGGCCGGGCCGTCCCGGCTGGCACATCGAGTGCTCGGCGCTCGCACTGCGCGAGCTGGGCACCACGATCGACCTCCACGGAGGCGGCAGCGACCTCATCTTCCCCCACCACGAGTGCGAGAGGGCCCAGTCCGAAGCCGCGACGGGGGAGCCCTTCGTGCGCCACTGGATGCACGTGGCCAGGGTGGACATGAACGGCCAGAAGATGTCGAAGTCCCTCGGCAACCTCGTGTTCGTCGATGCCCTCCGCCGCGAGTGGGACCCCAGGGCCATCCGTCTCGGGGTGGTTCAGCACCACTACCGCCGCGAGTGGGAGTGGGACGACGGCCTGATGCCCCGCAATGCCGGCCGGCTCTCCTCCTGGCTCGGCTCGGTCGGCGGAGGCCGGGGCAGGGTGGCCGACGAGGTGCGCGACCGGCTGGATGACGACCTCGACACCCCCGGTGCGGTCGCCGCGCTCGACCGAGCTGCGGCGGCCGGGGAGGACGTGACCGAGGGTGCAGGTCTGCTCGGTGTGCGCCTCGACCGCCGTGTCATTGCGGGCTGACCGCTCTGTCGTGTTTTGGCCCTGTTGCGGGCGTTTGACGTTCCGTCGCAGTTGTCACAACCCCTGTGCAATCGGCCCCGAATAGGCCATACTCTGCGCCCATGACCCAGGGAGAAGAGGCGACCGCAGTCCCGCAGAACCCGAAGCTGTACTCCGGTGCGGGAGCATCGCAGCACAGGCTCCGCAACGTCCTCGACCCGGTGTCGCGCCGTCTCTGGGATCTGTCCATCGAGGGAGTCGAGAACATCCCCGTCGACGGGCCGGCAATCATCTGCCCGAACCACATCAGCTTCTTCGACTCCGTGTTCGTGATGACGTTCGTCGGTCGCAACATCTCGTTCGTCGGCAAGGCGGAGTACATGGACTCGTGGAAGACCAAGCACCTGTTCCCGGCGCTCGGAATGATCCCCATCGACCGTTCCGGTGGCTCGAGGAGCGATGCCGCTCTCGACGCTGCCGAGCAGGTGCTGAGCAGGGGCGAACTATTCGGCATCTACCCGGAGGGCACGCGAAGCCGCGACGGGATGCTCTACAAGGGTCACACGGGTGCGGCGCGTCTTGCGCTCAAGGTCGGGTGTCCCATCATTCCCGTCGGGATCGTGGGCACGCGCGAGATCCAGCCACCCGATACGTTCCTGCCCAAGCTGCGCAAGCCCTGCACCATCCGGTTCGGTCGTCCCATCCACGTCGACCGTTACGCAGACCGCGCGGACGACCATCTCGTGTGGCGCGAACTCATCGACGAGGTGATGTTCGAGATCCGCGACCTGAGCGGGCAGGAGTACCGCAACACCTACTCCACGAAGCGCGCCGAGAACCTCGCCACGCCGAAGGCCGTCGTGGGCGGCGAGGCCGAGGACTCAAATACACCCGAGCTGCAGTCGACCGCTCCTTAGACTGTCGGCCTGATGACCGACATCGCAGTGATCCTGCCCGACGGCTCCGAACGCGTCGTGCCCGAGGGCTCCACCGTTCTCGACGTCGCGCGCTCCATCGGCTCCCGGCTCGCCAAGGCGGCCCTGGCCGGGGTTGTGAACGGTGCCGAGGTCGACCTCGGCACCACCGTGGCCGGGGGCGACAGGGTCGCGGTGGTCACGTCGGAGTCCGACCAGGGCCGGCATGTGCTGCGCCACTCCACGGCCCACGTGCGGGCGCAGGCGGTGGAGCAGTTGTTCCCCGGCGCCCTGTACACGATCGGCCCTGCGATCGAGGACGGCTTCTATTACGACTTCGACCTTCCGGACGGGCGCACTTTCAGCGAGGACGACCTGCGCGCGGTGGAGACCCGCATGCGCGAGATCATGAAGGCCGACCAGCCGTTCGAGCGTTCCGAGGTCTCCCCGGCGGACGCGCTGCGCATGTTCGCGTCGCAGCGCTACAAGTGCGAGATCATCGAGCGCGTGACCTCCGGTTCGGCCGACGGCGACGACTCAGGGGAGGTCGGGGACGGCAGCACGATCAGCGTGTACCGCAACACCGACGAGTTCGTCGACCTCTGCCGCGGACCCCACGTTCCGTCCACCGGCCGGCTCGGCCACTTCGCACTGCAGAAGGTGGCCGGTGCGTACTGGCGGGGCAACGAGAAGGGCCCCATGCTGCAGCGCATCTACGGAACTGCATGGGAGAGCGACTCCGCCCTGAAGGAGCACCTCCACCGACTCGAGGAGGCCGCCAAGCGTGACCACCGCAGGCTCGCGAACGAGCTCGACCTGCTCTCGTTCCCCCAGGAACTCGGTGGCGGTCTCGCCGTATGGCACCCGAAGGGCGCGATCTCGAGGAAGTTGATGGAGGACTACAGCCGCCAACGCCACATGGACGGCGGCTACCAGTTCGTCTACACGCCGCACCTCGCGAACGCGAACCTCTTCCGCACATCGGGCCACCTCGACTTCTATGCCGACGGCATGTACCCGCCGATGGAAATGGACAACGGCACGTACTACCCGAAGCCGATGAACTGCCCGATGCACTGTCTCGTGTACGGGAGCCGCCAGCGCAGCTACCGCGAGCTTCCGTTGCGGCTCTTCGAACTCGGCAACGTGTACCGCTACGAGCGTGCCGGCACCCTGCACGGTCTC
>JBJTBF010000064.1:0-15896 GCA_046091145.1 Acidimicrobiales bacterium | reverse complement strand
TGACCGAGGGACATGCCCGGTCCGGGGTCGGGCCGGCCCGTGTTGAACTCACCGGTTCCTTCGGCACTGGTTCCTGCGGCACCCCTGAACCCCTCCACATCCCCGAGCCCCGTGATTCCTTCGCCCCGTGGGGACCGGTGGGGGGAGTGGTGGTGTCTGGTGGGGAGAAGTGGTTGACGGTGGGGGCAAGTGGGGATAGTGTGACGTCAGCGACAGGGCGGAGGTCGTCCAGTCGGGAGAGGCGGAGGCGTGTTCGTCGGGCGGCACGAAAGGCAGCTGGACCCCAAGGGTCGGCTTGCTCTGCCTGCGCCGTTCCGTCCCCGTCTCGAGCCGCGCTGCTATCTCGCCTTCGGCCGGGACAAGTGCGTCGACGTGCTGACTGCCGAGGCATTCGACGGTCTGGCAGCGGAGATGCTCGCCAAGGTCAGCCGCGGCGAGGTCGACCGCAACGAACTGCGTGCACTCGCCAGCAACACCGTCGAGGTGGCCGTGGATGCACAGGGCAGGGTGAACCTCGAGGAGATGTTCCGCAGCTATGCGGGGTTGTCCCTCGGCTCCAGGGTCGTCGTGACCGGCGCCTTCGACCGGGTCGAGATCTGGGACCCGTCCCGCCACGAGCGCATCGCGGCGGAAGGAACAGAGAAGATCGCGGGAGCAGACAAGTGATCCGTCATGAGTCTGGTTCCCGTACACACAACCGGGGGCTCGCGGCCCCCGGCAGTCTCCCGGACGGCACGGTGGTCAGCTTCAACTCCGCCCGCTGTCATCGCGCCTTCTCCGGGGAGAAATCCGGGAGGCATCTGCCGTCCGGGAGACTGCCGGGTGCCGGGGGAACCTGCATGAGCGGGTTCGCGCACGACCCCGTGATGCTCGAGGAGATTCTCGAGGTGTTCGGGGACCTCAGGCCCGGCGTGTTCCTCGACGCGACCCTCGGCGGGGCCGGCCACGCGGTTGCGGTGCTCGCCGCGCACGCAGACGTGACACTTCTCGGCATCGACCAGGACGACGCGGCGCTCGATGCTGCTGCGCGCCGGCTCGATGATGAAGGTCTGAGCGGGCGTGCGACCCTCCGGCGCGCCCGCTTTGATTCGTTGGTGAAAGTGGTGGGTCGGGAGGGTGCCGACGGACTCGTCGGCGCCCTCTTTGACCTCGGTGTCTCCTCGCCGCAGTTCGACGTTGCCGAGCGCGGCTTCTCGCACCGGCATGATGCACCGCTCGACATGCGGATGGACCGCACCCGCGAGCTCAGCGCCGACACCGTGGTGAACACCTATGACGAGGTCGACCTGGTCCGCATCATCCGCGACAACTCCGACGAACGCTTCGCCGGCCGCATCGCGCGCGCGATTGTCGCGAACCGACCCGTGCACGGCACTGCCGCACTCGCGCGCATCGTGACGGATGCGATCCCTGCAGCAACCCGCCGCCGGGGCGGCCATCCCGCCAGGCGCACGTTCCAGGCTCTCCGCATCGAGGTGAACCAGGAGCTCGCGATTCTCCCCGTCGCTCTCGAGGCCGCGATCGGTCTGCTCCGTCCGGGTGCACGGCTCGCCGTGCTCACGTACCACTCGGGCGAGGACCGCATCGTGAAGTCAGTGCTGCGGAATGCCGAGACCGGCGGCTGCACCTGTCCGGACAGTCTTCCGTGCGGCTGCGGTGCAGTGCGACTCGTGCGCCGCGTCCGCGTGCGCCGTGACCCCACGACCGCGGAGACAACGCGCAACCCCCGCGCCGGATCCGCGCGCCTGCGAGCGGTGGAGAAGCTCGGGGGAGACCGCTGATGGCGCTCGCCGAGAGACTCATTCCCGTTCTCGTCCCCGACGGGACCCCGGACCTGCAACTGGTGCCGCGTCGCAACAGGCGCAGCGTGCGGATCAGCACGGTCGTGGCAGTCGTGATCGGAAGCCTGTTCGCCGTGGTGCTCCTGCGCACCCACATGGCCCAGCAGCAGCTTCGCCTCGACAGGCTGAACGTCGACATCGTGCGTGCCCGCAACAACTTCGACCGTCTCCGCGCGGAACGTGCGAGGTTCCAGTCGCCCGCGTACCTGAACGAGCGCGCGAGGGCGATGGGCATGGTGCAGGGTCTCGACACCAACATGGTCAACATCCCCACGGACATCGCGGTTCTCGTCGCATCAGGTGTGGGCAAGGTGGACTCCGACGTGAAGTCCGACCGCACCACCCATCTCGATGAGTTCGGCCGGATGAAGAGGACCGTCACGGCGCCATGAGCGACCCGGCGGAGATCAGGCGCCGCAGCCGTTCGCACGGCCAGGCGCGGCAGGGGCGGACGTCTGCATCCGGCCGGCGGGACCGCAAGGGCCAGCGCACGCCCGGGACCGCTGCCGGCGCAAGGAAGGCCGCCACCCGCACAGTGTCGCGCCGCGACGACACCCGCACGGCGGCACCGCGCAAGGCCGCCCCACGGCGACCTGTCGCCCCGGCACGTCACACCCGTGCGCAGGGTGCCATGAAGATGGACTCCCGCCAGGTCGACCAGTCGATGCGTCGTCGCCTCGTGGCCGTGATGGTGGGCATGCTCCTGATGAGTGCTCTTCTCGTCGTCAGGGTCGCGTACCTGCAGACATGGGGCCGCTCGGGGTACCTCGCCGAGAGCATCGACCAGCGGACACGGGTGAACACAGTGCGCGCGAGCCGCGGCGTGATCTTCGACCGCAACGGCAACGAACTCGCGATGTCCGTTCCCACCACCACCCTCTGGGCCGACCCCCGGGTGATGGAGGATCCTGCCGCCACCGCCAGGGCCGTTGCGTCTCTGCTCGGCATCGACCCGGCACAGGAGGCATCACTGCTGGAGCGCCTCTCGCAGAAGGAAGCGAAGTTCACCTACGTGGCACGCGAACTCGACAAGTCGGTCGCGGCCTCCGTCCTGTCGCTCGGGATCCAGGGTATCTACTCGTACGTGGAGCCGGCCAGAGTGGTGGAGAGCGGCGTCGCGGAGCCGGTGATCGGACGCACCGACCCCGACGGACTCGGCACGTCAGGTGTCGAGCTCATGTTCAACGACGTCCTGTCCGGCGTGGACGGCACACGCGTCCGGCAGGTCGACAACGCGGGCCGGTCGATTGCGGGGGAGGGCACCACCACGGTGCAGCCGGTTCCCGGTGATGACATCGTTCTCACCCTCGACCGTCAGGTGCAGTACCACATGGACGCCACCCTGCTCAGCCGCGTGCAGCAACTGAGCGCAAAGGGCGGCACGGCGATCGCCATGGATTCGCGCACCGGGGACATCCTCGCGATGTCGAACGTGAAGCGCCGGGCCGACGGGTCGGTCGGCATCGCCGACGCGAACTACGCGGTCGTGGAGTCGTACGAGCCGGGTTCGGTGGCGAAGGTGTTCAGCATCAGTGCTGCCCTCAACGAGAACACGGTGAATCCCGACACCTCGTTGACCGTGCCGGGCCTCGTTCGCATTGACGACTTCCCGATCCGTGATGCGTGGCCGCACGGGCCGATACCCATGAACGTGCGCACGATCCTGTCGGAGAGCTCGAACATCGGCACGATGATGGTGGCGGACACCGTGGGCTTCACGAAGGTGCACGACTATCTCACGAAGTTCGGTTTCGGTGTCCGGACCGGGCTGAACTACCCCGGCGAGAGCAGGGGCATCCTCAAGTCGGTGAAGAAGACCTACGGCACGGAGAGGTCCACAGTGTCCTACGGCTACGGCTTCGCTGTCACGCCGTTGCAGCTGGTGTCGGCGGTCAACGTGATAGCCAACGACGGCCGGTACGTGGCCCCGAGACTGGTGTCTGCGACGATCGACAGGGACGGCCGGCGCCGTACAACAACCGGAACGTCCCGGCACGACGTGCTCACGCCGGCGGCGGCTGCAACGATGAAGGACATGATGCGTGACGTCGTCTGCACCGGCACCGGCGAACGGGCGAAGGTCAAGGGCATGGAGATCGCCGGCAAGACCGGTACGGGATACAAACTGCAGGCGAACGGCACGTACAACACGGACGCCGGCGGCAGGCGCTACTTCGCGTCGTTCGTGGGGTTCTTCCCCGCTGCCGACCCGCGGGTCACCGTCCTCGTGTCGATTGATGAGCCGAACTCGGGCAGCATCGACCGGTTCGGCGGCACGGCCGCCGCCCCTGTGTTCGCCCAGTTGGTGCCCACGCTGATGAACGAACTCGGCATCGAACCGACCGGCAACAGCACGGGCTGTGCCGGCCGCGTCGGCGCCGACGTCGGGCACTGAGCGGGCCGCATGTCGCGGTGCACCGTTCCGGCCGTCACCCTGGACCGCGTCGCCGTGATTGCCGGTTCACGTGTCGTGCCGGAGGCGGTGACTGTCACCGGGATCGCTGATGACTCCCGTGATGTGCAACGTGGTGACGTCTTCCTGTGCTTCGCCGGGTCGTCGCATGACGGCCATGACTCCGCCGCGGCTGCGCTCGACGCGGGGGCGGTGGGCATCGTGTGCGAGCGCCATGTGCCGGGTGTGCCGACGGAACTCCAGGTGCCCGTCCCC
Source organism: Acidimicrobiales bacterium (assembly GCA_046091145.1). Lineage (GTDB taxonomy): Bacteria > Actinomycetota > Acidimicrobiia > Acidimicrobiales > Ilumatobacteraceae > UBA2093. The sequence goes on along the minus strand of JBJTBF010000064.1, from coordinate 11,387 downwards.
GATGTGCGTTCGGTCGCGGGCCCGCTGGTGTCCGAGTTGCTCGGCCACCCCTCGAGGTCCGTGCGCATGATCGGGATCACGGGCACGAACGGCAAGACATCCACTGCATCGTTCATCAGTTCGCTGCTGGGCGGAGCGGGACTGAGGCCTCGACTCATCGGAACCCTGACGGGCGAGCGGACCACGCCGGAAGCCGTTGAACTGCAATCATTGATCGCGGACGCGGCGAGGGACGGGGCCACGCACGTCGTGATGGAGGTGTCGTCACATGCAATGGTGATGCACCGCACCGGCGGGATCGTGTACGACGTGGCTGTGTTCACGAACCTCGGCCGCGACCACCTGGATTTCCACCCGACCATGGAGGACTACTTCGCGGCGAAGGCGAGTCTGTTCCGGCCCGCCTCGTGCCGGCACGCGGTGGTGAACGTGGACGACCCGTGGGGCGGCCGACTCGCGGACTCGCTCGAGGTGCCCGTGGAGCGGTGCAACCGCGGGTCTGTGGAGGCTGTCTCCGTCGGTGCGACGGGGGTGTCGTTCCGGTGGTGCGGCGAGACCGTGCGCGTCCCGGTCGGCGGCGACTTCACGGTGGACAACACACTGCTCGCGCTCACCGTGGCCGCACTCGAGGGCGTGTCCCCCGCGGAGGCTGCGGCGGCTGCCGTCCGGATGGAGCAGGTACCCGGTCGGTTCGAGACGGTCGAGACCGGCGGCGACTGGAGCGTGGTCGTCGACTACGCGCACACACCCGATGCGCTCGAGCGGTTGCTTCGTTCGGCCCGCGCAGTGTCCATGGGCCGCGTGACCGTGGTGTTCGGCTGTGGCGGCAACCGCGACCGCGGCAAGCGTGCCGCGATGGGGGAGGTCGCCGCGCGTCTCGCGGACCACGTCATCGTGACGTCCGACAATCCACGTGACGAGGATCCGTCCGCCATCGTCGCGGACATTCTCGGGGGAACAGGGAACGGCCCTGCAACGGTCACCGTCTGCATCGACAGGGAGGAAGCGATCCGGAACGCCGTGTCCGGGGCATCCGGCGGTGACATAGTGGTTGTCGCCGGCAAGGGACACGAGACCTACCAGGAGTCCGCCGGTGTGATGCGCGACTTCTCCGATGTCGTGGTCGTTCGCGCAGCGGTGGGGGAAAGGAACTCCGGACGATGATCGCAGTCCTCATCGGTGGCGCGGTGTCCATGTTCCTCTCGCTCTTCGGGACGCGTTGGATGATCGGTATCTTCGCGGGCCTCGGCAAGGGCCAGCCGATCCTCGGCTCCGAGGACCACGGGCCGGTCCATCACATGAAGAAGCAGGGCACCGCCACCATGGGCGGCATCGCCATCATCGGGTCGGCATTCCTCGGTTGGCTGGTCGCCCACCTGCGTGACGGCATCGCGCTCTCCGACCAGGCGATGATCATGTGGGCGGGGGTGCTGGTGCTCGCCCTCATGGGTTTCCTCGATGACTTCCTGAAGGTGCGCAAGTCGCACAACAGGGGGATCCTCTGGAAGAGGAAGGGCTGGATCACCTTCGGTCTCGTGATTCTGCTGATGACCTGGCTGATGGTCGGCACCGGCGTGAGCGAGACACTCAGCTTCACGCGCTTCGACCTCCCGGGATGGGAACTCGCACCGTGGCTGTGGGTGCCGTGGACGGCGCTCATGGTGTGGTCCACGACCAATGCTGTGAACGTGACTGACGGCCTCGACGGTCTCGCGGCGGGGTCGGCCCTCTTCGGGTTCCTCGCGTTCACCGTGATCGCCTACTGGGCATTCAGGAACCCTGACGTGTACGACCTGGTGAACCCGCTCGACCTTGCGGTGTTCTCGGCATCCATGGCCGGGGCGTGCGGCGGTTTCCTGTGGTGGAACGCGGCACCGGCACGCATCTTCATGGGTGACGTGGGGGCGCTCGGGATCGGCGGGGCGCTCGGGCTTCTCGCCGTCACGACCAACACGCACCTGCTCCTGCCGCTCATCTGCGCGCTGAACGTGATGGAGGCAGGGTCGGTCGCCATCCAGATGGGCGTGTTCAAGGCATCGGGCCGCACGCGCCGGTTGTTCCGCATGTCGCCGGTGCACCATCACTTCGAGCTCGTCGGCTGGCCCGAGACCACCGTGATCATCCGCTTCTGGATCATCTCCGGTATCTGCGTTGCTGCCGCCGTTGCACTCTTCATCGCCGACTTCACATCGATAGCCGACAACTTCGGCGGCAACTGATGCCGGTCGCGGCCGTCCACGGGCTCGCGGTGACGGGGCAGGCAGTTGCCGGGGCCCTCGTGCGCCACGGCTGGACGGTGCGGGTCTCCGATGACCGCCCCGCGCCGGCACACGCGGGGTTCGCCGCATCGATCGGTGCGCAACTGCATGATGTCTCCGCCCCGCGCGGCATCGAGGGGCTGCTGGACGGCGTCGACATGGTCGTGCCGGCACCTGGAGTCCCGCCGTCCAACGCCGTGATCACGACCGCCGTGTCGAAGGGCATCCCCGTGCGTTCGGAACTCGACCTCGCGTACGAGCGTGAGCTTCTCCGGCCCGGCGGGCCGCGGCCCTTGCTCGGTGTCACCGGTACCGACGGGAAGACCACCACCACGATGCTGACCGCACATCTCCTGCGCGGCGCAGGACTCGTCGCGGCCGAGGTCGGCAACACCGACCTTCCGTTCCTGGCGGCCGTCGATGACCCTTCCACCGACGTGTTCGTGGTGGAATGCTCGAGCTTCCGTCTCGACAGGGTGACGACCTTCCGGTGCGATGCATCGGTGTGGCTGAACCTCGCCCCCGACCATCTCGACTGGCACCCCGACCTCGCCCATTACCGCGCGTCGAAGGCGCGGCTGTGGGCACACCTGCGCGCCGACGACGTGGCCGTCGCTCCTGTCGCCGACCCGACAATCGTCGAGACAGCGCGCGCCTCCGCCGGACGGACCGTGACCGTTGGTCTGCCCCATTCGGGACCGGCCGACTACACGGTGTCGGGCGGGGAACTGGTCGGTCCGGCCGGGTCGCTGTGCCGGGTCGCCGACCTGTGGCGCGCGATGCCGCATGACATCACGAACTCTCTCGCCGCTGCGGCGCTCGCGGTGGAGTCCGGGCTCGTGCGCAGTGGCTCGACGGCGGGTGCACTCGCCGGTTTCGTGCCCGCCGGTCACCGCATCGAACTCGTGGGTCGCTTCGGCGGCTCCGACTGGTACGACGACTCAAAGGCCACCAGCCCGCACGCGGCACTCACCGCGATCCGTTCGTTCGACCGGCTGGTGCTCATCGCGGGCGGCCGCAACAAGGGCCTCGACCTCCGGCAGATGGCGTCCGAGCCGCACCGGATGACCGCGGTCGTCGCCATCGGGGATGACGCCGGCCTCGTGGCTGATGCCTTCCGTGGCATCTGTCCCGTCGAGACCGCCGCATCGATGCAGGACGCGGTGCGCCTCGCTGCCCGTCTCGCGTCGTCCGGTGAACCCGTGGTCCTGTCCCCGGGATGCACCAGTTACGACTGGTACAGGAACTACAACGAGAGGGGCGCCGATTTCCAGCGCCGGGTCAGGGCGCACTTCGGGAAAGGGGACGGGCAATGAGCACCACCGAACCACGCCGTGCACAACCGTCGCTCCGCCAGCGCCGTGAGGACATGCTTCGCCGGCTGCAGCTCGACGAGAAGCACAAGATGTCGCTGGGCGCCCCGACCACCGCGTTCTGGGTCATCCTCACGGTCACGTGCGTGTTCACCGCTCTCGGTCTCGTGATGGTGCTGTCGTCGTCGTCGGTCGTGAGCCTGCACTCCGGTGAGTCCGCCTTCCGGCTGTTTCGTCGTCAAGTGGTGTGGGCCGTGTTCGGGGCGGTCGGGATGTGGGGTGCGTACAAGATCCCGTACCAGTCCTGGCGCAAGACGGCCTGGCTGGCGCCGTGGGTCGTCGGTTCGCTGGCGCTGAACGCACTGGTGATCTTCATCGGACGCAACATCAACGGTGCCACCGCGTGGTTGCAGTGGGGTGCGTTCCGTCTGCAGCCGTCGGAGTTCATGAAGATCGCGACTGTCCTCTTCTGCGCACATTTCCTCGCGCTCAGGCACAGGTACGTGCGGATCAGGGAGGAGGTCCTGTACCGCATGCTTGGCATCCTCGTGGTCACGGGCGGACTGGTGATGGCGCAGAGGGACTACGGGACCGCACTCGTGTTCACCATGGTGCTCCTCCTGCTGATGGTTCTCGCCGGCATCCCGATGAACCAGTTGACGGCGACAGTGGTCGGTCTGGCGGCGGCGGGAGCCCTCGTGTTCAGGCAGGCCGACAGCGCAAGTCGCCGACTCGATGCGTGGCTCGATCCCGAGGGGACGAAGAGCCTGAGCGGGTACCAAGTCTACCAATCGCTGCTCAGCATCGCGAACGGTGGCATGACCGGAACGGGCATCGGGTCGGGGACGAGCAAGTGGGGCTACGTCCCGCTTGCGCACAGCGACTTCATCTTCGCCGTGATCGCCGAGGAGCTCGGTCTTCTCGGGGCCATCGCAATCATCGGTGGTTTCGCGCTGTTGTTCTTCTTCGGCATCCAGGCGGCCCGTGCAGCGCGCGACATGCACGGTGCGTTGATTGCCGGTGGCGTTTCGGCATGGTTCGGTTCCCAGATGGTCATCAACGTGGGCGGCATCACGGGTGTCATCCCCATGACCGGTCTCACGCTGCCCTTCATGTCGTATGGCGGCTCGTCGCTGCTGGCGACGATGGTGGCCTCGGGTCTGCTGCTGAACGTGGCCCGTCACCCGAGGTCACGGTGACCGTGTTCGCGGTCGTGACGGGTGGGGGAACGAGCGGGCACGTCGTGCCTGCCGTCGCCATCCTCGAGGCACTCGTCGATGCCGGGGTCGATGCCGGCGAGCTCGCGTATGTCGGGGCGATGCGCGGCGTCGAGACCTCCGTCGTGCCCCCGCTCGGTTTCACCTGCGAGTTCCTGCCGATCTCGGGTCTGCAGCGGTCCGTGTCCCTGCGTGCACTCGCGCTGAACATGGCACTCCCGGTCAGGCTCGCCCGCTCGACACTGCGCGCCCGGTCACTGGTCCGCCGGTGGAGACCCGCGGTCGTGGTGTCCGTCGGCGGGTACGCGAGCGAGCCGATGGCCCGCGCCGCCGTAGCGGCGGGGGTCCCGCTGGTGTGCGTGAGTTATGACCGTTCGCCCGGCCTCGCGACCCGTCGCCAGTCACGCAGGGCGGCGGTGTGTGCGGTCGCCTTCGATGGTTCGGTGCTGCCGAACGCGGTCGTGACCGGTGCACCGGTGCGCTCGGTCGTGCGCCGCATGGAACCGTCCGCAGTGCGTGCAGAAGTACGTCGCGAGGTGGGGCTCGACGACACAACCCGTCTCGTCACCGTCGTGGGCGGTTCGCTCGGGTCCGCGGTGCTGAACGAGGCGGTGAAGGACATCGCGGCAGCCCTCGACGGTGCAGGCATTCGCGCGGTGATTCACCACGTGACGGGCCCGCGATTCTTCGTCGCTCCCGACCGCAGGCGCACCGGCTCCGTGGAGGTGCGACTTGTCGCGCACGACCCGGAACTGCCGCGCATGCTCGCTGCATCCGACGTGGTGGTGAGCCGGGCCGGCGCCAGCACGGTCGCCGAGGTCGCAGCGCTCGGGGCGGTCGCGGTTCTCGTGCCGTGGCCGGGTGCCGCCAACGACGAACAGACCGGGAATGCGCGCTGGTTGAGCGATGCAGGTGCGGCCGTCCTCGTGGCCGAGTCGGAGCGCACGGGCGCGGATGTTGCAGCGGCGGTGGTGAGGCTGTGCGGCGATGCCGACGGACGGGCCTCGATCTCTGCCCGTGCCCGCGGTCTCGGGCAGACGAACCGCAGCGGAGCCTTCGTCGAGGTGATCAGGAACGCCGCAACCCGCTGACACGGCGGTGAAAAGATGGGTGTGCATGTCCCGGCCCCGTGACCCCTCCCCGCAGGTCGACCTCTCGTCGCCACGGCACGTGCACGTGGTCGGCGTGGGTGGGCCGGGCATGAGTGCGACAGCCCTGCTGCTGGCAGGGGCCGGGCACACGGTGACCGGCTCCGACATGGTGGACTCGCCCGTGCTGGCACGTCTGTGCGAGGCGGGAGTCGACGCTCAGGCCGGACACGACCCTGGGAGGCTGACCGGCGCTGACTACGTCGTGTACTCGACCGCCGTGCCCGCCGACAACCCCGAACTCGTGGCCGCCCGGGGGGCAGGACTGGCGGTGGTGCACCGGTCGGCCGCCCTCGCAGCACTCACGGCTGCGACGCGCGCGGTCGGCGTCGCCGGCACGCACGGCAAGACCACCACGTCGGCACTCCTCGTCACGATGCTGCGGGGGGCGGGTATCGACACCGGTTTCTACGTGGGCGCCGAGATGCTGGACCTCGGCACGGGTGCCGGCACGGGAGACGGTGGCCTGCTGGTGATCGAGGCAGACGAGAGCGACGGCACGGCAGAGGCCCTGCGCCTCGAGTCGCTCGTGCTGACGAACATCGACACCGACCATCTCGACCTCTTCGGCGACGACGCGGGGGTCGATGCCGGTTTCGGCCGGATCATCGGCGGTGTGACCGGCACGGTGATCGTGTGCGGTGACGATGCCCGCGCAACGGGGGTGATGCGCTCGACCGGCCGCACCGCCGCGACCTTCGGGTTCTCGGGCGACAACGACGTCGTCGTGGGTGAACCCCTTCACGGTCGCGAAGGCATGTCGTTCACCGTGTCACTGCATGGCCGTGAGGTCCCCGTCGACCTGCCCCTGCGCGGGCGGCACAACGCCCTGAACTGTGCCGCTGCCCTCGCCATGGCTGTCCATCTCGGGGCTGATCCCGACGTTGCCGCGCGCTCGGTCGCCACGTTCGGCGGCATCGACCGGCGGTTCCGTGAGAGGGGAACACAGCGTGGTGCCGTTCTCGTCGACGATTATGCGCACCTGCCGGCGGAGATCGAGGCCGCACTGTCGGCGGCCCGTACGCACCCGGCGCTGACGGGGAGAGTTCTCGCGGTGTTCCAGCCGAACAGGTACCACAGGGTGGCAGCCATGTCAGGCGAGTACGCCGGGTGTTTCGCCGCGGCCGATGTCGTGTTCATCACCGACATCTACGCATCGGGAACCGAGCGCATCGACGGTGTCAGCGGCATGATGGTCGCTGATGCGGTGCGCGCCGTCCACCCCCGGGTGGTGTGGGCAGCCGGACGCGACGACCTCGTCGCCGCGGTGAACGCGGAACTCACCGCAGGTGACGTGTGCATCAGCATGGGCTGCGGGGACATCTCGACCTTCCCCGATGATCTCAGGGCGGCAACATGACCGCGCTCACGGATCTGGTCGCGGCGCTGCGTGCGGTGGGTCACGTGGTCACCGATGACGCACCGTTCGGCGCACTCACCACCTACGGAACGGGCGGGTGTGCGGGGGCAATGGTGGAGACCACCGACCAGGTGTCGCTCGCGTCGGTGGCATCCGTCGTGGCTGCTCATCCGGGTGTCGAGGTGTTCGTGCTCGGCAACGGCAGCAACACGCTCGTGGCAGACGGCGGTTTCGACGGGCTCGTGATCCGTCCCAGGCCGCCCACTGATCCCGACGCAGCGCGTGTCGAGGTGAGGAACGGCACGGTCGAGGTGCCGGCCTGGATGCCACTGCCCGTGCTGGCGCGACGCTCGGTCGCCGCAGGTGCCTGCGGTCTCGAGTGGGCCGTCGGTGTGCCCGGCACCGTCGGCGGTGCCGTGCGCATGAACGCCGGTGGTCACGGATCAGAGATGATCGATGACCTCGTCGGGTGCGCCGTGACATCGCTGCGGTCAGGACGCACGGAGTGGGTCGAGGCCGCACTGCTGGGGCTGCACTTCCGGGGCTCGGTGCTGTGCGACTGGCACGTGGTTGCCACGGCAAGGTTGTGCGTCCGGGAGCCGAACGGTCATGACTGCGCGGCCGAGATCGCATCGTTCGTGGCGTGGCGTCGCGAGCACCAGCCCGGCGGACGCAACGCGGGCTCGGTGTTTGTGAACCCTGCACCCGGCGCGGGGAGCAGCGGTGCCCTCATCGACCGTTGCGGGTTGCGCGGCCTCACCGTGGGTGGTGCAACAGTCTCCGACAAGCACGCGAACTTCGTGCAGGCAGCTGCCGGGTCCACGGCCGCCGACGTCCTCGCGGTGATGGAGTTGGTGCGCGAGAGGGTCGAGGCGGAGACCGGCACACGGCTTGCGAGCGAGACCCGGCTCGTCGGGTTCGACCCGTCCGTCGCGGCACGGTTCAGGCGCAACGACAGCGGCGCGTCGCATCCTGTCGAGGCGACGCGGCGCCTGTGCACCGCCCTGGGGGAGGCGTCATGAGCGGCGACAACACCCGCGACGCACCGGTCACCAACGGGAAGCCGGGCCGCACAGAGGCGACGCCAGAGGTGCTCCAGGAACTGTCCGAACTGTTCGGTTCCGACGACGCAGTGGTCGTCATCGACGACATTTTCGAGGCAACCGTCACCGAGGTCGTGACCGTTGCCGGGCCGGGCACGACCGCACCCGGTGCTGTTCCCGCCGGGACGGAGGACGATGAATCCGGCGGGTCCGGTCGTGTCGTCTCGTTCCCCGGCCCCGGCCCCGACCGCGCCGTGCCCGGCACCGACCGGGACGGCACGGGTGCCGGGCGCGACCCACTGATCGTCATCGACGAGGACGAGGAGCAGCCCCGCGACCGCGACGTCGACCCGAGGTTCGAGGAGCGTCGACGGGCGTGGGCGCGACGCGACCGGCTGAAGCGGGTGCGATGGGTGAAGATCGCACTGCTGCTCGCCGTCGTCGCAGTGTTCATGCTCGGGGTGATGGCATCGCCGATCTTCGCCATCCGCACGTTCGTGATGGAGGGCAACGTGTACACGTCGGCCGACTCCGTGAAGGAGGTCCGCAGCATCCTGAAGGGAACCTCCATCTTCACCGCCGACACCACACGCGCGCGGCGCGTGCTGCTCGGGGACCCATGGGTGGCCGACGTCAGGATCACCACGCACTTCCCGTCGCGCGTGGTTGTCGAGGTCTCGGAGAGGGTTCCTGTCGTGTGGTACGTCGGTGCTGACGGCAAGGCACGCATGGTTGATGCCCGCGGAAGGGTGATTGCCGTGCTCGCGGGGTGGCCCACCAAGTACCTGCAGGTGAAGGGCACTGGCCCCGATGTCGCCGCCGGGGCATCGGCCGACGACGCGTACCGGGCCGCGGCGCAGCTGGTGCTCGCACTGCCCGACGAACTGCGGCCGAAGGTGACCGCCCTCGACCTCAGCCCGGCGGGCGAACTGTCGATGGTGCTGAAGGGCGACACCCTCGTGAGGTTCGGCACCCCCACCGGTCTCCAGGACAAACTGGTCGCAGTCGTCGTGCTGCTGCGCCGTCAGGACCCGCGCACCATCGCAGTGATCGATGTCTCCGCGGGGGAGCCGACGGTTCTCGGGCGCTGACATTTCCCTGCCTGGAACGGCCGAATTGCCACACTTCCGGGGCGGTCTGTGCCACCATTAAACGACGCGTCCCGCGCCAGGATCGAAAGGTACGGACCCATGGCTGGAGCACCCCAGAACTATCTCGCGGTCATCAAGGTGATCGGTGTCGGCGGAGGCGGGGTCAATGCCGTCAACCGGATGATCGACGCCGGACTGCGCGGGGTGGAGTTCGTTGCCATCAACACCGACGCCCAGGCGCTCATCATGAGCGACGCCGACGTGAAGCTCGACATCGGCCGTGACCTCACCCGCGGTCTCGGCGCAGGTTCGGACCCCGAGGTCGGACGCGCGGCGGCCGAGGCCCACCGTGAGGAGATCGAGGAACTCGTGCAGGGTTCGGACATGGTCTTCATCACGGCGGGCGAGGGTGGCGGAACGGGCACCGGCGCGTCACCGGTCGTCGCCGAGATCACGAAGGCCGCGGGTGCGCTCACCATCGGTGTCGTCACACGTCCGTTCCAGTTCGAAGGCCGTCGTCGCGCCGTGCAGGCCGACAACGGAATACAACGGTTGAAGGAGAAGGTGGACACCCTCATCGTGATCCCGAACGACCGGTTGCTGACGACCTCGAACGAGAAGACATCCCTCGTCAACGCCTTCAAGAACGCCGACGAGGTGCTGCTCGCTGGTGTGTCGGGCATCACCACCCTCATCACCACGCCCGGCCTCATCAACACCGACTTCGCGGACGTGAAGATGATCCTCGCCAACGCGGGCTCCGCTCTCATGGGGATGGGCACCGCGGCGGGGGACAACAGGGCCGTCACGGCCGCGAAAGCCGCGATCTCCAGCCAGATGCTCGAGGCGCAGATCGACGGTGCCCGCGGCGTGCTGCTCAACATCACGGGCCCGTCCAGCATGGGTCTGTTCGAGGTCAACGCCGCCGCCGAGGTCATCCACAACGTGGCCCACCAGGACGCCAACATCATCTTCGGCACGGTGATCAACGACGAGCTCGGCGACGAGATCCGTGTCACCGTGATCGCTGCGGGCTTCGAACGCTGGGACGGGCCCGGTGGGGCTCCGTACGGCGGCGGCCGTCCGCGCGGGTCAGAGCCGCGCCGGGCGCCGGAGCCGAGTGCGCCGGTGCGCGACATCTTCGGTGAGGACCCGCTGTCGGGGGACGACGACGATGACTTCGACGTCCCCTCGTTCCTGAAGTAGCCGCGACGTGGCGGCTGCAGACGCCGCGCGCATTGCCGCGAACCTCGCCGACGTGCGCGGGCGCATCGCCACCGCCGGAGGACATCACGTCAGCGTCGTCGCGGTGACGAAGACCCACCCGCTCGAGCTCCTTCGCGCGGCAGCGGAGGCCGGGTGCGACGCGCTCGGGGAGAACTACGTGCAGGAGATCGTGCAGAAACTCGCCGGCGGTCCGCCGCCGGGTCCGCTCCACATGATCGGTTCGATCCAGTCGAACAAGGTGAGGAAGATCTCGGGACTCGTGTCCCTCTGGCAGTCGGTCGACAGGGAGAGTGTCATCGACGCGATCGGCCGCCGGGCCGCCGAGGGTGGATGTGGGGACGTCCTGTTGCAGGTGAACGTGGCGGGAGAGCGAGGCAAAGGGGGGTGTGCGCCGGGGCGCATCGATGACCTGCGTGCCCATGCCGCTGACCGGGGCGTGAGGGTGCTCGGCCTGATGACGGTGGGCCCGACCGAGGGTGGTCCGAAGGCGGCAGAGCCCGTCTTCCGGGCGCTTCGTCGCATGTGCGACGACGGGGGACTCGGGGTGTGTTCGATGGGGATGTCGGCCGACTACGAGACGGCGGTGGGCTGCGGCTCCACGATGGTGCGCATCGGAAGTGCACTCTTCGGCCCCCGCGGCTGAAGTACCCTGTGGCCATGTCGTTCTTCCGCCGGGCCATGGATTATCTCGGTCTCAGTGGTGATGAGTCCTTCGAGGACTACGACATGT
>JBJTBF010000063.1:0-27134 GCA_046091145.1 Acidimicrobiales bacterium | reverse complement strand
GTGATGCGCGCCCGCACCTTGCCGTTCACCTGCACCGGAACCTCGACGGTGTCGTCCTCCAGAAGGGCGGGGTCGGCCACGGGGAACGGTTCGTAGGTGAGGGAGGCGGCGTGACCGAGACGGGCCCACAGCTCCTCGCCGAGGTGGGGGCACAGGGGCGCGACCATCCGCGCCAGTGGCTCCATCACCTCGCGCGGCGAGGTGCCGGTCGAGTTCACGTGCTGGGTGAGAGCGTTGTTCAGCTCGATCAGCTTCGCGATCGCGGTGTTGAAGCGGAGGCCGTCCATGTCGGCATCCACGCCGGCGATGGTGCGGTGCAGGAGACGGCGCAGGTCGGCAGGAGCGGGCGAGTCATCGACGATCGGCGCACCGGTGTCCTCGTCGACGGCATTGCGCCACAGGCGCTGGGCGAAGCGCTGCATGCCCACCACGTCGCGGGTGTTCCACGGACGGCTGGCATCGAGCGGGCCCATCGACATCTCGTACAGGCGGAACGTGTCGGCGCCGAACTCGTCGTACATCTCGTCGGGCGTGACGACGTTCTTCAGGCTCTTGCCCATTTTCCCGTACTCGCGGGTGACGGGCTCACCGTTCCACTCGTAACTGCCGTCGGTCTCCGTGACCTCGTTCGCGGGCACCGTCTGGCCGCGCTCGTCGCGGAACGCGAATGCCTGGATGTAGCCCTGGTTGAACAGGCGGTGGAACGGCTCGACGCTGCTCACGTGTCCGAGGTCGAACAGCACCTTGTGCCAGAAGCGCGAGTACAGCAGGTGCAGCACCGCGTGCTCCACGCCGCCCACGTACAGGTCGACACCACCGGTGTGGCCCTCGCCGCGCGGGCCCATCCAGTAGCGCTCCACGCCGGCATCCACCATGGCATCGGTGTTCGTGGGGTCGAGATAGCGCATCTCGTACCAGCACGACCCTGCCCACTGCGGCATCACGTTCACCTCGCGCACGTACCCGCGCGGGCCGTCCCCGAGGTCGAGCGTGACCCGCATCCAGTCGGCCGAGCGTGCCAGTGGCGGAACGGGGTCACTGACGGAGTCGTCGGGGTCGAGAGCCGTCGGCTTGAAGTCGTCAAGTTCCGGCAGCAGCACCGGCAACATGGACTCGGGCACCGCATGGGCCCGGCCGTCGGTGTCGTACACGATGGGGAAGGGTTCACCCCAGTAACGCTGACGGGAGAACAGCCAGTCGCGCAGGCGGTAGGTCACCGTTGCCTCGCCGAGGCCGTTCGCCTCGAGCCACCCGTTCATGCGCGCCTTGGCCTCGGCGACGGACGCAAGGCCATCGAGCGACACCGAATCGTTGGAGGAGTTGATGACGGTGCCGTCGCCCACGTACGCCTCGGGCCAAGTGCCGCAGTCGGCCGATGGCTCGATGCCGTGTGCCGCGAACCATGGGTCCGGCGGCATCTGCGTGGCCACGACCGGCAGGGAGTACCTGCGTGCGAACTCGAAGTCGCGTGTGTCGCCGCTCGGCACGGCCATGATCGCACCGGTTCCGTAGCCCATCAGCACGTAGTCGGCGACCCACACGGGAACCTGCGCGCCGTTCACCGGGTTGACAGCGTGTGAACCGGTGAAGACACCGGTCTTCTCGCGGGAGTCATCCTGGCGGTCCGCGTCCTCCTTCGTTGCGGCGGCGGCGACGTAGGCCTCCACCTCCGCGCGGCGGTCATCGGAGGTGAGTGCCGTCACGAGCGGGTGCTCGGGGGAGAGAACCATGAAGGTGGCACCGAAGAGCGTGTCGGGCCGCGTGGTGAACACCGTGATGGTGCCGGCGGGGGAGGAGAAGTCGACCCTGGCTCCCTCGCTGCGGCCGATCCAGTTGCGCTGCATCAACTTGATTGGCTCGGGCCAGTCGAGCCTGTCGAGGTCGTCCAGCAGACGGTCTGCATACGCCGTGATGCGCATCATCCACTGCTTCATGTCCCGCTTGAACACGGGGAAGTTGCCGATGTCGCTGCGTCCCTCGGCGGTGACCTCCTCGTTCGCGAGGATGGTGCCGAGACCGGGGCACCAGTTCACCGGCGCCTCGGACAGGTAGGCGAGACGGTGGGAGTCCAGCAGGTCGGCGCGCTCGCCGGGCGAGAGTGCCACCCACGGGCGGCCGTCCGGTGTGGCGCGGCTGCCGGAGGCGAACTCGCTCTCCAGGTCCGCGATGGGTCGTGCGCGTCCGGCATCCGCGTCGTACCACGAGCCGTGGATCTGCAGGAAGATCCACTGCGTCCAGCGGTAGTACTCCTCGTCGGTGGTGCTCACGCTGCGGCGCTGGTCGTGGCCGAGTCCGAGGCGGCGCAGCTGGCGACGCATGTTCGCCACGTTCTGCTCCGTGTTCACCCTCGGGTGGATGCCGGTGGCGATGGCGTGCTGCTCGGCGGGAAGCCCGAAGGAGTCGTAGCCGAGCGTGTGCAGCACGTTGAAGCCCTTCATGCGCTTGAAGCGCGAGTACACATCGGTGGCGATGTATCCGAGAGGGTGACCCACGTGCAGGCCCGCACCCGAGGGGTAGGGGAACATGTCCATCACGAACAACTTCTCGCGCCCCGCGACGGCCGCGGTGTCGCCGAGGGGACCGGACGGGTTCGGCGCATGGAACGTGCCCTCGCGCTCCCAGCGGTCCTGCCACCGCGCCTCGATCTCGGCGGCGAGACGAGCCGTGTACCTGAACTCGGGCACACCCCGGGAAATGGACGAAGTCGCGGGGTTTTCGGTCATGGCCGTGCCATCCTATTTCCGTGTCCAAGCAACGCCCACGGTCCCGCGGACGCCAGCCGAAGGGCGGCTCGTCCCACGGGTACCCGCGCACGGCGCGACTGTCCGAGGTGCTGCGCGAGGTCATCGCCGACGAGCTCACCCGGATCGACGACGAGAGGCTCGACCTCGTCACCGTGACATCCATCGACGTCGACCCCGAGATGAACCGGGCGATCGTCTACTACGACTCCATGGCCGGCGAGGCAGGCGATGCCGCGATCCAGGAGGCACTCGGCGAGCACCGCGCCCGCATCCAGTCGTCCATCAACCGCCAGATGCACGCGCGCAAGACCCCTGTTCTCTCCTTCCGCCCCGACGAGGTCATCCGGGCCGCGGAGCGCATCGACGAGCTGCTGCGCCGCAAGCCGTCAGTCGACCGTCCGCAGGACGACGAAACGCAGGAGTAGCGGTGGGTCGCCGCCGCATCCCCGAGACGCACGGGCTCGTGCTTCTCGACAAACCGGCAGGGTGGACGAGCCACGACGCGGTGGCGAAGCTGCGCAAGCATTTCGGCGAGCGCCAGGTGGGTCACTCCGGCACCCTCGATCCCGACGCGACCGGACTGCTCGTGATCGGGGTGGGCAACGGCACGAGGCTGCTGCGGTTCCTCTCCGGTGCCGACAAGACCTACACATGCGAGATCGTGCTCGGCAGCGCGACCGACACCCTCGACGACTCGGGGAATGTCACCGCGACATCCGACATTCGCTCGGTCGACATCGACGTTGCCCGCAGCACTGCCGCCGCGCGTTTCTTGGGAACGGTCATGCAGGTGCCACCGATGGTGTCGGCCCTCAAGGTCGACGGCAAGCGCCTCCACGCGCTCGCGAGGGAAGGCAAGACCGTCGACCGCGAGGCACGACCTGTCGAGGTGCACTCGTTCGAGGTCGAACCCACCGCAGATCCCCACGTGCTCGCTGCCCGCGTGAGGTGCGGGCCGGGTACGTATGTGCGCTCCCTCGGTGCAGACCTCGGTGAGGCCCTCGGAACCGTCGCACACATCCGCAGGCTCCGTCGGCACTCCTCCGGCCGGTTCGATGTGTCGGAGGCATGCACCATCGAGAACCCCGTTCTGCTGCCCGTCCACGAACTGGTGCGCGGGTTGAGCCGTCACACCCTCGACGATGCGGGCATCGACGAGACCCTGTACGGCCGTGTGCGCCCGGCGTGGGACGACGCCCCGCCGTGGGCGGTGTTCGACCAGACGGGGAACCTCGTCGCGGTGTTCGAACCGTTCCGCGAGGCACTTGCCAAGCCGACAGTCGTGTTCGGTGGTCGTTGAGCATGCCGACCGACGGGAACTCACGCACGCTGCACCCCGAATGCCCGCAGCCTGTTCGCCGGGCGGTGATGAAGCAGAAGTGGCTCGATCTGGCTTACCTGCACTGGCGCGTGGACCCCGCCGAGGTCGCGCGACTCCTGCCGGAGGGGCTGGAGGTCGACACGTTCGACGGTCACGCGTGGGTGGGCCTCGTCCCGTTCTCGATGCGCGGCATCGGTGTGCCCGGTCTCCCCGCCGTTCCGTGGCTGGGGTCGTTCCCCGAGATCAACGTGCGCACCTACGTGATCCGCAACGGGGTTCCCGGGGTGTGGTTCCTCTCCCTCGATGTGAACCGGTTCCTGCCCGCAGTCGTTGCCCGGTTGTCGTACCGGCTGCCGTACTGTTGGGGCAGGGC
This sequence comes from Acidimicrobiales bacterium, assembly GCA_046091145.1. Classification (GTDB taxonomy): domain Bacteria; phylum Actinomycetota; class Acidimicrobiia; order Acidimicrobiales; family Ilumatobacteraceae; genus UBA2093. The sequence continues at coordinate 22,696 of JBJTBF010000063.1, read as the reverse complement.
ATCGAACAAGGTGACGGGCGACCTCCTGGAGTCCACGGTGAGCCGCCGTTGGCCGTCCCGCGGCGCGCGAACATCCTTGTCGGTGTCGATCGGTGAGGAGATCACCGCACAGTCGCCGCTCGAGGTGTTCCTCACCGCACGGTGGGGTCTGTACTCGCGAGGGTTCGGCGGCCGGCTGATGTACGCGCCGGTCGACCATCCGCGGTGGGTTCTGCACCGCGCGACACCGCAGCATGTGGACGACACGCTGGTTGTTGTTGCCGGCCTCCCGGCACCAGTCGGTGAGCCGCACTGCATGTTCTCGCCCGGCGTGCCCGTGCGCATCGGTCTGCCGCGTCGCGCGACCTGGTGACCGTGACCTGGTGACCGTGACGAGGGTGCCGTGCCGCGGATAGCGTCTGCGCACGTGCAGGTGATGACCGATCTCACGACCCCACCGTGGCCCGGCACCCGTTCCGTGGTGTCGATCGGCATGTACGACGGCCTGCATGTGGGGCACCGCGCGGTGATCGCCCAGACGAGGGAGCGTGCGACCCTATCGGGGGCTCGCTCGGTGGTCGTCACCTTCGACCGACACCCGATGTCGATCGTGCGGCCCGAGCAGGCCCCGGGACTGTTGACGTCACTGGAGCACAAGCTCGAGCTGCTGTCATCCACCGGTGTCGATGCGACGGTCGTGGTCTCGTTCGATGAGCACCAGTCGCAGGAGACCGCAGTGCAGTTCGTGGAGCGTGTGCTCGTGCACGGCCTCGCCGCCGAGGCGGTGATCGTCGGCAGTGACTTCCACTTCGGGCACATGCGCCAGGGGAACGTCACCCTGCTGCGCGAGATGGGGGAGCGTCACGGTTTCACCGCGGACCCGGTGCGCCTGGTGCCGCGCGCAGACGGTGTCGACGAGCCCGTGAGCAGCACCGCGATCCGTCGCGCACTCGCGGGAGGCGAGATCGACACCGCCAACCGGATGCTCGGCCGGCCGCATGAGGTGCGTGGCACGGTGGTCGACGGCGACAAGCGCGGCCGCACGATCGGTTTCCCGACAGCGAACGTGGCCGTGCCGCCGGGCATGTGCGTCCCTGCCGACGGTGTGTATGCGGCGCTCCACGTGCGGCCCGACGGCAGCGAGCACCCCTGTGCAGTGAACATCGGCCGGCGACCGACCTTCTACCGCGACGCCCAGCATTCGCTGATCGAGTCGCACCTGCTCGACTTCGCCGGCGATCTCTACGGTGAGACGGCCTCGGTGAGGTTCCTTGCGTTCCTGCGCAGCGAGAAGGCATTCGGCGGAATCGACGAACTGCGGGCCCAACTCGTGGTCGACATCGAGCACGCGCGACGTGCGCTCCTCGCCCGCGGCTCGGGCTGACAAGCGCGTTGCGCTCAGCCGGCCCGGACCGCCTCCACACGTCCGTAGGAGGTGTTGCGTTGTGCGAGTGTGCGCCGCATCGGTGCGACGATCTCCCCGAAGCGGCCTTCGGTCATTCCCTGGCCGTGGTTCGCACCGGCCGCACGGGAGATGTTCTCGTCCATCAGCGTGCCGCCGAGGTCGTTGCAGCCGGCCTGCAGCAACTGAGACGCGCCGGAGACACCGATCTTCACCCAGCTGACCTGCACGTTGTCGATGAGGCCGTGGTAGGCGATGCGACCGACGGCATGCATCAGCACGGTCTCGCGGAACGTCGGTCCGCGCCTCGATCGGCGCTGCAGGTAGATCGGGGATGCCATGTGCACGAAGGGGAGCGGGATGAACTCGGTGAACCCGCCGGTCTCCTTCTGCAGTTCCCTGGTGACCACCATGTGGCGCGCCCATGACTGCGGGCTCTCGACACTGCCGTACATGATTGTGATGTTGGAGTGCAGACCGATGCCGTGGGCCTGTCGGTGGCACTCGAGCCATTCCTCGGTGTTCACCTTGTCAGGGCAGAGCACCTCGCGCACCGTGTCGTCGAGGATCTCGGCCGCCGTTCCCGGCAGGGAGGCGAGCCCCGCGTCCTTCAGCCGCTGCAGGTAGTCGCGCAGTGACTCCCCGTTGCGCCTCGCGCCCTCGGTGACCTCGAGCGCGGTGAAACCGTGCACGTGCATGTCGGGCACGGCACTCTTCACTGCACGGGTGACGTCGATGTAGTAGTCGCCGTCGAAGTCGGGGTGGATGCCGCCCTGCAGGGTGACCTCGGTGGCGCCGAGCGCCGCCGCCTCCACCGCGCGGTCGGCGATGTCGTCGAGCGTGAGCAGGTACGGGGTGCCGCGCAGGTTGAGTGACAACGGTCCCTTCGAGAAGCCGCAGAACCTGCACTTGTAGGTGCACACGTTCGTGTAGTTGATGTTGCGGTTGAGAACCCACGTGACGGTGTCGCCGACGGTGGCAAAGCGCAGCTCGTCCGCGTAGTCGGCGACCGCCCCGACTTCCGGCCCGCGCGCGCCGAACAGCGCAACGATCTCGTCGTGGCCGACCTCCTGGCCGGCCCTGTGCCCCTCGATGATCTCGGCGATGCGGCCGCGTGCGCCGGGCCTCGGGTGCGGCACGAGCGACGGTGGGCGCACGTTCGCCCCGGAGTACCACTGTGTCGACTTGTGCCCGACCAGCACGACCTCGGCACCGTCGTGCACCACGTCGGCTGCCGTGACCTTCTCCGGCCACACCGCGCCAGGGTCGTCGCGGCCGAGACTCTCCGCGTCGCTGCGGTCGAGCACCGGGAACCGCAGTGCCTCGTCCAGCCATTCGTCGGGATGCGATGCGTACTCGGGGTAGATGGTGAGGCGCGGTGCCAGTGCGAACCCACGGTCCTCGGTGACACGACGCAGGATGTCGAGCGCCGGCCACGGTCGCTCCGGGTTCACGTGGTCGGCGGTGACGGGGGAGACACCGCCCCAGTCGTCGATGCCGGCATCGAGAAGGACCCCGAAGTCGTCGCTCAGGTTCGGCGGCGCCTGCAGGTGCACACCGGCGGGCAGGAGCAGACGGGCGGCAGCGATCGACCACAGGTACTCGTCCTCCGGGCAGGGCCTCGCGCGGTGCATCGCTGTGCCGGCCTTCGGGAGGAAGTTCTGCACGATGACCTCCTGCAGGTGTCCCCATCTCGCATGTGCGGCGGCCAGCAGCCCGAGTGCGTCGAGTCGGTCCCCGCGGTTCTCCCCGATGCCCACGAGGATGCCCGAGGTGAACGGGATGCGCAGTTCCCCGGCCGTGCACAGCGTGTCGATGCGTCGCTGTGGCTCCTTGTCGGGGGCCCCGCGGTGGCACTCGAGATCGTCGCGGAGTGTCTCGAGCATCATCCCCTGCGAGGGGGAGACACGGCGCAGCATGGAGAGCTCGTCCCCGTACAGCGCGCCGGCGTTCGCGTGCGGCAGCAGACCTGTCTCCCTCAGCACCAGCCCCGCCATGTCGTGCAGGTCGTCCACCGTGGAGTCGTAGCCGTTCGCGCGCAGCCAGTCGGCGGCAACCTCGTAGCGCAGCTCGGGCCGCTCGCCGAGCGTGAAGAGTGCCTCGTGGCAGCCGTTGCGTGCCCCGTTGCGCGCGATGGCGAGCACGTCGTCGGCCGTGAGGTACGGCTTCTCGAGACGTGCGGGCGGCTGCGCGAACGTGCAGTAGCCGCACTTGTCGCGACAGAGCATCGTGAGGGGGATGAACACCTTGGGTGAGTAGGTGATGCGGGTCCCGTGCGCCCCGTCGCGGACCCCGCGGGCACGCTCGAGGATGTCCCCGATGGGGGCGGTCAGCAGGAACTCCCGCAGGGTCGGGTCGACGGGATGGTCGGCATTGAGCTCTTCGCGCGCGTACTGGCGTGACAAGACGGCACCTCTCTGGTGTGCGTGACGGTTCGGTTGTGCCAGTGCCGGCCGGACGAGGGGGAAGAGCTAGAGAACCCCCGCGCCTGTGTCAGCCGCGCACCGTCACTGTACCGCTGCGGCTACTGGGAGTCACTGTCCGAGAGTGCCCGGAACATCGCCGACACGTTCTCGGCACCGATCGGCACACGGTGGCCGGTGCGGCTGATGAAGCTCAGCTGGACTCCGGTCGTGGCGTCGTGCACCGCGAACACCTGCTCATGGCCGTCGGCGTCCACCACCACGTCGGTGAGCCGCGGCACCCCCGCTGCATCCAGAGCATCGCGGGTGAAGGAAGCGTTCAGCACCTCGATCGCGATGTGCTGCACCCCGCTTCCGTGGCGGGCCAGCTGCTCGCGCACTGCCGGGCTGTGACCCGGACCCACGAGCACCACCTGGACCCCGCCGGCCTCGGCCGAACGCACGGTCGGGTCAGGTGTGGCCTCCACACGGAACCCGAGGCCGGTGAACGATGCCGTCGCGGCCTCGAGGTCGTCGACCGCCACCACCACGTGGTCGATGCGGCATGCGACGGTGTCGAGTGCTGAACGCGCATCACCGCCGGCCTGTTTCGCCGGCGCAGCGTCGGGCCGCGCACCGGCAACCTCGATGCGGTGGGTCTCGGCGAGCAGCGTGCGGAAGATCTGTTCGGCGAAATCGGCGTCGACCCCGCGGTCGATGGCCCACTGACGTCGCGTCGCGAGCACCTCACGAACGCGTGCCGGCTGGATCACGTCGGAACCGTTCCGGGACTTGATCTCGGCGACCTCACCGCACACCTCGAGCCGTCGCGCGAGAAGCTCCACGATTGCGGTGTCGATCGAGTCGATCTCCCGGCGGAGGTCTTCGAGTGATGCCACTTTCAGTCCCTCGACATCAGTCGCTCGACATGCTTCGCCAGCACGTCCATCTCGATGTTCACGCGGTCGCCGGCCCTCCTCGACCCGAGGGTGGTGACCTCCATCGTGTGGGGAATCACGGCAACCTCGAAGGTGTCGTCGGTGAGGTTGAAGCACGTGAGGCTGATCCCGTCGACGGTGACCGAACCCTTCTCCACGAGGTAACGCATGAGGTCGCGGGGGAGACGCACCACGAGACCGGGCGCCGGCGCGACCACCTCACCCACGGCGTCCACGTGCCCGAGCACGAGATGGCCCCCCAGCCGTTCGCCGAGTGCCATCGGACGCTCGAGGTTCACGGGGTCACCGGCCCCGAGCGACCCGAGATTGGTGCGCGAGAAGGTTTCGTCGCTGACGTCGGTCTCCCACCAGTCGTCCCCCGATGCCACGAGGGTGAGGCAGCACCCGTTCACCGCGATGGAGGCCCCCATGCCGGAGCCCTGAAGCACGGTGCGGGCCCCGATCCGCAGACGGGCGCCGTTCCTGGCCTCCACACGGCCCAGTTCCTCCACGATTCCCGTGAACATGGCCCCGAGACTAACGACGACGGGCTCCGGGGCACGGAGGGGTTGGAACGCTCCCACCCTGCACATAGCCTCAAAGAGTCCGTGTGGGCCCCGGCGCACACGAGATGCCACCCGACAACCTCGGGGGCGTGACCCTTTCGGAAAGAAGGATCCCATGTCCAAGAAGGACACCGTCGCCGAATTCGGCAAGCATGGAACCGACACGGGTTCTCCCGACGTGCAGATCGCACTCGTCACCGAGCGCATCAATCACCTCACGGAGCACCTGAAGACGCACCCGAAGGACCACCACAGCCGTCGTGGCCTTCTGATGCTGGTCGGTCGCCGCCGCCGCATGCTCGACTACGTCCGCGACCGGGACATTGCCCGGTACCGCGAGCTCGTGGCCAAGCTCGGTCTGCGCCGATAAGCGCGTTTCCCCGGCCGCGGTCGGGGATAATCAGAAAGTGGTGACCCCGGCTCCCGCCGGGACGCACCCAAGAAAGCACCCGCCGGTTCACAGAAGCTGTCGGTTGTCAGTGGAGGGCTCCGTGCCGCACGGGGCGGGTCCCTCCACTGGGAACCGGCATGACGATCCGGCGGATGCATCCAACACACGGGCCGGCAGGGTGCCGACCCGTTGACACAAAGGAAGTATCCACATGGCTGACGCCATCCGCGTGTCGGGCCCCGTTTCGGGCACCGACAAGACCCTCACTTTCGAGACCGGCAAGCTCGCCACCCAGTCCATGGGTGCCGTGGTTGCCACGATCGGCGGCACCACCGTGTTCGCCACCGCCAACGCCGCCCGCTCCGTGCGTGACGGCATCGACTTCTTCCCGCTCACCGTCGACGTCGAGGAGCGTGCGTACGCGGCCGGCAAGATCCCCGGTGCGTTCTTCCGCCGCGAGGGTCGCCCGAGCGAGCAGGCGATCCTCACCTGCCGTCTCACCGACCGCCCGCTGCGCCCCGCGTTCCCCGACGGCTACCGCAACGAGACCCAGGTCGTCCTCACGATCATGGGTGTCGACATGCAGAACCCGCACGACGTGATCTCGATCAACGCGGCCTCTGCTGCGTTCATGGTGTCGGGCATCCCGTTCGAGGGCCCCATCGGCGCCGTGCGCCTGGCCTACTCGCAGGACGGCAAGTGGATCGCGCACCCCACCTACCAGGAGGGCGAGGACGGCACCTTCGAGATCGTGGTCGCGGGCCGCGAGCTCGACAACGGTGACGTCGCCATCATGATGGTGGAGGCCGGCGGCTCCGAGAAGTCGTTCGACTTCTACGCGAACGGCGCACCGAAGGTGAACGAGTCCGTCATCGCCGACGGCCTCGAGGCCTCGAAGACCTGGATCAAGGAGTCCATCGCGCTCCAGCGCAGGCTCGTCGCCTCGGTGATCGCCACCAACGGCCCGATCACCCCGCTCGAGTACACGCCCGTTCTCGACTACACGCCCGAGGTGTTCGCAGCCGTCGAGCGCGTCGCGACGCCGAAGCTGTCGCACGCCGTCACCATCGCACTGAAGGCCGACCGCAACGCGGCAACCGACGCAGCCGCGGACGAGACCGTGCGCGAACTGTGCGGCGAGGGCGGCCAGTTCCAGGGCCAGGAGAAGGGTGTGAAGGAGGCCGTGCGCAGCCTCACGAAGAAGCTCGTGCGCAAGCGCGTCGTCGAGGAGGGCGTCCGCATCGACGGTCGCGGCCCGAAGGACCTCCGCCCCGTCTCGTCCGATGTCGGCATCCTGCCCACTGCGCACGGCACCGGCCTGTTCCAGCGCGGCGAGACCCAGGTGCTGAACGTGTGCACGCTGGCCATGCCGCGCATGAACCAGATGCTCGACACGCTCGGCCCCGACAGCGAGAAGCGCTACATCCACCACTACAACATGGCCCCCTGGGCGAACGGTGAGACCGGCCGCGTGGGTTCGCCCAAGCGCCGCGAGATCGGCCACGGTGCGCTCGCCGAGCGCGCCCTGCTGCCGGTGGTGCCGAGCCAGGAGGAGTTCGCCTATGCGATCCGTCTGGTGTCCGAGGTGATGTCGTCGAACGGCTCCACCTCGATGGCGTCGGTGTGCTCGAGCAGCCTCTCGCTGATGGACGCAGGCGTCCCGATCAAGGCGCCTGTCGCCGGCATCGCCATGGGTCTCATCTACGCCGAGGGCAAGTACCTCACCCTCACCGACATTCTCGGTGCGGAGGACGCGTTCGGTGACATGGACTTCAAGGTCGCCGGCACCTCCGATGCGGTGACCGCACTCCAGCTCGACACCAAGATCGACGGCATCCCCGCCGACGTTCTCGGTGCGGCGCTGCAGCAGGCCCGCGAGGCCCGCATGGCGATCCTCGACAACATGAACACGGCGCTGTCCGCCCCGCGTCCCGAGGTCGCGGCAACCGCACCGAAGATCGTGTCGTTCACGATCCCGCTCGACAAGGTCGGCGAGGTCATCGGGCCCAAGGGCAAGGTCATCAACACCATCCAGCAGGAGACCGGTGCCGACATTGCGGTCAGCGACGACGGCGCAGTGGGCATCGTCACCATCGGTTCGCCCGACAACGCGAAGGTGGAGGAGGCGCGCTCGCGCATCCTCGCCATCGTCGACCCGCCCACCGCGGAGCTCGGCGCCGTGTACAACGGCCGTGTCGTCAGCATCACCAAGTTCGGCGCGTTCGTGAACATCCTCCCCGGCCGTGACGGCCTGGTGCACATCAGCAAGCTCGGCAAGGGCCAGCGTGTGAACAACGTGGAGGACGTGCTCGAGCTCGGTCAGGAGATCGAGGTTCGCGTCGACGACATCGACGACAAGGGCAAGGTCAGCCTCACCCCGGTGGGCGAGGGCTACGAGAACGTCGAGCACACCGGTGAGCGCCGTGAGCGCAGCGACCGTGGTGACCGTGGCGGTCGTGACCGTGACCGTGGAGACCGTGGCGGTCGTGACCGCGACCGCGGTGGTCGTGACCGCAACGACCGCGGCCCGCGTGACCGTGACGACCGTGGCGAGCGCCGCGAGCGCGGATCGTCCGACGGCATCGTCGAGGTGTCGTTCGAGAACGACTTCGACAACGAGATCGCCGGCGAGCTCGGCGACCTCGGCCCCGGCGGCCGAGCAGGTGGTGACGACCGCGGTGACCGTGGTGGTCGCGACCGCGACCGCAGCCGCCGCCGTCGCTGAACGAACCACCGACTACGGTGACGCCATGATCCGCGTGGGTGTGGTGGGCGCAGCAGGCCGCATGGGTGCGACCGTCTGCGACGCCGTGGCTGCAGCGGAAGGTCTCGACCTCGTGGCCGCCGTCGACCCCGCCGGCGGCGGCACGGTGCACGGCATCGCGGTCAGCCGCGAACTGCGGGCACTGGCCGAGGCGGGAGCCGAGGTTGTGGTGGACTTCACCGTCGCCGCGGCCGCCCGTGACACGCTGCCGTGGCTCGCGCTGCACGGCATGCACGCCGTGGTGGGCACAACCGGCTTCACCGATGCCGACATTGATGCGTTCCGTGGTGCCTTCACCGGCAGCAACTGTCTGGTGGCGGCCAACTTCGCCATTGGTGCCGTGCTGATGATGAAGTTCGCGGAGCAGGCGGCCCCGTGGTTCGAGACAGCAGAGATCATCGAGTTCCACCACAACGCCAAGGCCGACGCACCGAGCGGCACTGCGATGGCCACTGCGCGACGCATGGCCGCCGCATCATCCGAGTGGGCTGCTGACCCGACGAAGCACGAGGTTCTCCCCGGCGCACGGGGCGGGGAGGGCCCCTCCGGGATCCGTGTCCACGGCGTGCGCATGGTGGGGATGACCGCGAGCCAGGAGGTCATCCTCGGCACGGAGGGTCAGACACTCGTGATCAGGCACGACTCGAACGACAGGTTGTCGTTCATGCCCGGCGTGGTGCTTGCGTGCCGCCGGATCGGTTCCATGACCGAGCGCTTCACGCTCGGTATCGACTCGCTCCTCTAGGCGTCAGGAGAGAGCGGCGACGGCCGCGTCGTAGTCCGGCTCCTGGCCGATCTCGGGAACGAGCTCGGTGTGGAGCACCTTGCCGCTCTCGTCGGCAACCACCACGGCGCGCGCGAGCAGGCCCGCGAACGCACCCTCATTCAGGCCCACGCCGAAGGCGCTGCCGAAGTCGGTGCGGAAGGAGGATGCGTTCTGCACGTTCGCAAGGCCCTCCGAGCCGCAGAAGCGGCCCTGCGCGAAGGGAAGGTCGGCCGACACACACACGACGACGGTGTTGTCGAGGCCGTTGGCCAGCTCGTTGAACTTGCGCACGCTGTTGGCGCACACCGGTGTGTCGACGCTGGGGAAGATGTTGAACACGACGCGCTTGCCCGCGAGGGCGGAGTGGTCGAAGTCGGCGAGGTTCGCCCCGGTCAGCCTGTACGACGGCAGCTGGGCGCCGGGTGCGGGAAGGTCTCCCACCGTGTTGACGGGGTTCCCGCCGAATGCTGTCTGAGCCATGTTGTTCTCCCTAGTTCTGCCCCGCGGGCGGGGCACTGTCGGTTTCGTCCGGAACACCGGGCGACCTTCGCCTGGCGCTCTGGAAGAGCGTGAATGCGAAGAGGCCGCCGACTATCCACCACTGATAGCCGTTGATCCAGCCCACCACGGACTGGATCTCGTCCTCCACCTGCTTGCCACCCGACCACAACACCACCAACCTGACCGCTATTCCCGTGACGGCGAGCGCGACGAAGCGTGCGGGGGGCATCTTCAGGTGCCCGACGAGCAGGCAGACGATGTTCGACCCCGGCATCAGCAGCACGGCGAGCCACCCGACCCTGCGCGTGATGCGCTCGGTGGTGCGGTACACCGCCGGCATCTCGCCCACCTGGGCCTCGGTCCAGGCGAGGGCGCGCTCCCCGTACCAGCGACCCACGAGAAAGAGTGCCAGCGCGGCCAGCAGGAGACGCACGAAGCCGACCGAGAAGAAGGTGAACGCGTCGACGTACGGGATTGAGCCCAGCAGGTTGCGGTTGCGCGAACTGAGCAGGAGCACCAGCAGCGGCCGTTCGTCCACGAGAGCGGGCCCCACGTTCGTGCCGATCGTGCCGATGACGAAGAGGAAGGTGGTGAGGACGATGACGGCGCGGCGCACTGGGCGGCAACCTAGCGGGGGGACGGCACTTTCGGGGGTCGACACGGGTGCGGCTACCGTTTCGGCGCGGGTCAGCGCGACCCGCATCGACGACACGGGGGAAACCATGAAGGGCCTGATGCAGCCGACCCAGTTGACGGTGAACTACCTGTTCGACCGGGCGGAGAAGTACCACCGCGACAAGACCGTGACCACTGCGAACGCAACCGGTCTCGAGAAGGTCACCTACGGCGAGTGGGCCGACCGCACCCGCAGGATCGCCTCGGCGCTCGACTCCCTCGGGATCGCCGCACAGGGACGGGTGGGAACCTTCGCATGGAACACGTCGCGCCACCTCGAGCTGTACTTCGCGGCCCCGTGCAGCGGGAGGGTGCTGCACACCCTGAACATCAGGCTGTTCCCCGAGCAGCTCACCTACATCGTGAACCACGCCGAGGACGAGGTGATCTTCTGTGACACCTCCCTGTGGGCGCTGCTCGAGCCGCTCGTGCCGACCTTCACCACCGTGCGTCACCTGGTGTTCATGAACGACGGCAAGGGCAGTGCACCTGCCTCGGTACCTGGCATCGCCGTGCACGACTACGAGGACCTCGTGCGGGCATCGCAGCCGCTGCAGTGGCCCGTGATCGACGACGAGAACCGCGCCGCCAGCATGTGCTACACCTCCGGCACCACGGGCAACCCGAAGGGTGTCGTGTACTCGCACCGCAGCACCTACCTGCACACGATGGGCGCGATGATGGTCGACTCGCTCGGTGCGCGGGAGTCCGACATCATCCTCCCGGTGGTGCCCATGTTCCACGCGAACTCGTGGGGTCTCGCCCATGCCGCCGTTGCGTCGGGTGCCGACCTCGTGATGCCGGGCCCCGACCTCAGCGGGCCGGCGATCGCGAAGCTGATCGTGGAGCAGAAGGTCACGGTGGCGGCCGGCGTGCCGACCATCTGGATGGCCGTGCTGCCCGAGCTGAAGGGCAAGGACACCTCGTCGCTGCGGGCGATCCCGTGCGGTGGTTCCGCGGTTCCGAAGGCGCTCAGCGAGGCATATCGCGAGCAGACAGGTCTCCCCATCCTCCAGGCGTGGGGCATGACCGAGACCAGCCCGATCGCGGCGGTGTGCACCCTCTCGAAGGCCGACTCACAGCTGCCGCAGGCCGAGCAGGCCGACCTGCGCACCACGGTGGGCCTCGTGTCGTTCGGCGTCGAGATGCGCGTCGTCGAGCCCGACACCACGAACCCGCAGCCGTGGGACGGCGAGACCAGCGGTGAGCTGCAGGTTGCCGGTGCGTGGATCGCCGGCGACTACTACAACGACCCGCGCTCGCGCGAGAGCTTCACCGCCGACGGTTGGCTTCGGACGGGTGACGTCGCGGTGGTCGACCCGAAGGGGCGTATCCGCCTCGTGGACCGCACGAAGGACCTCATCAAGTCGGGCGGCGAGTGGATCTCCTCGGTCGACGTGGAGAACGAACTGATGTCGCATCCGAAGATCGCCGAGGCCGCCGTGATCGGTGTGCCTCATCCGAAGTGGTCGGAGAGGCCGCTCGCGTGCGTGGTGGTGAAGCCGGGGGAGACCCTCACGAAGGAGGACGTCATCGGGCACCTGGTGCCACGTCTCGCCAAGTGGCAACTGCCCGACGACGTGGTGTTCATTCCCGAGGTGCCGAAGACCTCGGTGGGCAAGTTCTCGAAGAAGACGCTGCGCGAGCAGTTCGAGAACCACAAGCTGCCCGACGCCTGAGCGTCAGAGGCGGCCGGAGCGGATCACGCGGTCGAGGAACTGGCGCGCGCGCTCGGTCGAGGGTTCGGAGAGCACCCTGCGGGGTTCGCCGCGTTCGATGATGCGGCCCCCGTCCAGCACGCACACGAGGTCGCTCGTCTCCCGTGCAAACCCCATCTCGTGGGTCGCCACGACCAGCGTCATGCCGGACGCCTTCAGTTCGCGCACGACATCGAGCACCTCGCCGACGAGTTCGGGGTCGAGTGCGCTCGTGATCTCGTCGAGCAACAGCACCTCAGGCTCCACCGCGAGCGCCCGCACGATCGCGACCCTCTGCTGCTGGCCGCCCGACAGGCGGTCGGGGTAGTCGCCTGCCTTGTCGGTGAGCCCGAACCGCTCGAGAAGTTCGTGTGCGCGGGTGACGGCACGCTCGTGCGGGGTGCCGAGCACCCGGACGGGGGACAGTGTGATGTTCTCGGTCACGGTCATGTGGGGGAAGAGGTTGAAGCTCTGGAACACCATGCCCACCCTGCGCCTGACGCTGTTCGCATCGTGTCCGGGGAGGCTCACGTCGACGCCGTCGATCATCACCGCACCGTCGTCGATCGGCTCCAGCAGGTTGATGCAGCGCAGCAGCGTGGACTTACCGGAGCCGGACGGGCCGATGAGTGCAACGCACTGGCCCTGTTCCACGTCGAGGTCAACCCCGTCGAGAACCGTGTGGTCGCCGAAGCGCTTGGTCACGCCGCGAAGCGAGATGCGGCTCATCGCACCCTCGTCCCGGTGGTGCGGCCGCGCTCGCGGGCGAGGAGCCAGTCGGTGAGCCGCGTGAGCGGCACGGTGACCGCGAGGAACACGAGGGCGGCCGCGACATACGGGGTGAAGCTCGCGAACTTCGCCTTGTCGACGCCGGCCTGGCGCAGGATCTCGATCGGTCCGATGAGGGACACGAGTGCGACGTCCTTCTGCAGCGACACCATGTCGTTCATGAGGGGAGGCACGACGCGGCGCACGGCCTGCGGCAGCACCACGAACCTCATGGTCTGTCCGTTGTTGAGGCCGAGGGACCGGGCCGCCGCACGCTGCGACTCGTGCACGCTCTCGATGCCGGCACGGAACACCTCGCTCACGTACGACGCGTACGTGAGGATGAGGGCCACCGAGCCCCAGATGAGCGGGCTGTTCCACGGCCGGTCGAGCCCGAGCCCGGGTACGCCGAAGCCGATGAGATAGATCCAGAGGATCACCGGGACGCCGCGCATGATGTCGGTGTAGGCCACCGCGAGAATGCGAAGCGGGAACAGCACCGGGGACCCGCTGTTGCGCGTGACCGCGACGAGAAGCGCGATCAGCACGATGAACGGTACCGACCAGAGGAAGATGCGCACGTCGAGCCAGAACGCCTCGAGCAGGCGGGGAAGGGAGTCACGGAACCGCTCACCGTCGAAGAACGACGCCCTGACGCGGTCCCATCTCGGCATGCGCGGCACCAGCAGCACCACCGCGACCATGACCGCGGCGGAACTGAGGGCCGAAACGAGAAGACTCCGCCTGCGGCGGGCCCGTTCGTGCAGGGCACGCCGCGAGGCGGAGTCACTCATGGAGTCGTGGGCGTTGCGCTACGAGAGCGCGATCACCGGCGCGTTGGTCTTGTCCGCGAGCCAGGTCTGCACGATCGCGGCGAGCGAGCCATCGGCCTCGAGCGCGGCGAGTGCCTCGTTCACGCAGGAGACGAGCTCGTTGCCCTTGTCGAACACCATGCCGAACTGGTCGGCCTCGGCGCCCTCCTGGGCGGGGAACTGCCCGACAACGCTCGCGCCGTCGATCTCCACCGCGGCGATGTAGAAGGCGGTGGGCAGGTCGACGACGATCGCGTCGATCTGCTTGGCCTCGAGCGCCGCCTTCGCACCGGCGTTGTCGTCATAGACGAACGGCTCGTTGGTGGGCTGGATGACCGAGGTGATGAACTCGAGGCTGGTGGTGCCGGCCTGCGCACCGAACTTCACGTCCTTCAGGTCGGCGACCGAGGTTGCACCGGCGGCTGCAGAGCCCGCGAGGGCGACCACGGCCTGGTTGGTGGTGTAGTAGGGCTCGCTGAAGTCGATGTTCGCCTTGCGCTCCTCGGTGATCGAGAACTGCTGCAGGTTGAAGTCGAAGTTCTTCGCGCCCGGCTGGATGGCGGAGTCGAAGTCGGTCCGCACCCAGGTGACGTTCTCGTCGGAGAAACCGAGCTGGCCGGCCACTGCGTAGGCAACGGCGGCCTCGAAGCCCTCCTTCGACTCCGGTTTGTCGTTCTCCACCCACGGTGAGTAGGCGGGGTTGCCGGTGGCGATGGTGAGCTTGCCCTCGGCGAGGGTCTTGCCGCTGGTGCACTCGTTGCCGGCACCGCCGGATGCTGCGGCTGCAGTGGTGTCGGCCGAGTCGGAGCTGCCTCCGCAGGCTGCGAGCCCGAGCGAGGCCACAGCCATGAGGGAGAGTGTCAAACGACGCATGGAGGGGAGGTTCCTTTCGTGAGGCCCGCCGAGTCCGGCGGCATCCCCGGGGGTGGTCGGGGACGGGAGGAATCTACTGCAATGGATTCCCGACCACAAAGGTCAGGAATAGTTTGGTCCCGGATCGTCCCGGGGAACTCGTGCGGTGCATACCTTGACCGTGAGACACACCAGCGCCTACCGTCTCGCACATGGTGGGGGCACTGGAGACGGCCGAGGCGCCGCTCGATGCGGACTCTCTCAGCGATCGCGTCGTCAGTGAGGCCGAGGCCGCGGTGGTGAACGCGGCGCGAGTGTGCATGCAGCGTCTCGGACGCTCCTGCGTGACGATGGACGACGTGTGCGTGGAGGCCGGGATATCCCGCGCCACCCTCTACCGATTGTTCCCCGGCGGGCGTGAGGTGCTGTTCGGGGCGGTGCGCGAGACCTCCCTGCACGAGTTCTTCGACGACATCCGCAGCGAGGTCGACGGCGCGGACTCCCTCGAGGAGCTGCTCGTGCGGGTGATCGTCGCGGCGTCGCGGGCCCTCCGTGACGATGTGCATCTCGCCGTGTCGCTCGCCACCGAGCCGGGGATCGCTCTCGGGGACCTCACCTTCGAGGGGGTCGACCGCATCATCCGGGTGGCGTTCCGGTTCGTCGAGCCGTACGCGGCGGCATACATCCCCGCCGCCCGGACCGAGGAGATCATCGACATCCTCGCCCGCCTGGTGATCTCCTACCACCTCTCGCCGTCACGCGTGTTCGACTTCACCAGCAGTGAGTCCGTCACGCGGTTCGTGCGCCTGCACCTTCTCGACAACACATCCACACAGACCGAACAAGGAGAACAACGGCAGTGAGCCTCACAGAGAAGTCCAACCGGGAGATGCTCGACCGCGACGAGTTGAACGACATCGAGGCGATCCTCGCGGTGAGCAACACCGACGTCGACGAGGTCGAGCACGTCGTGAAGAACAATTCCGACTCGATCTTCACGTGGGACTACTCGCTCGCCCGGCCGGGACTGCGCAAGCTGTACGAGAAGGCGAAGACGGGGCAGTGGAACGGCACCACCGACCTCGAGTGGGAGACCAACGTGGATGTCGAGAAGGTCGTCTCGCAGGACATGGAGCTTCTCGGGCCGGGAATCGAGCCGAGCCTGTATGCGGGCACGCAGCTCGACAAGTGGGGCGACAAGGAGTGGCTGCAGTTCGGCATCGAGGGCCGCAACTGGACGCTCAGCCAGTTCCTCCACGGTGAGCAGGGCGCCCTCATCTGCACCGCGAAGATCGTGGAGACCGTGCCGTGGTACGACGCAAAGTTGTACGCGGCCACGCAGGTCGTCGACGAGGCCCGTCACGTGGAGGTGTTCGCCCGTTACCTCGAGGAGAAGATGGGCGGCGAGTACCAGGTGAACGCGCACCTGCGCGAGCTGCTCGACGACATCATCCGCGACAGCCGCTGGGACATGACGTATCTCGGCATGCAGATCATGGTCGAGGGTCTCGCCCTGGCGGCGTTCGGTTACCTCCACCAGCTCACGAACGAGCCCCTGCTGAAGAAGTTGCTGCGCTACGTGATGAGCGACGAGGCCCGTCACGTGGCATTCGGCGTGCTCAGCCTGCAGGAGGTTTACTCCGAGATGTCGGACGCCGAGATCAAGGACCGCCAGGAGTTCGCCTTCGAGGCCAGCGTGCGCATGCGTGACCGTTTCCTCCAACAGGAGGTGTGGGACCGCATGGGTGTGAACGTGAAGGAGATTGCACCGATCACCCTTGCCGACCCGTCGCGCCAGATGTTCCAGCAGATGCTGTTCGCGAAGATCGTGCCGAACTGCAAGAAGCTCGGCCTCCTCGACCGCAACGACGCGTGGCTGCGCAGGAGGTTCGAGGAACTGGGCGTCATCCAGTTCGAGGACTGGCAGGACACCGGCGAGGAGTACACGAACTTCGAACTCGGAAAGGACGTGCTGGCCGCCGGCCAGTAGTCCGTCGAGGCACGCCCGGCCACGGCGGTCGGCTGCCTGATTCGTGGCGTCCCCGGGGCCCTCGTTCGGCAATACTTGGCGAATGGCGCTCTTCGGGCAGGTACTCACCGCGATGATCACGCCGTTCGACAGGAACGGTGCGTTGAACGTCGACGAGGCGGTGCGACTTGCTCGCTGGCTGCAGGACAACGGCAACGACGGTCTCGTCGTGTCGGGCACCACGGGGGAGTCCTCCACACTCACTGACAACGAGAAACTGGCTCTGTGGGAGGCCGTCATCGGCGCGGTCACCGTGCCGGTCATCGCCGGCAGCGGTTCGAACGACACCGCGCATTCGGTGCATCTCACGCGTGAGGTCACGAAGCTGGGTGCGGCGGGAATCCTCGCCGTCGGGCCGTACTACAACCGTCCCTCGCAGGCAGGCATGGTGGCGCACATCACGGCGATGGCACAGGCCACGCACCTGCCGGTGGTGGTCTACGACATCCCGGTGCGCACGGGTCGCAAGATCTCGACGGCCTCGCTCGCGAGACTCGCGAACGAGGTGCCGAACGTGAGGGCCCTGAAGGACGCCGCAGGTGCTCCCGCGGAGACGGCGAACCTGATGGCGCAGGTTCCCCGCGGGTTCGAGCTGTACAGCGGCGACGACGGTCTCACGCTCGCGTTCCTCGCGTACGGCGGCACCGGGGTGATCGGCGTGGCCACGCACTGGAGCGCACCCGAGCACCAACGCATGATCGACGCGTTCAAGGCAGGGGATGTCGCCGCCGCGCGCAGATGGAACGACGTGTTGCTCGAGAGTTATGCTTTCGAGACCGGCGACGACAACCCGAACCCGATTCCCTCGAAGGTGATGATGAACCACCTCGGCTTCGACGTGGGGGAGTGCAGGCTCCCGATGGGGCCGCCACCCGCCGGCCTCGCCGAGCGGGCTGCGAGGGTGCACGCGAACCTCGAGAAGGCGCGCGCGGCGAACGCGCGCTGACCCATGGCAGGCCCCGTCCGTATCATCTTCCTCGGTGGCCTCGGCGACATCGGGCGCAACTGCATGGTGCTGGAGCAGCGCGAGAAGCTCCTCATCATCGACTGCGGGCTCATGTTCCCCGACGCCGACATGCACGGCATCGACCTCGTGCTGCCCGATTTCACCTTCCTGCGCGAGAACTCGCACCGCATCGTGGGGTGTGTGGCCACCCACGGCCACGAGGACCACGTCGGCGGCCTCCAGTTCCTGCTGCGCGACTGCGAGTTCCCCGTCTACGGCTCCCCGGTCACGCTCGGGCTCGCGGCGGGTCGCATCGACGAGGCCGGGCTCATGCACCGCACCCGTCTCGTGCCGGTGAAGGACGGCCAGCGGATCGACATCGGTGGTTTCGACGTGGAGTTCCTCCCGGTCACCCACTCGGTGCCGCACGCGCACGCGATCATCGTGCACACCGACCAGGGCGTGATCGTGCACTCGGGCGACTTCAAGCTGGATCTCACCCCGGTCGACGGCCGGCGCACCGACCTCGCCCGCCTCGGGGAGCTGTCCAGCACGGTGGGCATCAGGTTGCTCATGTGCGATTCCACCAACGCCGAGGAGGCCGGTCACGCCCCCAGCGAGACCAGCGTCGGGGCCGTCCTGCGTGGCCTCTTCCACGACCACCGTGACCGTCGCATCATCACCGCGAGCTTCGCGAGCCACATCCACCGTGTGCAGCAGATCATCGACACCGCACTCGAGCAGGGCCGCAAGGTCGCGCTGCTCGGCCGCAGCATGCAGCGGAACGTGAAGCTTGCGATCGATCTGAAACTCATGAACGTTCCCGCGTCCGCGTTCATCGATGCCGAGCGCATCACGGACCTTGCGCCCGAGAAGGTGTGCGTGATCTCCACCGGCTCGCAGGGCGAGCCGATGTCGGCCCTGTCGTTGCTGTCGCGGGGCGAGAGCAAGTGGCTGAAGGTGGGGGAGAACGACACGATCATTCTCTCCAGCCATGCGATCCCCGGCAACGAGGGGAACGTGAACAGGGTGATCGACGGTCTGATGCGCGCGGGTGCGCGGGTGGTTCACAGCGGTGTGGCCGACGTGCACGCGACGGGGCACGCACAGGCCGACGAACTGAAGACCTACCACTCGATCGTGCGGCCCGAGTGGTTCGTGCCCGTGCACGGCGAGTACCGCCACCTGCACGCGCATGCGGCCCTCGCGGTGCAGATGGGGACGGCGGAGTCGAACGTGCTGCTCGCCGAGGACGGGGACGTCCTCGAGCTGGGTGACAGGGGGCTCTCGTTCCACTCGAAGGTTCCCGCCAGCTACCTGTTCGTCGACGGCATCGTGGGCGACGTGGGCCACGGGGTGCTCCGCGACCGGAAGGTGCTGGCGGAGGAGGGCGTGGTGGTCGTCATTGCGTCCGTCGACGGTGCTGCCGGGGAGGTCATCACCGGCCCGGAGATCATCACGCGGGGCTGGGTGTACGCACCCGAGGCGGATGACCTGCTCGACGAGGCCGAGGACACCGTGCGGGCGGCCCTCGAGCGTGCCCTGCGCGACGGTGTGCGTGACATCGATTCCCTCGAGCGTGAGGTACGCCGCGCCACGGGCAAGTTCGTCAACGAGCGCACCAAGCGCCGTCCGATGATCGTGCCCGTCGTGATGGAGACATAGGGTCCGTCCCATGTACGGCGCACAGGGTCTCGTCCGCACGCTCGTCGACTCCGGGGTGGAGGTCACCTTCGCGAACCCGGGCACCTCCGAGATGCACCTCGTCACCGCCATCGACTCCACGCCCGGCATGAGGCCGGTGCTCGGGCTCTTTGAGGGTGTCGTCACGGGCATGGCCGACGGCTACGCGCGCATCGCAGGGAAGCCCGCCGCCACGCTGCTGCACCTCGGCCCGGGACTCGCGAACGGACTCGCGAACCTCCACAACGCACGACGTGCGTCGTCCCCGGTGGTGAACATCGTGGGCGACCACGCCACGCACCATCTGCACCTCGATGCACCGCTCGCCTCCGACATCGCCGGTTTTGCACGGCCGGTGTCGGCATGGGTGCACACGGCCACATCGGCCGCCTCGGTCGGTGCCGATGCCGCGCGGGCGGTGCAGGCAGCTCGCCAGCACCCCGGCCAGATCGCCACGTTGATCCTTCCCGCCGACGTTGCATGGAACGAGGGCGGTGTGCCCGCACCGCCACTTCCCGTGGCCGGACCGGCGGCGTTCGACCCTGACCTCGTGTCGACGGTCGCCGCGGCGGTGAGGTCGGGCCGCAAGGTGGGCATCCTCATGCGCGGCGAGGTGCTGAGGAAACGTGGACTCGAGGCGGCAGGACGCGTGTCCACCGCGGGCAACGTGCGGTTGATGGCCGACACCTTCGCCCCGCACACCGAGCGCGGCGCCGGTCTCGTTCCCGTCGCCCGGTTGCCGTACTTCGCCGAGCAACTGGTCGAGTACCTCGCGGATCTCGACGTGCTCGTGCTCGTGGGCACCAAGCCCCCGGTCACGTTCTTCGCATATCCCGGACGTGCGAGTGTCGGTGCGGCACCGCACACCGAGGTGGTGCACCTCGCGCATGCGTACCAGAACACCGTCGGCGCACTCGAGGCACTCGCCCACGAACTCGGTGTGTCGGCCGCGCAGCCACCGGTTGCAGGTCTTGCCGTGTCCGACGATGTCGGTGAGAAACTCGACGGCTGGGCGGTGGGCCGTGCGATCGCGCGTCACCTCCCCGAGGGCTCCATCATCTCCGACGAGGGCGGCACATCGGGGGCGGGCTCCGCCGTCGCACTTGCGACAGCAGTTCCCCACGACCACCTCGGGCTCACCGGAGGTTCGATCGGTCAGGGTCTGCCCGTGGCGACCGGTGCGGCCGTCGCGGCGCCCGGCCGCAAGGTGGTGTGCCTGCACGGTGACGGTGGCGCCATGTACACGGTGCAGTCGTTGTGGACCCAGGCACGTGAGAACCTGGATGTCACCACGGTGATCTTCGCGAACCGTTCGTACGCGATCCTCAACATCGAACTGCAGCGCACAGGTGCAGGGGACCCCGGTGAGAAGGCACGTGCAATGCTCGATCTCTCGAATCCCGAACTGGACTGGGTGAGCCTCGCCCGCGGCATGGGAGTGGAGGCCGTCCGCGTCGACACTGCGGCGGCGTTCGACGATGCGTTCGCCTCGGCCATGCGCACCCGCGGACCACGCCTGATAGAGGTCTATCTCTGACTCCCCACCCCGGCGCCGGGCGCGCCGGGGCCGTGTGCGAACCACGGAAGGGGTATCCCGACACGGTTCCCACCCCGGGAGTACCGTTTTCCTCATGTCTGGCAAGGGCCCCCGTTCGTCGTCCCCCGGTTCCCGGGGCCCCGGTGGCTCCCGCGGCCCGGGCAGCCGTGGCGGGGTGAAGACCCCTCCGTCGGGCACCCGCCGGCCCTCGGGAAGGGGCGAGCCCGCCGATGACTCCCGCCTGAACCAGGTGGTGAGGGGCCGCGAGGTCGAGTTCTGGGGCATCGGGCTCGTCAGTCTGGGTCTGCTGCTCGCGTTGTCCATCTACGTGCCGATGGCGGGCCCGCTCGGCCGTGGCATCGACACCATGTTCGGCTGGTTGTTCGGTCTCGGGCGGTACACACTGCCGCTCGTCACGGCGTTCATCGGCATCGCCATGGTGCGCCGACGCAGCGTCGAGCACCGACTCCGCCTGTCCGCCGGCTGGACCGTGCTCGTCCTCGCAGCCCTGGGACTCCTGCATCTCGTGAACGGCGCCGACTCGATCGTGACGGGCGCCGACGAGATGGCGCGCGCGGGCGGCTGGTTCGGGGCGATCATCTGCGAGCCACTGCGCAACACCGTGAGTTGGGCCGGAGCGCTCGTGGTGCTGCTGGCAGCCGGCGTGCTCGGCACGATGCTTGTCACCGACACCTCGCTGCCCGAGTTGATCGATCTCATCAAGCAGCGCACTGCCGTACTGAACGAGGCACGCGAGGAGGCCAGACGGGCACGCGAGGAACGTGCCGACACCATGCGCCGCCAACCCGGCATGTACGACCTCGAGGAGGACGACGCCGGGGAGCCCGACGAGGAGCCCCAGCGGCGGTCGCCACGCAGGCGACCCAAGTTGTACGACTTCGCCGATGACTTCGGCCCCGCGCCCGAGAAGAAGCCGCGCACGAAGCGCGGGCGCACCGAGGCCGAACCGCAGACGCCCGAGTTCCACCAGAAGCCGGGCATGGCACACCGCTCCGATGATGTCGGCATCACGGCAGCGACGTCGTCGCACCCGGGCCAGTGGGTGCTCCCGTCCACCGATCTGCTCACGCTCACTGCTGCCCACGAGGTGAATCTCGCCCGCGTCGAGGAGCGTGGCAAGCTCCTCGAGGAGGCCCTCGCGTCGCACGGCGTGGAGACACGTCTGCTCGGCAAGACCGTCGGACCCACCGTCACGCGCTTCGAACTGGAGCTCGGCGCCGGTGTGAAGGTCGCGAAGGTCACCAGCCTCGCTCGCGACATCGCGTACTCCATGGCTGCCACCGACGTGCGCATCCTCGCGCCGATCCCCGGCAAGTCGGCTATCGGTGTCGAGGTGCCGAACGAGTCCCGTCAGCTCGTGTCACTCGGCGACCTCATGGTGTCGCCCGAGGCACGTGCGGCCACGCACCCACTCGAGGTGGCGGTGGGCAAGGACATCGCCGGACGTGCGGTGTTCATGAACCTCGCCAGCACCCCGCACCTCCTCATCGCAGGTGCAACCGGTGCCGGCAAGTCGAGCGGCATCAACTCGATCCTCACGTCGTTGCTCATGCGCTCCACGCCCGACGAGGTGCGCCTGATCCTCATCGACCCCAAGCAGGTGGAGATGGGTCAGTACGCACGTCTGCCGCACCTGCTGACCGCGCCCGTCACCAACCCGAAGAAGGCCGCGAACGCCCTCGGCTGGGCGGTGAAGGAGATGGAGCGCCGCTACGACCTGCTGGTCGAGGCCGGCTACCGCGACGTCGGCGGGTACAACGCGGCCCATGACCGCGGGGAGTTGGTGCCGCCCCGCGAGGACCTCCCGCCGTGCGAGCGCCTCCCGTTCATCGTCGTGGTCGTCGACGAGCTGAACGACCTCATGATGGTGGCTGCTCGCGACGTGGAGGAGTGCATCACCCGCATCGCCCAGAAGGCACGTGCGGTCGGCATCCACCTCATCGTGGCGACGCAGCGGCCGAGTGTGA
>JBJTBF010000062.1:0-38308 GCA_046091145.1 Acidimicrobiales bacterium | reverse complement strand
GTTGAACGCACCGAGCCCCGTGGGGTCGAGCAGTGCCTCCGCCTCGGCGACACGGCTGCGCATGCGCACCGCGGCGAGCGTGGGAGAGGCTGCATGCTCGCGCCAGTAGGCACGGCCCTCCTCCACCAGCGCATCGATGCCCCACAGCTGCAGGAACTGTGCCTGCGTGCGCACAGCATCGGGCCGGCGCACCGCCACCAGTTGGTCCACCATCACCTGGGTCGTGATGTCCTGGCCACCGGGGTTCCGCAGGTAGTGGCCGCCCTTCTCGTGTCCTGCGTACGTGCGCAGCCACTCCCGCCACGGCACCGCGGCAGCCTGCACGGTGGTCGCGGTGCAGTAGTCGATCACCACCACCGACCCCACCGACAGCGATGCGAGCGCGGCGGCGAGCCACGCGGCCGCATCGTGCTGCACCGACACACGGGCGCCGTGCGGTGCACCACTGCGCAGGGGGAAGCCGGGCTCCCCGGCCACCAGTTCCTCGGCGAATCCTTCGCCCCGCTCGGTCACGACCGCACGTCTCCACGATCCGTCGTGCACCCACAGCTCGAACGGCATGTTGTCGAGCAGTTCGTTCGCCACGATCACGCCGGCGCCGACGTCCCCCGGCATGGTCGCGACGGACTCCACCCCCTCGGGGTGTTTCCCGCGCTGCGCGGCGGACGTCTCCACGGCCACGTACCTGCCGTTCGCGAGACATGCGGGCGAGGCGGCCAGCACCGCACGGGCCAGCGTGCCCGGGCCGGCCCCCGCGTCGACCACGGTGAACCCGTCGGGACGGCCGCAGCGTTCCCACTCGGCATCCAGCATGCGCGCGAGAACCGCACCGAACAACGGGCCGACCTCCGGGGACGTGATGAAGTCACCGCGTCTGCCTGCGCTGCCGCCCGAGGAGTAGAAGCCGTGCGGGCCGTACAGCGCGGTGCGCATGAAGTCATCGAAACCGATGCGGCCGCCTGCCGCGCGGATCGCCGAACGGATGTCGTCAGCGGCCGAAGGCACCGGTGAGACCGGCAAGGTCACCGAAGTGGATGACGAGACCGGGCAGCACACCGAGCACCACGGTGGAGAGTCCGGTGATCGCGAGTGCCACTGCCATGGCGGGCTGCACCTGAACCGGCGCGGTGTCGCCGGCGGGCACGGGGCGCATCCACATCTCGCGCATGATGTTGCCGTAGTAGCCGAACGCAACCACCGAGTTGATGCCGCCGACCACCGCCAGCACGTACGCCCAGCCGGTGCCGGCCGACACCAGTGCCTGGAAAGCGGCGAACTTGCCGAACCAGCCGCCGAGCGGCGGGATGCCCGCGAGAGATGCCATGAAGATGGTCATCAGCGCGGCGAGCCCGGGTGCGTACGAGAAGAGACCGCCGTAGCTGGAGATCTCGCCGCTGCGGGTCTTGCGCGCGACAGCCATCACGACACCGAACACGCCGAGGTTCGTGGCGGCGTACAGCAGCAGGTACGTGACGACCGCGCGGAGCGCGGGCTGTGCGGTGTCACCGATGCCCGCGACGGCGAGCGGCATAAGGATGAAACCGCCCTGCGCGACCGACGAGTACGCCAGCATGCGCACCACGTTCGACTGGCGCAGGGCCATCGCGTTGCCCACGGTCATCGTGAGCGCCGAGAGCACCCAGAACACCGGCTGCCAGACCTCGTGCGAACCCGGGAAGGCCACGTACACGACGGTGAGAAGCGCCACGAACCCGGCGGCCTTCGATGCAACCGACAGGAACGCGGTAACCGGCGTCGGTGCACCCTCGTAGGTGTCGGGTGCCCAGGTGTGGAAGGGAACCGCCGACACCTTGAAGGCGAAACCGATCACGACGAACAGCACAGCGAGCGCACGGATCGCCGACATCTGCTCCCCGAGTGCGGAACCGATGTCGACCAGCTTCGTGGAACCGGCGAGACCGTAGAGAAGCGACATGCCGTACAGCATCACCGCGGAGGCGAACACGCCCAGCAGGTAGTACTTCACGCCAGCCTCGTTGCTCTTCAGGTCGCGCTTGCGCCATGCCGCCAGCATGTAGGCCGGGATGGAGAGGAACTCGAGCGCCACGAAGACCGACACGAGGTCACGGCTCGAGGCCATCATCACCATGCCCATGAGACTGGAGAGCAGCAGGAACCAGTACTCCCCCTGCCAGTAGTTGCCCTCACGGATGTGGTCACCCGACAGCAGCACGACCACGTACCCGGCCAGCAGGAAGAGCGCCTTCAGCACGAGGCTGAAGTCATCCACCACATAGCGGCCGTCGAACAGCACACGGGCCCCGTCGGTGCCGAGGGCGACGGTAAGCACCGGGATGAACGCACCGAGCAGGGTGAACCCCGCGAGCGGGGTGAGGATCCACTTTCGCTGTCCGTCGAGGAAGAGGTCGGCCAGCAGCAGCACGACCAGACCGAGACCGAGCACGATCTCCGGCGCGATCGCGTGGTAGTCGATCGCGGGAGAGGCCCAGTCAGCGGCAAGCAGCGCGTTCAGCACCCGTATCAGCTCCCGAACACCTTGAGCATCGAGGTGACGGCGGGGTCGAGAACCTTGAACATGAGCTGCGGGTACACACCGAACAGCACGATGGACACGAGCAGCGGCGACCATGCCATCCACTCGAACCTGTTCACGTCGTGCAGGTCGTCACCGTGGCCGTGGGAGAACTCCGCGGTCGGCTCGCCGAACGCGATGCGCTGGTACAGCCACAGCAGGTACGCCGCGGCGAACACCGTGCCGAGAGCGGCCACGACCATGAATGTGCGGAACGTCTCCTCGGGCAGACCCGGGGCCGGCTGGTACGCGGAGAGGATCGCGGGGAACTCGCCCCAGAAACCCGCGAGTCCGGGGAGACCGAGTGATGCCATCGCGCAGAACCCGAGGATCCAGCCCAGCTTGGGCATCTGGGTGAGCATGCCGCTGAGACGCTTGATCTCGAGAGTGTGGTATCGCTCCTTCACCGAGCCTGCGACGAAGAAGAGCATGCCGGTGATGAGTCCGTGGGCGACCATGCCGAACATCGCGGCGTTGATGCCGAAGGGCGTGAGGGTGGAGATTCCGAGCATCACGAAGCCCATGTGCGCCACCGACGAGAAGGCGATGAGACGCTTCATGTCGGTCTGGGCGAGACACCCGAGGGCTCCGTAGATGATGCCGATCACGGCGAGCAGGCCGATCCACGGTGCCCACTCGCGCGCGGCATCGGGGAGAATCGGGATGGCGATCCGCACGAAGCCGTAGGTGCCGAGCTTCAGCAGGATCGCGGCGAGGATGACCGAGCCCTGAGTCGGCGCCTGGGTATGGGCATCGGGCAGCCACGTGTGGAACGGGAACATCGGCACCTTCACCGCGAAACCGATGAACATGCCGGCGAAGATCCACACCTGGGTGTTCTTGGCGATGCTCGCCCCGTTCTCGACCAGGTACGGGATGGAGAACGACTCAGCGCCTGTCTTGAAGAAGAGGGCGAGGAACGCGACCAGCATCAGGGCCGAGCCGAACATCGTGTAGAGGAAGAACTTGAGCGACGCGTACTGGCGGTTCTCGCCACCCCACACACCGATCATGAAGTACATCGGCAGCAGCACGAGCTCGAAGAAGACAAAGAACAGGATGAGGTCCCGGGCGATGAACGTTCCCGCCATTCCGGTCTGCAGCACCAGCATGAGGATGAAGAATGCCTTCGGGTTGCCCGGCGACGGCACGTGGTCCCACGAGTAGATCATCACCAGGAACGTGACGACCATGGAGAGGAAGTACAGCGGCAGGCTGATGCCGTCGAGACCGATGTGGTACGACGACTTGATGACGTTGATCCACTCTGCGTTCGCCACGAACTGCATGTCGGCGGCACGGCCGTAGTCGAACTGGGTCAGCGTGTAGACCCCGACCGCAAGGGTGGCCCCCGCCGTGACGAGGCCGATCGTCTTGTGGAGTTGCTCCTCGGCCTTCGGGACGAAGAGCATGATGAGAACGCCGACGAGCGGCAGGAAGGTGCCGACCGACAGGACCCAGTTTTGGTCGCTCAGGACTTGCATGACTGCTTGCTCCCTCAGGTGTTGATGATGACGAAGACGAGTGCAGCGATGGCGGCGGTGCCGAACAACAGTGCCCCGTAGTTGTTGACTTTTCCGGACTGGACCGGCCGGAGGATCCCCCCGAGACCGCGTGCCGCGGTGCCCGACCCGTTGACCGCCCCGTCGACCACTCGCTGGTCGACGTAGCGGTACACCCAACCCGACAGATTGCGTGCAACGGTGCCCGCACCGTTCACCACGCCGTCGAGAACCTTCTGGTTCACCCGGTACGCGGCGGCCGCGATCGGGTGTGCGATCGACCGGACCACGATGTTCTCGTAGAGGTGGTCGAGGTAGTACTTGTTGACGAGCAACCGGTGCCCGCGGCGCAGCAGCTTGTTGCGCTCCGTGAGGCCCACCACCGGTCCGCGCTTGCGCCCGTACAGCTGCACGCAGAGCACCCAGCTGACGGCCATGCCCAGCAGCACGATCAGCATCGACAGCGCGGCCTTCGACCACTTGAACTTCGCGTGGCTCAGCTGCGGTGCGACACAGATGCCGTCCTTCGGGGTCTCCTTGCCGCACGGGGAGTCATGGTGACCCTCGCCGCCCTCCTCGGCCGCAACCAACGACTCACCGGGGCCGCCCGCAACAGTGGCGAGACCGGTGGGGCTGATGACCTCGACCCGCGGCTCGACCCAGTGGGTGAACTTCTCGAACTTCTCCCCGAACGGCACGGCATTCAGCAGACCCGAACCGATGGCGAGCGCCGCGAGCAGGATGAGCGGCACGGTGATGAGCGCCGGTGACTCGTGCGGGCCCGCGTGTGCACCGTGGTCGTCATGGCCGTGGTCGTCATGAGCAGCATGCGCGTCGTGCGAATGGTCATCGTGACCGTGGTTGTCATGTGCGGCATGGGCGCCTTGGCCCTCGTCGTGGTGCTCACCCGCCGCCGCACCGCGCGGCTCCCCGAAGAACGTGAGGTAGGTCGCGCGGGTCATGTAGGCCGCGGTCAGGAACGCGCCGCACAGGCCGATCCACATGAACAGCGTGTAACCGTTGTGGCCGACATTGTCGATGATCTCGTCCTTCGAGAAGAAGCCGGAGAAAGGGAACACACCGCACAGCGCGAGGGTGCTGATGACCCAGGTGGTGAACGTGACCGGCATGAACTTCCGGAGGCCACCCATGTCCTTCTTCATCTCGAACGAGTGGTGCGACGCACTGTGGCTGATCGAGCCGGCGCCGAGGAAGAGACATGCCTTGAAGAACGCATGGGTGAAGATGTGGAACACGGCGGGCAGCCATGCACCCGCACCGAGGCCCATCATCATGTAGCCCAGCTGGCTGACGGTGGAGTACGCCAGCACCTTCTTGATGTCGGTCTGCACGAACGCCAGCAGGGCAGCAATCACGATGGTGATGCCACCGATGATCACGATGAAGTTGCCGCCGGAGCCGAGGATGTCGAGTCCCTCGAAGAACACCGGGTAGAGACGGGCGACGAGGAACACGCCGGCCACGACCATGGTGGACGAGTGCAACAGCGACGACACCGGTGTCGGACCGGCCATCGCATCGGGCAACCAGGTGTGCAGCGGGAACTGACCGGACTTGCCGATGCACGCGATGAAGAGCGCGACAGCACCCCAGGTGATCGCAGCCGACGACGGGCTGCCCGACAGTGCCCAGGCGGACAGACCGCGGATGGAGAAGCCCGAGACACCGAGGGTCTTCTGGGTCCAGTCGTTCGCGGCGAAGAAGAGGATGGACGTGCCCGCGAGCAGGCCCATGTCGCCGGTGCGGGTGGTGAAGAAGGCCTTCAGTGCCGCCCGGCTGTTGGCGCCGTCCTCCCACCAGTGGCCGATGAGCAGGAACGAGCAGAGGCCCATGATCTCCCAGCCGAGGATCAACTGGATCATGTTCTCGGCGACGACCATGTTCATCATCCCGGCGGAGAACAGGGTCAGTGAGGCGAAGAAGTGCGTGAAGCGACGGTCACCGCGCAGGTACTCGACCGAGTAGATCTGCACGAGGGTGGAGATGAACGCCACGACGCCGAGCACCGCAAGCGACAGGCCGTCGATGTGCTGGCCGAGTCCGAACTCGATCCCACCGCTCTGCCACCAGGTCCAGGAGCGGACCACGGGGGGCACGTAGCCCTCGCCCGCACCGTCGACACGCGACACCCACTGCTGGATCGCACCGGCAGACAGCACCAGCGAGGAGACCATGGAGAGGATGCCGAACTCGGCACCCTTGAAGGGCATCTTCCTGCCGAAGTAGATGATGAGGGCGAAGGCGACTGCCGGGATGACCGGGACGACCCAGGCGTTCTCGAGGAAGAACCCCGAGGAGAGAACCTTCTCTGTGGCCTCTGCGGAACCTGCTGCGAGCACGCTCATCCCTTCATCTCCGCGAACTCATCGAGGCCGATGGAGCGACGGTTCCTGTACATGAGCAGCACCATCGCGAGACCGACGCCGACCTCGGCAGCGGCGACCGCAATCACGTACAGCGCGAAGGTGTGGCCGTCGGCCGAGCCGTTGCGCAGCGCGAACGCGAGGAGGTTGATGTTCACCGAGTTCAGGATGAGCTCGATCGACATGAGCACCAGCACGGCGTTGCGCCGGGCGATGACTCCGTATACGCCGATGCAGAACAGGACGGCGCCGAGCATGAGGAACTGGTTCAGCAGCACGTCAGTCCTTCCTCGCCAGCACGATGGCCCCGATCACGGCCGCGAGCAGCACGAAAGACAGTGCCCAGAACGGCAGGAGGTACGGCCCGAAGATCTGGTCGGACACCGTGGCGGTGCTGACCGGCTGGGCGTCCATGGGCAGCCGCTCGTTGCCGAAGCCGTCATTCAGCGCCGTGACCATCGTGGCGAGCATGATGACCGCGACCGGCACACCGATCCACCAGTTCCGGTCGTTCAGGTCACGCTCGGCCCCGATCCGCGCACGCGTCAGCATGGTGCCGAAGAGGAACAGCACCATCACGGCGCCGATGTAGACGAGCACCTGCGTGACGGCCACGAACTCGGCCGCGAGCAGCACGTACTGCGCGGCAGCCCCCGCGAGCACCACCACCAGCCACAACGCGGCATGCACGACGTTGTTCGAGGTGACGACCCTCAGCGCTCCGACGACCATGACCGCGGCGATCAGCCAGAACCCCACGTTCTGGGCAACGAGCAGGTCGGCAGCGACCATCACTTCTTGCCCTTCTTGTCGGCACCGGCCTCGAGCTCCGGTGCCTCGGGCACGGTATCCATCCACTCGCCGAGCTTCGACTTGTCGTGCAACAGGTCGGCGATGCGTGGCTCGGAGTACTCGTACTCGGGGCTCCAGAAGAGCGCGTCGAACGGGCAGACCTCCACGCAGATGCCGCAGTACATGCAGAGCGCGTAGTCGATGTCGAACCGGTCGAGCTTGTTCACCTTGCGCGGCGCGCCACCGGCGCGTCGTGGCGGGGCGAGCTCCTTGTGGCCCTCGATGTAGATGCACCAGTCGGGGCACGACCGCGCGCACAGCATGCACGAGGTGCAGTTGCCCTCGTGCAGCGCGATCACACCGCGCGCACGGACCGGCGGTGCCTCCTTCTCGTGCGGGTACTGCACCGTGGCGGCGCCCTCGGTTGCGGTGCGCATGAGGGTGCCGAAGGTGACCCCGAGCCCCTTCAGCATCCCGGGAAGCTTGGGCCTGGCCATCAGAACACCACCTTCAGGATCGCGGTCACCATGATGTTCACGAGCGAGACGGGGATGAGCACTTTCCACGCGAACGCCTGCAGTTGGTCCTCACGCAGACGCGGGAAGGAGAAGCGCACCCACATCACGAAGAACACCACGATGATCATCTTCGTGAAGAGGATCAGCGGTCCCGCGAGGTTCATCCAGTTGGCGACGTCACCGAGACCCGACCAGCCGAACCACGCGAACGGCACGCCCCATCCGCCCAGGAAGAGGATCGAGGCGATCATCGAGAACACGCCGGCGGTGGCGAACTCACCGATGAAGAAGATGAGGAAGCGGAAGCCCGAGTATTCGGTCATGTACCCGGACACCAGTTCGGACTCCGCGATCGGCATGTCGAAGGGGGTCTGGGTGAGCTCGGCCTGCACCGCGATCATGAACACGAGGAACCCGACGAACTGCGTGAGCACGTAAGGGTTGCCGAGGCCGTCCCAACCGAACATGGAGCCGGCGTTCTGGGCGACCACGATCTGCTGCAGGTTCATGGTGCCCGCCTGGATCACCACGCCGATGACGGCGAGCACCATCGGCAGTTCGTATGCCACGAGCTGTCCGGCCGCGCGGAGGCCGCCGAGCAGTGAGTACTTGTTCGCGCTCGACCAGCCGGCGATCAGGATGCCGAGCACCGACACCGACGACACCGCGAGCGCGTAGAAGACCCCCGCCTCGAAGTCGGTGAACCATGCGTCGGGACCGAAGGGAACCACCGCGACCAGCAGGAACGTGCTCGACAGCACGATGAGCGGGGCGATCTTGAAGAGGAACCTGTCCGCACGCTCGGGGTGGATGTCCTCCTTCTGCAGCCACTTGCCGACCTCGGCGAAGAGCTGCAGCGAACCGTACGGACCCGCCTCCATGGGGCCGAGGCGGCTCTGCATGAACGACATCATCTTGAACAGGAACAGGTACACCACCGTTCCTGCGGGCAGCAGCACCGCAACGAGGCCGCCGACGACGCGCAGGAGTGACTGCGCCCAGTACGGCAGGTCGGCGGCGAGCATCGCACCCATCAGCGGTCGATGTCACCGAGGATGAAGTACAGCGACGCGAGGATCGTGATGATGTCGGGCACGTACACGCCCTTCAGCACCCACGGCACGATCGAGATGTTGTTGAACGATGCGCTGCGGATCTTCACCCGGAACGGGCCCAGCTCGTTGCGCGACACGACGTAGTAGCCCATCTCGCCGAGCGGGTTCTCGGTGCTGACCCAGGCCTCGCCCTCGGGCACCTTGATGATCTTCGGCACCTTCACCATGACCGGGCCGGACGGGATCGTGTCGAGCAGTTGGTCGACGATGCGAGTCGACTCGCGCACCTCCTGCAGGCGCACCCAGCACCGGGCGAACGAGTCGCCGTCGGGGTGCGTGATGACCTTCCAGTCGGCCTTGTCCCATGCCATCGGCAGGCTCTGGTCGCGGCGGAGGTCCCAGTCGACGCCGCTGGCACGCAGGTTCGCCCCCGAGAGGCCGTACTGCAGTGCGACGTCCTTCGGGATGACGCCGATGCCGCGCGTGCGCGACTGGAAGATCTCGTTGCCGAAGAGGAGATCCTCGATCTCGTCACAGAAACGGCGCAGCTTCTTCATGACGTTGCGTGTCTCGTCGATGAACCCGGCCGGCAGGTCCTCCTTGAGGCCGCCGATGCGGTCGAAGTTCGGGTGGAACCGGCCACCCGTCGCGGACTCGATGAGGTTCAGCACGTATTCGCGGTCACGGAACGCGAAGAACACCGGTGTGACCGCACCCAGCTGCACACCGAGGTCACCGAGGAACAGCGAGACGTTGGCGATGCGCGACAGTTCGAACAGGATGGTGCGGATGTGCTGGGCCCGCGGCGTGGCCTCGATGCCCATCAGCTTCTCCGCGGCGAGAATGAACGGGACCTCGTTCGCGAAGCTACCGAGCCAGTCGATGCGGTTGATCAGCGCCGTCACCTGCGGGAACGTGCGCACCTCGGTGAGCTTCTCGTAGCCGCGGTGCATGTACCCGGCGGACGGCTCCGCCCACACGACCTGTTCGCCGTCGAGCCGCGCGATGATGCGCAGTGTGCCGTGCGTGGCCGGGTGCTGCGGACCGATGTTCAGCGTCATGCCCTCGGTCTCGAGTTCCACGTTGAGACGCGCATCTGCGGCCTGTGCCGCGATGTACGACAGTTGCTGGCGGTCGCCGAGAACGGTCATGACGCTTCACCCTCCCCCTCGGAGTCGTCGCCCGGGAGGGGTTCCACGTCGACGATGCCGGGCCACGGCTTCACGATGCGGGCGAGCAGCGGGAAGTCCTTGCGCAGCGGGTGTCCCTCGAAGTCGGCCGGCAGGTACATGTGGCGCAGGTCGGGGTGGCCGGCGAAGTGGATGCCGAACATCTCCCATGTCTCGCGCTCGTGCCAGTTCGCACCGGCGAACACGGGCACGATCGATTCGACGGTCATGGAGTCCTCCGGCACGTCGCACTTCAGGTTGATGCCGAGCGACGTGTGCGGGGTGACGAGACGCACGAGCAGCTGGAACCGTGACGAACCACCCGCGTACCCCTGGCGGACGGTGGTGTCGCGCTCGGGTGCGGGTTCGGTGGGGTCGTCCTCGCCGCGGCCGAACGGCGACGGCATCCAGTCGATGGCCGAGAGGAACCCGAAATAGGTGAAGCCGAGCGCGCGCACCTTCTCGACGGAGTCGCGCCATGACGCAGTGTCGATGCGCACCCACATGTCGTCGCCGGGCCGCAGGTGGGACCCCGCTGCCGCGGGGCCGAGAGCGGCGAGAACCCTCGCGAGTTCACTCTCGCGCACGTCGTCGCGGGCGTCGGTGGCGGTGTCAGCCTGCGACAACGGGAACACCTCCCCGTTCGGCGGATTCGCCGTCGACGGCGCCCATCGGCACGGTCCCCTCGCCGCGCCAGCGCGCGCCCATGTCCTCGTTCTTGATGCGCTGCTGAAGCAGCACGACGCCCTCGAGGAGCGCCTCGGGCCGCGGGGGACACCCGGGCACGTACACATCGACGGGGATGATCTGGTCGATGCCCTTCGTGACCGAGTAGCTGTCCCAGTACGGCCCGCCGCAGTTCGCACAGCTGCCCATCGAGATCACGTACTTCGGCTCGGGCATCTGCTCGTACAGACGCTTGATTGCCGGTGCCATCTTGTCGGTGACGGTCCCGGAGATCACCACGAGGTCGGCCTGCCGCGGACTTGCCGGCAGCGGGATGACACCGAGACGCATGACGTCGTAGCGGGGGGAGCCGAAGGCAGCGCCCATCTCGATGGCGCAGCAAGCGAGGCCCCACTGGTACACCCACATGGAGTACGAGCGGCCCAGGTTGAACAGGGACGTCAGGGGCTTGGGCAGCCGTCCGCGGTCGACGAGTCCCATGGCGAACCTCCTACACCCACCGCAGGACGCGCTTGCGCCATGCATAGACGAGACCCAGCAGGAGAATCGCCACGAAGACACCCATCTCCACAAGGCCGAAACCGGCGTAGCGCTCCAGTTGGGTGGCCCACGGGAAGATGAACACGGCCTCCACGTCGAAGATCACGAAGAGCAGCGCGTACACGTAGTACCGCACCTGGCTCTGGGCCCAGCCGTCCCCGACCGGGTCGACGCCGCTCTCGTACGGCATCAACTTCTCCGGCGAGGGCTTGCTGGGACGAAGCAGGGCCGACACGCCGAGGAGCAGGCCGGCCACGAGGAAGGAGGCGAGACCGAACCAGACCACGGTGAGATAGGACCGCAGGAAGGGGGACATCAGCATTCGAAACTACTACGGGCCGTTCTGTGCACCCCAACTTGCCCCAGTGGACACAAGGGTTGTGCGCGACATGCGGTCAGGTGTGCGTTTGTGCCACCTCGCGCAGGAACCACTCCACGAGGGCCTCGGTGCGGGGCTCCACCGAGTCCATCGTGCGACGGGTCTCCTCCAGCAGTTGCCCGCGGTCGACCCCGGCATCCTCGAGTTCGATGTCGCCCCCGTCACTTGCCCACCGCCGAACGATCGTCTCGGTGACCTCGGGATGGAACTGCAGCCCGAGTGACCTCCCGGCAACGAATGCCTGCGGGGACACCGGGCTGTCGGCGAGGGCCGTGGCCCCCGTCGGCACGCTGAAGCGGTCGTAATGCCACTGGAACCAGGAGCCTGCGAGGACTCCCGCAGCCTCGGCACCGGTCTCCGAGAGGGCCCGGACCCCGTGCCAGCCGATTTCGTGCGTTTGTGAACGCTCCACTGTCCCCCCGAGGGCGAGAGACAACTGCTGGGCCCCGAAGCACAGCCCCAGAATCGGCACCCCAGCCTGATGAGAGGTGGCCAGGAACCGCTGCTCGGCCCCCACGGGGCCGGCGACCTCCGGCCAGTACGCACTCCAGGAACTCCCGAGACTCAGGACGAAATCGACCTCGTCGGGCCGGGGCCACACCCCGGTGTCCTCGCGGTGCAGTTCCACGAATGTCATGCCGCGGTGGCGCAGCGCATGACCGACGAGACCGGGATCCATGTCGTTGCGATTTCCGATCAGCGCCGCCCGCACGACCATTACGGTATGTCCGATGGGTCGAACATCACACACGGACGACCCGATTTCGCTCGGGTCGGTGCAGGCCGCACGGCAGGCCGGACTCGGGGTCGTGAAGCGCACCCCGGTCACCGAGTCGGCCGCGCTCTCGGAGATGTGCGGGGGCCAGGTGGTTCTGAAGGCCGAGAACCTGCAGCGCACCGGCTCGTTCAAGATCCGCGGTGCGATGAGCAAGATCGCCGACCTCGGGGACGCCGCCTCGACAGGGGTCGTGGCGGGCAGCGCCGGCAACCATGCACAGTCGCTCGCGTTCGCCGCGCGTCACCGCGGCGTTCCCTGCCGCATCTTCGTGCCCGCGGGCGCGTCCCTGTCGAAGATGGAGGCGGTTCGTTCGTACGGAGCGGAGATGTCGGAGGGTGGCGACACCCTCACCGATGCGGTCGCGCTCGCGCGCAGCCATGCGGAGTCCACGGGCATGAATTTCTGTCACCCGTTCGACGACCCTGCAGTCGTCTCTGGTCAGGCCACACTCGGCCTCGAACTCACCGAGGACATTGCCGACCTCGAGCAGGTCGTCATCCCGCTCGGTGGTGGGGGCCTCACGGGCGGTGCTGCATGGGTGCTGAAGACCCTCCTGCCCGGTGTGCGCGTCGTGGGTGTGCAGGTGCGTGCGTGCGCGCCGTACGCCGGCATGCCCGCCGCGGACGGCCCGATCGTCACGCTCGCCGACGGCATTGCCGTGAAGTGGCCCGGCGACATCACACGACCGCTCGTCGAGAGATACGTCGATGAGGTCGTCGTGGTCGAGGAGGACACCGTCGCCGACGCGATGATGCTGCTGCTCGACCGCAGCAAGCTCTACGTGGAGGGCGGCGGCGCGGTGGGGGTGTCGGCGCTGCTGAGCGGCGCGGTGAGACCGAGCGCGAAGGGTGCGACATGTGTGGTGCTGTCGGGCGGGAACGTGGACCTCGGTGTCGTGCCCGGACTCATCCGTCGTCACGAGACGAAGGCAGGACGGCGACTGATCGTGTTCGCGCGGATCTCCGACCGTCCCGGCGGGCTCGCCGGGCTGCTGTCGCTGTTCGCCACGAACGGTGCCAACCTGATCGAGGTGGAGCACGTGCGCGAGGGTGTCGACCTCCACGTGCGCGAGACGGGGGTGCAGGCCGTGCTCGAGGTGCGCGACACTGCACATGCCGACGCCGTTGTGGCCGCCGCGGCGGCCGCCGGGTACGAAATCGAGAAAGTTGCCGTACGGTGAGCACACCGCTCGTGGCGATTCTCGGCAAGCGCGCCGCGGCATCGGAGAACGCACGCACGCCCGTGGTGATTGCCGGTCGCCTGTACGTCGATGCCGTGCAGCGTGCGGGAGCGGTGCCGGTGGTGATCCCGCCCGGGTCGGGAGTCGACGCAACCATGGACGCAATCGCGCGGTGCGATGCGCTCGTTCTGCTCGGCGGCGGGGACGTCGACCCGCGGGCATACGGACGCACCGAGACCGCACGGCTGTACGGTGTCGACTCCTCCCAGGACTCCTTCGAGATCGAGGCAGTGCGACGTGCGGTGCAGGCCGACCTTCCCGTGCTGGCGGTGTGCCGCGGTCACCAGGTTCTCAATGTTGCGCTCGGTGGCACACTCGTGCAGCACCTCCCCACCACTGCGGACCACCGCGACACCATGCACCCCGTCAGCGTCGTGCCGGGCTCACGAGTGGCGTCGGCAATGGGCACGAACGAGCCCCTGGTGCACTCGTTCCACCACCAGGCGATCGACACGTTGGCTGGCGAACTGACAGTTGTCGCCACTGCCCACGACGGCACCATCGAGGCGGTCGAGCATGACTCGGCCCGTTGGGTGGTGGGTGTGCAGTGGCACCCCGAGGACACCGCCGCCGAGGACGCGCCGAACCAGGGACTGTTCGACGCCCTCGTTGCTGCGGCGCGCCGCTAGGGCGTCAGCGGTTCTTCCAGACGGGGGCGCGCTTCTCGGCGAACGCCGTGGCGCCTTCCTTCGCGTCCTCGCTCGAGAACACCTTGGCGGTTGCCTCGCGCTGCTTGTCGGCAGCAGGCTCACCGAGTTCGTCCCACATCAGTTCCTTGGTCCACTGCACGGCAATCGGCCCGTTGCAGGTGATGCGCCCCGCCAGCGCATGCGCGGCGTTCATCAGCTCGCTGCGGTCGACCACCTGGTTGATGAGGCCCAGCTCGAGTGCGCGCTGCGGCGTGATGGGATCACCGGTGAGACCCATCTCGAGGGCGACCGCCAGCGGGACCCGTCGCGGCAGGCGCATACCGCCACCGGCCGCGTACAGACCTCGCTTCACCTCGGGAATGCCGAACCGCACGCCGTCGACCGACACCACAAGGTCACAGTTCAGCACCAGTTCGAAACCACCCGCGAGTGCATGCCCGTTCACGGCGGCGATGAGCGGCTTCCTGCAGGTGCGCAGCGCACTCATTCCGGCGCCGACCTTCGCGATGCCGTCACCGGAGGCGAAGGCCTTGAGGTCCATCCCCGCACAGAAGATCTTCTCGCCGGCACCGGTGAGGATCACCGCACGCACGTCGTCCTGCGCGGCACGCTCGAACGCGGCGACCAGACCATCGCCGACCTCCGAGTTCAGTGCGTTGCCCGCCTCCGGACGGTTGATGGTGACGGTGAGGACGTTGTCCCCGAAATCTGTGTCGACTGCCATGCGCCGAACAGTACCGTCGGCCTCAGTGGCGCGGCGAACCGACGGCGACGAGGTTCTTGCCGGGGCCCCTGCCCCGTGTCACCCTGCCCACCGCACGTGACAACGGCACGATCACCCGGTCGTACAGGCCCACCGACGCACCACCGAGCGTGCGCCGGCGCAGCACCCGGTACATGAACCAGTACGGCAGCACACCCACCGTGTCGAAGGCGCGCAGCACGCGCACCTCGAGACCGGCCGATGCGAACACCGCCCCCAGCTCGGCGCGCCTGTAACGGCGGTGGTGGCCCGACACCTCGTCCATCGTCCCGTACAGAGCGGGCAGGGCAGGCACGAACACGACGATGTTGCCGCCCGGTGCGAGGCGGGCGACGGCCCGCCGGAGTTCGTGCGAGTCGTCGCGGATGTGCTCGAGGACGTTCACGTACAGCACCGTCTCGAACAGTTCACCCTCCGGGACGTCGTCGAGCGTTCCGTTCACGAGCGTTGCCCCGGTCGTGCCGGTGCCGAGCCGGGCGAAAAGTGAGGGGTCGGGCTCGAGGGCCGTCACCGTGTGACCGCGTCCCGTCAGCTCGCGCGTGACCGCACCGAGCCCGGCACCCACCTCGAGGACACGACGGCCGAGGTGCGGTGCGATCTCGTCCACGATGATCGACGTGGACACCGGCGTGTTCGACAGGACCTCGAGTTCCCGCGTGGCGTTGTAGGAATCCGGCCCGGCCGTGCCGTGGCTGGCAGCGAGGAATCCGCGGTCGCGCCTGCGCGCCTGGGATGCAGCCGACGCGATCCGCGGGAGGTCCACCAGGGCGGCGAGCACCTTGCGTGCATCGAGGTTCGAGTCACCACCGAGCCGCGGCCTGAAGACGATCGGTGATTCCGAGACGGTCATTCCCCGTGCCGCCGCAACAGCGACCGCCGCACCGAAGAACGAGAAGCCGTCGAAGCCCGCAAGGTCGCGGTGCACCGCCTCCATCGCGCGGCGCGAGTACACCCGGAAACTGGTGGTGGGGTCCTTCACGTGCCGCGGTACGCCGGCTCCGTGCAGCACCTTCGCGCCAGCGCGCGAGAGCACGGTGCGCACAGGTGACAGGCCATGACACTCACCGCCCTCGGTCCACCTCGAGCCGATCGTGAGGTCTGCACCCGATGCAGTGTGTGCGCGCAGGAGCCCGGGGATCTGCCGCGCGTCGTGCTGGCCGTCGCCGTCGAGGTTCACAACCAACTGCACGGCGGGGTCGGCGAGTGCGGCCCCGAACCCGTGAAGGATGGCGCCGCCGAGACCGCGGCGCGGCCCGTCGACGAAACGCAGGTCGAGGCCACGTTCGAGTGCCGCGTCGGTGCACAGGGCGGCGAACCCGGCGTCACCGCCGTCGTCGACGACCAGGACGGTGAACGTCCACCCGTCGGGTGACGCACCCCCGATTCCCTCTTTGACCTCGTCGAGGACCGTCGTGATCGACTCGCGCTCGCTCATGGTGGCGAGCAGCACGAGGCCGTGCCCCGGCATGTCTAGCCCTGGGTGCCGGCAGCGGAGGCGCGGAACACGTCGACGAGTTCGGTGGCATCGAGCAGCCAGCCGGGGTACACGCCGACGAACAGGGTGAACACGACCGCGGCGGCGATCACGAGACCCGTCACACGCGGAACCACCGGGCCGGCACCGGCACCCGCGTCATCGAGCCACATGCTCACCATGATCCGCAGGTACAGGTACGCAGCGACGACCGCTGCGACCATCGCGGCGACCGCGAGCACGTAGCTCTCCGCCTCCACGGCACTGTTGATCACGCCGAACTTCGCGATGAAGCCGCCGGTGACCGGCACGCCGGCCTGGGCGAGCAGCAGGACGGTGAACCCGAGTGCGAGAACGGGCCGTGTCCTGCCGAGACCACGGAAATCGGCGAGCGACGTGGCGTCATCGGAGTCACCGGCGACCACGGTGACCACGGAGAACGAACCGATCACGAGCACCGTGTACAGGAGCAGGTACGTCATCGATGACGACAGGCCGGAGCCGCCGTGCGACGCGGCCTCGACACCCACGAGGACGAACCCGGCGTGCGACACGGACGAGAACGCGAGCATCCGCTTCACGTCGGTCTGCACCACGGCCATCACGGAGCCGACCGACACGGTCAGCACCGCGAGCACCCAGACTGCCGGGCGCCAGTCGTCCACCCTCGTGTCGAGCGCGGTGGTGAGCACGCGCAGGACCGCGGCGAAGGCCGCAACCTTGCCGGCCGAGGCCATGAAGGCGGTGACGGGCGACGGTGCACCCTGGTACACATCGGGAGCCCAGGAGTGGAACGGCACGGCGGAGACCTTGAACGCGAGCCCCACGAGCAGGAGACCGATGCCGACGAGAAGAAGTGCGTCGTCGTTCGCGAGGCTCACCGAGCCGCCGAGCCTGTTGACCACCGTGGACAGGTTCGTCGACCCGGTCGCGCCGTAGATCATGGCGATGCCGTAGAGGAAGAACGCCGACGAGAAGCCGCCGAGCAC
The DNA here is from genome assembly GCA_046091145.1 of Acidimicrobiales bacterium. GTDB lineage: Bacteria > Actinomycetota > Acidimicrobiia > Acidimicrobiales > Ilumatobacteraceae > UBA2093. Next base: position 20,834 of record JBJTBF010000062.1, on the reverse strand, counting down.
GAAGTACTTGAGACCGGCCTCCTGGCTCCGCGCGTTGCGACGGTTGCTCGCGGCCAGCACGTAGAGCGACAGGCTGAGGGTCTCGAGACCGAGGAAGAGCACGATGAGGTCGTTCGCGCTCACCATGATCTGGGCACCCATCGCGGCGGTGAGGAACATGGCATACAGCTCCGGCCCGTCCTCACCGCGGCGGGTGAGGTGGTCGTGTAGCACCGGCGCCACGAGGGCGAGCGCGACGGCAATGACAATGGTGGCGAGAACGGAGAAACGGTCCACGGCGACGGCATCGGCAAGCGCGGTACCGGACAGTTCACGGCCGAGGTCGTCCCACTTCACGGTCTGCTGGGCGATGACGGCCACGGAGGCAGACGTCGTCAGCAGTGCATACCGCCCCCGGAGAACGCGCGGCGCCAGGGACCCCACGAGCAGCACCGTGCACACGGTGCCGAGCCAGATGAGCAGGGGCAGCACGTCGGTGAACTCGATCGAGGGCTGCGTGAAACCGAACATCGCCGCGGACATCAGTCGTGACCCCCGTTGTCGTGGGCCGGCGCCACGTAGTCGGTGTGCTTCTCCACGTGCTCGATGAGCCGGTCGACGCTCGGCTCGATCCGCTCCAGCATCGGCTTCGGGTAGAGCCCGGTGAGGACGATGATGGCGATGAACACGCCGATGAGGGCACCCTCGCGGGCGGTTATCTCACGGAAACCGGAGTTGGCCTCGTCGGGCTCGCCGTGGAACACCCGCTGGTAGGCCCACAGGAGATACAGCGCGGCGAGGATGACACCGGTCGCTGCCACCACGGTCCACCACCGCGCGGTCTCGAACGAGCCGATCAGCACGAGGAACTCTCCGACGAACCCGTTCAGGCCGGGCACGCCGATGGACGAGAGCATCACCACCATGAACGCGGCCGCGAACACGGGCGCAACCGCCTGGATGCCGCGCAGCTCGGCGATCGCACGGGTGTGCCGGCGCTCGTAGATCATGCCCACCAGGAGGAACAGGGCACCGGTCGACACACCGTGGTTCACCATCTGCACGACCGAACCGCTGAGCGCCTGCGAGGTGACGGCGAACGTGCCGAGCACGATGAAGCCGAGGTGTGCAACGGATGAGTAAGCGACGAGTCTCTTGAGGTCGGTCTGCATCGTGGCCGCGACCGCACCCCAGATGATCCCGATGGTCGCGAGCGTGAGGAAGAGCGGCTTGGCCCACAGTGCTGCGGACGGGAAGAGGTACAGGCCGAAGCGCAGGAAGCCGTATGTCCCGAGCTTCAGCAACACGCCCGCGAGGATGACCGAGCCTGCGGTGGGTGCCTGGGTGTGCGCGTCGGGCAGCCACGTGTGCAGCGGGAAGAGAGGCACCTTCACCGCGAACGCAACCGCGAAACTGAGGAACAGCCAGCGTCCGGTTGCGGTGGCGAAGCCGGCCTTCTCGGCGATCTGCACGAGGTCGAAGGTGAGGTACCCGATGTCGCGACGTGCCAGCACCGCCGTGGCGATGATGCCCACCAGCATGAACGCGGAGCCGAACATCGTGTACAGGAAGAACTTGGTCGCCGCGTAGATGCGACGGTCGTAGCCCCAGCCGCCGATGAGGAAGTACATCGGCACCAGCACGATCTCGAAGAAGATGAAGAACAGGAACAGGTCCAGGCTGAGGAAACTGCCCATCACGCCGGCCTCGAGCAGGAGCAGCCATGCGAGGTAGCGCTTCTCGTCGTGGTGGGGGTCGACACCCACGATGACCAGCGGGAAGAGGATCCCGGTCAACACCACCAGAAAGAGCGATATCCCGTCAACCCCGAGGTGCCAGGAGATTCCCCATGTGTCGATCCATGCGTGACGGGACACGAACTGGAAGCCGCCCTCGTGGGAGTCGAACGCCGACAGCATCCACAGCGACACGCCGGCCGTGACCACGGACGACGCGAGAGCCGCGAGCCTGACGTACTCGGGCCGGCGGTCGCTCAGCAGCGACACGAGTAGCGCACCGAGAACGGGCACCAGCACGAGCACAGTGAGCACCGGGAACGACGCTGCGGTTGCTGCACCTGCGGAAGCCACGGTCACAGCAACCCCCTCACCACGAACCACGCGAGCAGTGCCACGACACCCACAGTGACGAGTGCCGCGTACGAGCGCACGAACCCGTTCTGGCTGCGGCGCAGGACGCCCGCTAGAGACTGCACGAGCGAACCCGTTCCGTTGACCGCGCCGTCGACAACGCGTGCATCGGTGTCGGCAATGCCCTGGAAGAGACCGCGGCCGGGCCCGCCGACCAACGACGACACCGCGCTGTCATAACGCCACCCGTCGGCGAGCAGCTGCGGCTCGACCGGGGCGAACCTCCCCTTCGCGTACACGGAGACAGAGAGTGCAATGCCCGCGCCGGCGATCACCACGGCCAGTCCGAGCAGCAACCATTTGTTGTCGTATGCCCATGACCCGCTGATCTTGGCCTCGGCACCGTGCACGACAGGCTCGAGCCAGTGCTCGAGGAAGTGCGTGCTCTTCGAGAACGGGAGCTGGATCGCCCCGCCGACAACGCTCAGCAACGCGAGGACCGCGAGCGGGAGGGTCATCACCCAGGGGCTCTCGTGGGGCTCGTGGGCATCCCCGTGGGCGCCGTGCTCCTCCGAACGGTCGTGCCAGCGCGCCTCGCCGAAGAACACCATGATCACCTGGCGCGTCATGTAGTACGCCGTGAGCAGCGCGGTGACCACGCCGACCGCGTACAAAGCCCGGTTGTTGGCGAACGCATACAGCAGGATCTCGTCCTTCGACCAGAAGCCCGCGAACGGCGGGACACCGGCGATCGCGAGCCACCCGATGATGAACGTGAACGCGGTGACCGGCATCACCTTCCGCAGCGCACCCATGCGCCTCATGTCCTGCTCGTGGTGCATCCCGTGGATGACGGAACCCGAACCGAGGAAGAGAAGTGCCTTGAAGAACGCGTGCGTGACCATGTGGAACACCGCGGCAACGTACGCGCCCGAGCCGACCGCGAGGAACATGAACCCGAGCTGGCTCACCGTGGAGTACGCGAGCACCTTCTTGATGTCGGTCTGCGCGACGGCGATGGTCGCGGCGAACAGGGCGGTGAGCGCACCTACCGTGGCGATGACGTCCGGGGCCCACGGGTACGCGGCGGCCAACACCGGAGCCGTGCGGGTCATGAGGAACACACCCGAGGTCACCATGGTGGCCGCATGGATGAGGGCAGACACCGGCGTGGGGCCCTCCATCGCGTCCGGCAGCCAGATGTACAGGGGAAGCTGCGCCGACTTGCCGCACGCACCGACGAACAGCATCAGGGCGATGCCCGTGGCCGTGACAGCGGCCAGCTCGCCCTCGTGGGCCGCGTGGTTGAGACCCTCGTACGACAGGGTGCCCACGGCCGCGAAGGCCATGAACATCGCGACCATCATCCCCCAGTCACCCACCCGGTTGGTGACGAACGCCTTCTTGCCGGCCGTCGCCGCAGAGTCGCGCGTGTGCCAGAAGGAGATGAGGAAGTACGAACACACGCCGACGCCCTCCCACCCGAGGAACGTGACGAGCAGGTTCTCCCCGAGGACGAGCATGAGCATCGAGAAGACGAACAGGTTGAGATAGAGGAAGAACTTGCTGAACTTGGGGTCGCCGTGCATGTAGCCGATCGCGTACAGGTGGATGAGCGAGCCGATCCCGGTGACGAAAAGGGCCATGGTGATGCTCAGCGGGTCGGCGAGGAAACCCATGTCGACGGTGAGACCACCGACAGGCAACCAGGAGAACAGGATGACTGTCTCGTGTCTCTCCTCCGCGGTGCGCGAGAGCAGATCGAGGTACACCGCCACCGACACCACGAATGACGAGGCGGTCATCAGCGTGGCCAGCACCCCTGCACCGGGCTCGCCCATCTGCCGACCGAGGAGGAGGAGGAGGAAACCGAGAAGCGGCAGGGCAGGGACGAGCCAGACGAGTTCGGCCATGTCCGGTCAGCCCTTCAGCACCGAGAGATCGTCGGCATTCGCTGCGGTGCGGCGCCGCATGATGGACACGATGATCCCGAGGCCCACCACGACCTCGGCCGCCGCCACGACCATCACGAAGAACACCGCGGTCTGACCGCCTATGTCGTCGCGAGCCCGGGCGAAGCTCACGAACGAGAGGTTGACCGCGTTCAGCATCAACTCGATGCACATGAACATCACGAGCGGGTTGCGCCGCACCAGCAGCCCCACCGTGCCGATCGAGAACAGCACGGCCGCGAGCACCAGGAACCACGACGTGGTGGGGACGACAGCGGCGACGGTCATGATGCGGCACCGTCCCCGGTCGGGAGCCGACGCGTCAGGACCACCGTGCCGACCACGGCCACAACGAGCAGGACCGAGGTGATCTCGAACGCAAACACGTTCCCGCCGAAGATCGAGGAGGCCACCTGCTTGATGTTGGCATCGGGCGTGCCGACGGTTGCCGGATCGAGACCGGCGCCGGAGCGGATGACGGCGGAGTCGGAGGTGACGACTGCCGCGGTGAGGAGACCCAACATCGCGGTGCCCATGACCCCGGCCAGCAGCCGCTGCGAGGCGAGGGGCTCGACACTCAGGTTCTCCGCGCGGTCCACGCCGAGGAGCATGATGACGAAGAGGAAGAGCACCACGATCGCGCCGGCGTAGACGATCACCTGAACGGCGGCCAGGAAGTGAGCCCCCTGCTGCACGAACAGCACGGCGACACCGAACAGCGTGAGCACCAGGCCGAGCGCCGCATGGACCGGGTTGCCGCGGAGGACGACACCGAGTGCCCCCACCAGCGCCATCGCGGCGGCACACACGAACACGAACAGCTCCATCAGTTGTCCTCGGCGTCCCGTTCGGTCTGTCCCGGTTCCGCAGCGCGCACGCCGTAACCGAGCTCGCCGCTCCATGACACGACGCCCTCGAAACCGGCATCCCCCGAGGGTGCGGTGGCGCGCATCCAGCCCGAGGTATGGGTGTCCTCGCCCTCGCGCCAGTCCTCCCACGGCAGCTGACGGGGCCTGCCGTCGTCCCCTACGAGCAGTTCGCTCTTCGTGTAGATCGCGTCCTGCCGGTTCGTGAAGGAGAACTCGAAGAGTTTCGACTCCGTGATCGCCTCCGTGGGGCATGCCTCCACGCAGAGGTCGCAGTGGATGCAGCGCAGGTAGTTGATCTCGTAGACGAAGCCGAAGCGCTCACCCGGCGACGTCGGGTTGTCGGGGTCATTGTCACGGCCGCGCACGTAGATGCAGCGCGCCGGGCACACACCCGCGCACAGCTCGCAGCCGATGCACTTCTCCATCCCGTCCTCGTAGCGGTTCAGCACGTGACGGCCGTGGAGACGCTCGGGCTTGTCGATCTTCCGGTCGCGCGAGTCGTCCTTCTTGCGTCGCCACACGCGGCCACCCGAGTACTCGGTGGTGACCTTCCTGCCGTAGCCGTGCTGGCGCAGCGTGACCATGAACCCGCCGAAGTAACCCATCAGAAACCTGCCCCGTCACGCTCGCGGTTGTCACGGCTCACCTTGAACGCCGCCTGCAGCAGCGCGTACGAACCGACGAGCACGAGTGCGGTCACGAGTGTGACCACCCAACGGTCCCACCCGGCCCTGCTGCCGGCACGGTGGGCGGCCAGCAGCATGAACCACCCGAGGGAGGCGGGGATGAGCAGTTTCCATCCGAGGTCCATCAGCTGGTCGTAGCGGAAGCGCGGCAGCGTGGCGCGGAACCACACGTAGACGTAGAGGAAAACGAGCACCTTGAGGAGCAGCCACACCGTCCCCTCGAGGGCATTCGGCACCAGCGGGATGTCGAGAACCGTGTTCCCGATGGACACCGGCTGCGGGCCGCCGAAGAAGAGCGTCACGATGAGCGCCGACATGGTGATCGTGTTCATGAACTCCGCAAGGAAGAAGAGGGCGAACCTGATCGAGGCGTACTCGGTGTTGAAACCACCGACCAGCTCCTGCTCGGCCTCGACGAGATCGAACGGCGGGCGGTTCAGTTCGGCGGTGGCTGCCACGAGGAAGATGAAGAACGGGACGAAGCCGGTGGTGACCACGTTCCAGTCACCGAGCGTGCCCTGCAGGTCCACGATGCCGCTGGTGGACAGCGTCCCGGCAACGAGCAGCACCGCACCGAGCGAGAGCCCGAGCGCTGCCTCGTAGGAGACCATCTGCGCCGACGCGCGCACCGACCCGAGCAACGGGTACTTCGAGCCGGACGCCCAGCCCGCCAGCATGATGCCGTACACCGCGATGGAGGAGATCGCGAGCGCGAACAGCACCCCCACCGGCGGGTCGGCGAGCTGCAGCCGCGTCTGCTGGCCGAAGAGCGTGACCATGCCGGCCTTCCCGTCGCGCCAGTCACCGCCGAGCGGGATGATGGCGAAGGCCAGGAATGCCGGCACGAACGCAAGGTACGGCGCGAGCTTGAACACGAACCTGTCCGCCTTGTCGGGGATGAGGTCCTCCTTCATGAACAGCTTCGTGCCGTCGGCCAGCGTCTGGAGCAGACCGAAGGGGCCTGCCTTGTTCGGGCCGACGCGGTTCTGCATGCCCGCGATCACCTTGCGCTCGAACCACACCATCAGCATCGTGGCCACCAGCCCGACGAGGAACACCACGAGGACCTTGACGAGCACGATCAGGAGCGGCGTCCAGAGGAGACCCCCCTCGAGGAGAGGGTCGACAGCGACTAGACGCGCGCTCACTTCGCCTCGATCCTCACGTCGGTGACCGGTGAGTCCGCCGAGACCAACTGCCGCACGCCGGGGCCCGGTTGGTTGAACGGCACGAGTGCGATGCCACGCGGCACTGCCTGCGAGGTGACGACGGTGAGTGCCACCGAGCCGTTGCCAGAGGTCACCGTGACCGTGCGGCCGTCGGCCGTGCCGATCCGCTCGGCATCGAGCGGGTTCACCGTGACCGATGCGCCGGGAGCGAGACCGGCGAGTGACGGGCTGGTCGCCGTTCCCATCGCCGCGTCATACAGCTTGCGCGCCAGCACGAGCCTGAAGTCGTACGAACTGCGGGGGGCAACAGCCGCGGCTGCCGCTCCGGTGCCGGCGGCAACTGTGACCGGCGCAAGAACGCCGCTGCGGCGGTTCTCCGGCGAGACGACCGCGGCCCCGAACTCACCGAGCGAGGTGTTCATCTGCTGCTGCACGGCGGCGAGGGTGGTGACACCGCTGTCATGGCCGAGCAACCTCAGCAACTCGGCGGCAATCATCCAGTCGGCACGGGCGGTTCCGCGGGGCGTGATCTTCTGCACCACGTTCGACACGCGACCCTCGAGGTTGGTCGTGGTGCCCTCCTTCTCGGCGAATGCCGCCGCGGGCAGCACGACGTCGGCATTCCGTGCGCTCGCGGTGAGGAACGTGTCGACGGCCACGACGGTGCGCGCCCCCGAGAGTGCACGCCGCGCGAGACCGGCATCGGGCACGTCGGACATCGGGTCGGAACCGAGCAGCACGAGGCAGCCGACCTTCCCGTTCGCGGCCGCACCCAGGATGGCGGCGGCATCGTTGCCCCCGCGCGGTGCGAGACCGACGGAGAGCGCACCGCGCACGTTCCCGCGACGCAGCACCGGCAGCACCGCGGCAGAGGGAACCGCGGCGATCACTGCATCGACTGCGGCCATCGTGTGTGCCGCGGACTCTGCGAGGTTCGCCCGCCCCGCCACGACCGTCACCGTGCCCGCACCGAGCTGGGCACGGACGGATGCGTCCTCCAGCAGTGTGCGGACCGCGTCGACCTGGGTGCCCGGCTCGCAGCGCACGCTGCGCCATGCGTGCGCGGTGAGACCGGACTCATGGCTCGACACCTCGATGATCCGTGCACCGAGTCGCGTGGCCGCGTCACGCAGACGGATGTGGAGCACGGGCAGCTCCTCCTTCAGGTCGGGAGCAAGAAGGACAACCGTGGTCGACGCGCAGGCGGAGTCGATCGTGGCCTGCGCGTGCGCGTACACCGACGCGGGAAGACCGTCATCGAGCTGTGCATCGGTCATGGAGCTGCCGAGCGCCGTGGCGAGGCGACCCCACATGTACGCGTCCTCGTTGGTGCCGCGGGCGCCGCCCAGCACTGCCGTCGCACTGCCGGACTCGCGCATCGCACGGGCGACCGTCTCGAGCGCCTCCGACCACGACGTCTCCACCAGCACGCCGTCGCGGCGCACCAGCGGACGGGCCAGCCTGTCGGGCGAGTTCACCGACTGGAAGTCGAAGCGGCCCCGGTCGCACAGCCAGCCCCAGTTCACCGGGTCGATGTCGACACCCTGGTAGCGCACCAGTTCGTCACGGCTCGACTGCACGACGATGCGGCAACCGACGGAACAGGTGGTGCAGGTGCTCTCGCGCTGCTCGAGGTCCCAAGGCCTCGCCTTGAAGCGGTACGGCTGCGCGGTGAGCGCGCCGACCGGGCAGATCTGCACGGTGTTGCCCGAGAAGTACGACGAAAAGGGCTCGTCGGGGAAGGTCATGACCTGGGTGTTGTTGCCGCGCTGTGTGAACGAGATCAACGGGTCACCGGCAACCTCGCGGGCGAACCTCGTGCAACGGTCGCACAGGATGCACCGCTCCCTGTCGAGGAACACGAGGTCACTGATCGGGATGGGCTTCTCGTAGTGGCGCTTCTCCTCCACGAACCTGCTCTCGCCGGGGCCGTGGCTGAACGCCTGGTCCTGAAGCGGGCACTCGCCGCCCTTGTCGCACACGGGGCAGTCGAGCGGGTGGTTCGCGAGCAGCAGCTCGATCATCCCCTCCTGGGCGCGCTTCACCTGCTCGGTGTCGGTGCGCACGACCTGACCCTCGGCCACCGGGGTCATGCATGACACGACCATCATCGGCCCGCGTGGACCCTCGACCTCCACCATGCACTGGCGGCACATGCCCACCGGGCTCATGCGCGGGTGGTAGCAGAACCGCGGCACGTACTCGCCCTCGCGGTCGGTCGCAGCGATGATCATCTCGCCCTTGCGCGCGGTGACGGGGCGTCCGTTCACCGTGATGGAGACCGCGTTCGGGTCGACCGGCACCTCGGGTGCCCCGGTGTTCTCCTCGGTGGTGCTCATTCACCCGCCCCCGCTGCAATGACTGGGATCCGCACGCGCTTGGTGACCCGGGCCTCGAACTCGCTGCGGAAGAGAGTGAGCGCGGAGTGCACCGGCACGTAGGCCGACGGCCCGACGAAGCAGATCGTGTTCATGCGGTACGGGAACGGCACGGCGGCGAGACCGAGGCTCTCACTCGAGGCGTGCGGGAACGAACCCGGGCAGATGGACCCGCCCACCTCGAGCAACTGCTCCAGGTCTGCATCGGTCCCCTTGCCGTCGACGACGCGGCTGAGGATGCGCTCGAGCCACGTGCCGCCCTCACGGCACGGTGTGCACTTGCCGCACGACTCGTGTGCATAGAAACGGGTGAGGGTCAGTGCAGCGCGCGGGATGTCGGTCGTGTCGTCCATCACCATCACCGCGCCGGAGCCGAGCATCGAACCCGCGGGGCCGACCTGGCTTGCCTCGAACGGGAGGTCGAGCTGGTCGGGCAGGAACCAGGGTGCCGATCCGCCGCCCGGCACGAATGTCTTCAGTGTGCGGCCGTCACGCATGCCGCCGCAGAACTCGTCGCCGAAGATGATGTCGCGGAAGGTGGTGGAACCGTTCACGATCTCGTACACGCCCGGCCGCTTCACGTGCCCGGACACCGCCACCATGCGCGTTCCCGGTGAGGTCGCGGTGCCGACGGCCGTGTAGGCGGCGGCTCCGTTCACCATCAACCACGGCAGGTTGGAGAGGGTCTCCACGTTGTTCACGATCGTGGGCTTGCCGTAGAGACCGACTACGGCCGGGAAGTACGGCGGCTTCAGCCGCGGCATCCCGCGGTTGCCCTCGAGTGACTCGATGAGTGCGGTCTCCTCGCCCACCACGTATGCGCCGGCGCCCCAGTGCAGCACGATGTCGACGGAGAAACGCGAGCCGAGGATGTTGCGGCCCACGTAACCCGCCGCGTACGCGTCGTTCAGTGCCTTCGCCACACGCTCCTGGGCAAGTGCCATCTCGCCGCGGATGTAGAGGAAACACTGCGACAGGCCCGCCGCATAGCACGCAATCAGGCACCCCTCGATCAGCTGGTGGGGGTCACGCTCCATGAGCAGTCGGTCCTTGTAGGTGCCGGGCTCCGATTCGTCACCGTTCACCACGAGATAACGGGGCCACACTTCTGCGGGCGTGAGACCCCACTTGTTGCCGGCGGGGAAGCCCGCACCGCCACGGCCGAGGATCGTCGCCGCCTTCACCTCGTCATGCACCTCGGTGGAGGGACGCGAGAGTGCGCGGCGGAGACCCTCGTACCCGCCGGTGGCGAGGTACCGCTCGAGGGTGTGGCTGTCCTCGTGACCGAAACGGGACGTGACTATGCGCGGACGGTTGCCCTCGTAGAAGCCCGGTGCGAATGCGTTGGTGCCGCCGGCGCTCACAGCGCCGCCTTCCCGTCGAACCATCCGGGCGCCTCGCCGACCTCGTCGGGCGGACGCACACCGGCGAGTTTCTCCTCCGGAATGTGCTGACGCACCCGCGCCACGGTTCCGTGTGGAGGCACCTCGTCGGCGAGCTTCCCGGCACGCAGGTCATCGACGAGACGGTCGAACGACTCCGGGGTGACCCGGAAGCTGTAGCGGTAGTTCGTCTGCAGGCACGGCGCCTCGGTGCAGGCCGCCTGGCACTCCGCGCGCTCGAGCGTGAACATGCCGTCGTCGGTGGTGCCGCCGATGCGCACACCGAGCTTGTTCTCCGCGTGGTGCATGAGCTCGTCCGCACCCATCAGTGCGCACGACATGGTCCCGCAGATGTTGATCACGTACTTCCCGACGGGATGGAACTTGAACATCTCGTAGAACGAGGCCGTTCCGTACACCTCGGCGGGTGTCGCGCCGACGAGCTCACCGATGTGGGCCATTGCTTCCTCGGTGACCCAGCCGTCCTGTTCCTGCGCGAGGTGCAGCAACGGGATCATGGCTGAGCGCGGCCTCGGGTAGCGCGCGATGATCCCGCGTGCGAGACGCACGTTCTCATCCGTCAGACGTGCCATCAGCGGTCGACCTCCCCCAGCACGGGATCCACCGACGAGATCACCGCGACTGCGTCGGCCACGAGTCCGCCGCGCATCATGTGCGGCATCGCCTGGATGTTGACGAAGGACGGCGCACGCACGTGGATGCGGTACGGGTTCGCCGAGCCGTCGCTCACGATGTAGCAGCCGATCTCCCCGCGCGGGCTCTCGATCGCCACGTACACCTCTCCCTCGGGGACCTTGAAGCCCTCGGTGAAGAGCTTGAAATGGTGGATGAGGGCCTCCATCGACTCATCGATGCGGGCCCGCGGCGGCGGCGTGACTTTCTTGTTCTGCACGCGGTAGTCACCGGACGGCATCCGCTCCAGAATCTGGCGCACGATGTGCATGGACTCGCGGATCTCGTTCAGCCGGATGGCGTAGCGGTCGTAGGCATCGCCGTGCTCCCCGACCACCACGTCGAACTCGACGTCCGAGTAGCGAAGGTACGGCATGTGGCGACGGAGGTCCCATGCGACACCGGTGGACCGCAGGATCGGGCCTGTTGCACCGAGCGCGATCGCCTCGCGTGCGGTGATCGTGCCGACACCCTGCAGACGTTCGCGCCAGATCGGCTGGCCGTTCATCAGGATCTCGTACTCCTCGAGCCGCGGGGGGAGCATCTCGAGGATGTCGAGCACGTCATCGCGCCACCCTGCCGGGAGGTCGGCGGCGAGCCCGCCGGGACGGATGAAGTTGTGGTTCATCCGCAGGCCGGTGACCTTCTGGAAGAAGCGCAGCACCTCCTCGCGCTCGCGCCAGCCGTACAGCATCATCGACACTGCACCGATGTCCATGCCGTTCGTGGCGAGGAACAGGAGGTGGCTGCTCATGCGGTTCATCTCGCTGAGCAGCATCCGCATCCACACCGCACGCTCCGGGATATCACCGTCGATGCCGAGCAGCTTCTCGACGGCCATCGAGAACACGAGCTCGTTGTTCAGCGGCGAGAGGTAGTCCATGCGGGTGACGTTGGTTCCGCCCTGCATGTAGGTGAGCTGCTCACCGGTCTTCTCCATGCCGGTGTGCAGGTACCCGATCACCGGCTTGCAGCGCAGGACGGTCTCGCCCTGGAGCTCCAGCATGAGCCGCAGGACGCCGTGGGTCGACGGGTGCTGCGGACCCATGTTGATGATCATGGTCTGGTCCTCGTCGGGGTCGGCCCCGACGTCCGCGAGCGCTGCAGCCTCGGCCTCGCTCATGCGCAGCACGGCACCCACCTCGCGCAGCAGTTCCTTCGCACCCATGCCCGCACGCGGGGCGAGCTCCTGGCCACCTTCGCCCGTCGCGGCGGACACGGTGCGCTCGCGCGGGCCGGGAGCAGCGGCGCCGACGTCGGTCGGGTCGGTGCCGGAAAGGTTGGTGTCGTGCTCGGCGATCGTCATGCGTTCGCCCCCTTGAACTGCACCGGGATGCGGCCCGGGTCGTAGTCCTTGCGCAACGGATGGCCGTGCCAGTCCTCCGGCATCAGGATGCGGGTGAGGTCGGGGTGGCCGTCGAACGCGATGCCGAACATGTCGAACGTCTCGCGCTCGTGTGCCTCGGCACCCGGGTGCACATCGAAGAGGCTCGCGAGTGAGGGGTCCGACTCCGGCACCTGCGTGCGCAGACGCAGCCTCTCGCGACGCGAGATCGACAGCAGGTTCACCACGACCTCGAACCGCTCGGGGCTGACGCCCGCACCCACGGTGCGGCCGGGAACGAGCAGGTAATCGACGCCCGTGAGGTCGACCAGCATGTCGAAACCGTCTGCAACCAGTGCACGGTTGACCTCGAACCAGCGCTCGCGCGGCACGAGCAACACGCGCTGGCCGCACGACATGACCACGGGGCACCCGTGCACAGCGGGCTCGTTCGCCCCTTCCGTCGCCGTGTCGGTCATGGTCACTTTGTCCCGATCGTGACCGACGTGGTCGAACCGACGGGTATCTCGAGGATCTCCACGTTGGCACCGCCCGAGTTCTCGCGACGACGACGCATGATCTCGCCGTCCTCGATCAACTGGTGGAGCGTCTCGATGGCATGGATGAGCGTCTCGGGTGTCGGGGGGCAACCGGGTGCGTACACGTCGACGGGCACGATCTGGTCGACACCCTGCACGATTGCGTAGTTGTTGAACATGCCGCCGCTCGAGGCACACACGCCCATACTGATGACCCACTTGGGCTCCATCATCTGGTCGTACACCTGGCGCAGCACCGGTGCCATCTTCTGGCTCACGCGGCCGGCCACGATCATGATGTCTGCCTGTCGGGGGGACGCACGGAAAACCTCCATGCCGAAACGCGCGAGGTCGTAGTGCGCGGCGCCCGTCCCCATCATCTCGATGGCGCAGCAGGCCAGCCCGAACGAGGCGCCCCAACTGCTGCGGGAGCGCGCCCACTTGATGAGGTCCTCCAGCTTGCCGGTGACGAAGTTGTGGTCAAGGCCGGCGAGACCCTCGTCACGCACGTTCTGCACGACACCCATCAGGCGGCCTCCCCGCGACCCTCGAGACCGACGACCTTCACGCCGCCGGCAGCACGCGTGGACTGCACGAGGTCGTCGTCGGCGACAGGACGGTCGTCCTGGATCCCACGGCGGACCGGGCCCCACTCGAGGGCACCCCTGGCCACCACGTACACGAACGCAACGAAGAAGACCGCACTGAATGCCGCCATCTCGATCAGACCGAACGTACCCAGGTCGGCGTTGGCGACTGCGTAGGGGTAGATGAAGATGATCTCGATGTCGAACATGATGAACAGCATCGCGATGACATAGAAACTCACCGGGAATCGCTCGGGGTTGTCGCGGCTCGGCACGATGCCGCACTCGTACGGTGCCTCCTTCGCACTGTTCGGCCTGTACGGCGCGAGCAGCCCGGATGCCAGGAAACTGAGTGCCCCGAAGAGCACCGCCAGTACCGCCAGGGCGACGATGGGGAGGTACTGGCCCACGGACGGACTACGCCTTCAGCGCGAGGTTCTTGCGCACGTATGCCTCACGACGGTGGAGCATCCATGCCAGGAGGAAGAAGATGATGCCCGAACCGAGCCCGATGAGGAACGCCGGGCGACGGCGCGCCCCGAGGTCACGGATCATCACCACATAACGGTACGGCTGTGACTCATCGATCTCGGCACGTGCGGGTGCGCGGCCTGGTTCGGTGCGCTGGGGCTTGAGGGCGGCCACCTCCACGATCGAGTAGCGCGGGTCGTGCTTGAACGCGATGAAATCGAGGGAATCGTTGATCTTCGGCCACCTGTGGCCGCCGCGGTCGTACACGGCAACGGGCGTGTACTCGCCCACCTTGAACTCCTCGGCCTCCACCGTGATGATTGCGTCGGCTGCTGCAACGGCCTGACCGCGGCTGGGGTCGGAGTCGGACAGCTTCGTCCAGCCCTCCGCGACCAGCTGTTCGCTCAGCAGGTTCGCCGTCTCGGGTGCGGACTTGCCGTCCACGGCCGGCGCAGACTCCAGCACCTCGGCAAGGTGGAGGTTTGCACCGTCACGCACGATCGCCACTGGTTCCGCGGGCTTCCACGACGGGAACGGACCCTGCAGGCCGATCCCGTAGATCGCCCAGACGATCGCCATCGAGAGCATCCAGCCCGAGAGGGCACACATCGCCACGAGGAAGCCGAGACGTGCACCGAGGTTGGTGCCGAGAATCAGGTAGGTGCCGCCGATCAGCGTCGCCACCATGATGAGGACGACGAGGTATCCGCGGATCTCCGGCTGCCAGCCGACGGCCAGGAGAGTCGAGAGCATCAGAGGCCCCTCACGTAGGTGACGATCTCTCTGATCTGCTCGTCGGTGTACACCTGTCCGAAGGCGGGCATGCGACCGCTGCCCTGGCCCTGCTCGCCGTAGCGCTTGCCGAGTTCGGAGCCCGCCTTCAGGAAGTTCACCATGTCCTCGGCACTCGGGAACTGACGCACCGACGAACCGCCGGTGAGGTTGGGACCGAACGCGCCGCCACCGGTGACCTGGGGATCGCCGTACGACCAGCCCTTGGTGTGGCAGCGGGCGCATCCGTACGCGCCGCCGGCGATGTCCAGGTTGAAGTACGCCTCACCGATGCTGCCGTACGTGCCGTTGTCGACGAGGCGCTTGGCCTCCGCCTCGAGTTCCTTGTTCTTGTCCGCCGGGAGCGAGCCACCCGTGCACGTGGGGTTGAATGACCCGCGCGTCTCGGTGCAGTTGTCCTGGGGCACCTGGATGGACTCGATGTAGTTCACGAGGGTGTCGATCGCCTGCGATGTGAGCGGGCCACCACCGATGGTTCCCCATGCCGACATCGGGGAGAACGGACGGCCGTAGTTCAGGATGAAGCGCACCTCGTCGGCGCTGTAGCGGTACATGACCGTGTTCAGTGACGGCGCCTTCCACGACACCGCCTGCACCTCGCCGGTCTTGGGGTCGGTGACCGCGTACGGGGCGACACCACCCGTTGCCTTCATGCCACCGTGGCAACCGGCGCAGTTGAATCCGCCCTCGGCCGTGGGCTTGAACAACTTGCCGCCCCAGGTGACGAAGCGCTTCTCGAAGCCGAAGGTCGCCCCCTCCTGGCGACTGGGCTCCATGATCCAGTAAAGCGGGAGCGCGACAGTGACCACCGCGAGAAAAGCGAGCCCGAGCAGCTGCACACGCTCGAGGCGACGGCCCTCCAGCACCTCGTCGTCGTAGTACGGCTTGCGGTTCGCGGCCAGGAACTGCTCCGAACCTGCATCCTTGCGTCCACCGCGCGCATTGACGGCGGCGTACACCGCCCAGCCCACGAGCGACGTGAGCAGGATGATCCAGGCGATGGATTCACTCGTGGAGGCGACCATGGGTCAGTGACCTCCCCCGGTTGCACCGATGCAGTGCGGGCCCTCGGCCTCCTGACCGGTGGTGTTCACACCGACGGGCGGCCCGGCGAACACCGAACCGGTGTCGATCGTGAGCACACCGTTGTTCACGGACACACCGAATCGGTCCATGCCACGGGGAGCGGGACCGGCCTTCTTCTCGCCCACACGGTTGTACTGGGAGCCGTGGCACTGGCACTCGAACCACTGCGAGCTCTTGCACTCGGGCACGCGGCAGCCGAGGTGCGGGCACTTCTGGTAGAGCGCGATGACTCCCGCCTCCATGCCGCCGAGAACCGGCGCCTGGCTGGCGTACACGGCCTTCGCCTTGGCGATGGAGCTCTCGGGGTACTCGGTGACCCACGCACGTGCCTCGGCGAGGTACAGGAACCCGCCGTTCGAGCGGATGTTCGAGATCACGTCGCTGACGCGCCCTGCGTTGATTTTCGAGCCGAAGCCGCCCTCGGCCCCCTTCCACAGGAAGGCCACTACCGACGCGCCGAACGCACCGAGGCTCGCGCTCATCATCGCGACCGCGGTGCGGTTGAAGAACATGCGGCGCGAGACACCGATTGCCTCCGGATCAGGGGCGACGAACGGCGCCACCTCCGCGGGTGGTGCGACGGCGACTGCTGTCGACTTCACCGCGGCCTCGACCTCGCGGCCGGTGGCGGCGGACGCCGAGATGTCGGCCTTGCGGTCACGCTTGCGGGTCTCGCGCGACAACGCTCCCGCGCCGCGCACCTCGGTCTGCCGTGCCGTGGTCACGACGACGAGGGCGCCGAGCACGACCGCTGCAACAGCGACGATCGCGATGATTGCTCCGGTACTCATGTTCGTGTCGTTTCCTTGATCGTTCCGTTCCTGGGGTTTCCTACAGCTCGAAGAAGATTCCGTCGCGCCACGGGAAGATGAAGTTGAATCCCGGGCCGCGGAAGAAAGAGCCGATGATGGTGAGGACGGCCCAGAACATGAGGAACATCGTCATCATCGATGTCATGAACTTGCGGTCCTCGGGCTTGTTCGAGGCGTTGCGGTCGAGGTAGGGCGCGAGCATCAGGCCGAGCAGCCCGACACCGGGCAGCGTGACACCCGCGATCATCGGGTGGAACATGGTGAGCAGTTCCTGCAGGCCGAGGAAGTACCACGGGGCCTTGGACGGGTTGGGCGTCTTGTTGAAGTCAGCGGCCTGCAGCAACGGTGCATTCACGACCCACGAGAACACGAAGAGGAACGCAAGGCACGCGAGCGATGCGACAAACTCCACCGCGAGGAGGTGCGGCCAGGTGTGCACCTTGTCGACGGGTGCCGCCTTGGCCTCCTGGATGGAACCCGACTTCACCACGGTGAGGAGTCGCTGGGTGTGACCGCCTGGGCCGGCACCCACCGGAACACCGCCCGCGGGCGCTGCCGCCACCACTGCTGCCGCACCGGCCTCGGCCGACTTCGTGCGGTCGAGGAGCTGGTCAGGAATGCGGTCGCCACCTTCGGCGCCCGACGACGCGGCACCGGCCGACTTCTCGCGGGCGGCCTGCGCCCTCTTCAGGAGGTGCTCGGGGATCTCGGTCATTTCGTTTCCTCCCCCGTCACAGCGGCCCTGAGATTCCGCCGTCCTTGCGGACGCGCCAGAAGTGGATGGCCATGAAGATGATGATGATGAACGGGAACATGATCACGTGCAGCACGTACCAGCGCAGGAGTGTCTCGTTGCCGATCTCGACACCGCCGAGCAGGACGAACCTCACCTGGCTGCCCACCAACGGCGAGTAGCCCATCATGTTCGTTCCCACCGTGACGGCCCAGAGCGCGAGCTGGTCCCACGGCAGCAGGTAGCCCGTGAACGAGAGCAGCAGGGTGAGCGTGAGCAGGATCACACCGATCACCCAGTTGAACTCGCGGGGCGGCTTGTAGGCGCCGTGGTAGAAGACGCGCGCCATGTGAAGGAATACCGTCAGCACCATGAGGTGGGCACCCCATCGGTGCATGTTCCTCACCGACAGACCGAACGTCACGGAGGTCTGCAGGGTCTGGATGTCCTGCCAGGCGTTCGCGCCGGTCGGCCTGTAGAAGAACATCAGGAAGATGCCGGTGACCGTGAGAAGGATGAACAGGAAGAACGAGAGGCCACCGAGGCAGAGCGTGTAGGACACCTTCACGGCGTGACGCTTCACCTTCACCGGGTGCAGGTGGTACAGCACCGAGTTCATGATCACGTAGGAACGGTTGCGCGGGCTGTCGGTGTAGCCCTTGCGGAAGATGGAGCCCGGCCGGAAAATGGAGGTCCACGCCTGGCTGCCCTGCATCTGCTCACCGATCCTGGCGAGCCGCTCCTTCGCGGTGGGCTTTGGGTTGTCGAGCACTTTTGCCATGGTTCGTTCCCTCAGAGGCGCATGCCGTAGGCATATCCGTGGTTGTTGGTGCGGGTGTGTGAGTCACCCGCAGGGTCGGGGGAGCCGGCCTTGCCGAGGATGATCACCCCGGTGGGACAGCGGTCGACGCAGAGCGCACAACGGGTGCACACGTCGTCGTCGATGATGAAGATCACGTGGTCGGTCGGGTCGGCACCGGGGAGCTCGGTGTTGTCCGCCTCGGCGACGGCATCGGGCGTGACCATGTGGATGCACTTCCACGGGCAGATGTCCACGCAGCCCTCGCACATGATGCACTCGGACTGGTCGATGTGGATGAATTGCTTCGGCTTGACCGCGCGACCGAGGTAGTCGGCGTCGACCTCCACCAGTTGGTACTCGGTCGACCACTCCGGCATCGGCGGATTGGCGTCTGTGCGTGCCACGACGTTCCTCCTCAGGCCTTCTTCACCAGCGGACGTCCATAGGTGGACTTCTCGATCTCTGCTCCCGCGGGCTTCTCGCCGCGCTTCTGCCACCACACGAACAACCAGATCATGAGCCCGATGAAGTAGGCGTGGATGACCACGACGACGATGTCGCGAACCGCCTCGTAGGAGATGGTGAACGGGAAGTTCCCGCCGTTGGCCTTCGCGTTCAGCAGGTCGAAGGGGCCGTAGACCAGCCTGTCCTTGCGCCAGCCGAGTTCCTTGTCGGCATGGTCGATGAACTGGTGCGGCACCACACCGAAGGCGAGGAACATCGCGAAGAACACGTAGACCGAACCGACCATCGCCTCGCCCCATGTGGTGGGACGACCGAGAGCACGGCGCTTGCCGTAGGGAACGACGGCGAGAGCCATGGCAGTCGTCAGGATCAGCGAGAACAGGAACGCCTGGTTTATCCCTGGCCACCTGAGGATGTCGATCGCGAGCATTGGAGTGGTCTTCTTCTCCGTCGGGCGGTGTCTCGGAGGGTTCCCGAGTACCTCTGAACACTAGCGAGGACTCCCCCGGTGAAAGCCATTCCCCCCCGGGCTGTGACGGTCGTCAATGTCCCGTTCGCGCCGGTCGGGTTGTGCCTTTGTGAGGACATCCGGCCCGATTCCCCGCTGACAGTCCACGCGAGTTGGTTGCCATTCACGGGCGCCCGTTGTCTATCGTTGGAGTTCAGGACGAGCCCCCATGCGACGCGGAAGCGCCGTTGCCGGGTGGCGCGAAAAGGTAAGGCCAAGTGACCGAAATTCCCGAGCACCTTCTGAACCGCTCCAAGACGCGCAAGGCTGAGCTGTCCGGCGATTCCTCCGGGGCGCCTGCCGCACCCGCTGCCGCATCATCGGAGGTTGCGACGCGGGCGGCCGCGCCGGCCAAGGCCAATGCCGCACCGGCACCCAAGCCCATCGAGCCCGATCCTGTCTATGTGCGCGCAGCCAAGGAGCGCCGCAAGATCCCGTTCTGGGCGATGTCGGCACTGGCGATGCTTCCCGTGTGGGCGTTCCTCTACATGGTCGCGCTCACTCCCGAGGAGAAGGTCGCGGCCGGTCCGATCAGCACCGGCACAGCCGTGTACGGCGCGTGTGCGGGATGCCACGGTGGCAACGGTGCAGGTGGCGCCGGACAAGTTCTCTACGAGGGTGCTTCACTCAAGACCTTCCCGCACATCGAGGACATGTTGAACTTCGTCTACAACGGGAGCCAGCGCTACCAAGCCGCCGGCCTCAAGGTGTACGGAGACCCGAACCGCGAGGGCGGACCGCATGTCCCGCTCGGGTACAACGGAAACCCGATGCCCCAGCAGGGCGAGAAGGCCGGCGGTGCGCTGACCGAGTACGAGATTCTCGGCGTCGTCTGCCACATCCGCTACGACCTCTCCGGTGCTGATCCGGCCAGTGAGGAGTGGGCAGCGGAGTGGGAGAGCTGGTGCTCGCCCGACTCCCCGATCTATCCGGCGCTCAAGTCGGGATCGACGACCTTCGACACGTTGCACGAGGACATGAAGACCCTCATGCCCGCACCGAACAAGGTCGGAACCGAACCCCGCGAGACCACCGCGAAGTGACCACATCCTGACCGCGGATGGGGTCGTCGACACCTCGGCTTCCCGATACGTGCATGCCAACTATCGGTCGGAAGTGAGTCAGTTGTGGTAGAAGAGTGAGCACCATGCAGATTGGGTATGCAAATGTCTTCGTATCGGATCTTGAACGTGCGATCTCCTTCTATCGGGACAAACTGAAGCTGTCCTTGCAGTTTTCATCCCCGGATCACGGCTATGCATCCTTTTCGGCAGGAACCGTTCGACTCGGCATCGGACTTCCTGGTGCTGACCACGCAGACTTGCTAGGTCGTCATACGGGGATCGGGGTTGTCGTTGCCGACCGTGATGCTGAGGGTGCGCGTCTCTCTTCTCTCGGCGTGCAGTTCCCGATCCCACCGACTCGTCAACCGTGGGGAGGGGTCATGGCATTGGTCGCTGATCCCGATGGGAAGGTGTTCTACGTTGATCAGGCCGCTCCGGAGGCTAACTAGAGGT
>JBJTBF010000061.1:0-9090 GCA_046091145.1 Acidimicrobiales bacterium | reverse complement strand
CGCACGCCCACCACGAAGCTCGCCACCGTGGCGAGTGACCCGCCGATGTTCAGCGTGGCGAACGTGCGCGCGCCGTCCACCTGTGTGTCGCCGGCCCGTCCCTCGACCTGGCGTGCCGCATCCAGGAGCATGCGCGCACCGGTGGCCCCGACCGGGTGGCCGCCGCCGATGAGGCCGCCGCTCGGGTTCACGGGGAGGTCACCGTCACGCTCGATGAGGCCGCTCTCCACCGCCTTCCAGCTCTCACCGGGCGCGGTGATGCCGAAGTGGTCGATGGCCATGTACTCGGTGGCCGAGAAGCAGTCGTGCGTCTCGATGCCGTCGAGCTGCAGCACGTCACCGACACGGGCGCGCCGGAGGGCATCGCCCACGGTGTCGCGCACGTGGGGGAACACGTGTGTGTCGCCGCGGCTGTCCTCGATCTTGTCGAGGAATCGGATGCCGGCGTTGCGGTGGCCCCACCCGAGGATGCGCGCGGTGCGCGAGGGGTCGCTGCCGGTGCGCGGGGCATGGTCCGCCATGAAGCGGTCGGAGCACAGCACGAGGGTGGCGGCACCGTCGGTGATCTGGCCGCAGTCCTGACGGCGCGTGCCTGGTTCGATCACCGGGTTCGCCACGTCGTCATCGGTGAAACTGAGGTCGGTGAAACTCCAGTCGCGCGTTTGCGCGAGCGGGTTCGATTTCGCGTTGCCGTAGTTGATCTGCGAGATGCGGTTGAGATGCGCCCGGTCGAGGCCGTAGCGCCACGCGTACTCCTCAGCGAGCAGGCCGAAGACGGCCGGCCACATGAACGTGCAGGAGATCCCCTCCCTGCCCTGCCATGCGGCCGCGTTCTGGTTGGTCGAGGAGCGGTCGCCGGGAAGCGCCTTCTGCTCCTCCACACCCACGATGAGCGCGACGTCGTAGCGGCCCGCCTCGATCTCCGCCATGGCAGCCAGCACCGCGAGCGACGACGAGGCACACGCGCCTTCGTGACGCATCGCCGGCTTGCCGCGCAGACCGGGAACCACCTGCAGTGCCATCGCGCCGAGGTGGCCCTGACCGCGCTGTAGCTCGGAGAACGCATTCCCCACGTGCACGGTGTCGACCTGCGACACGTCCACCTTCGCATCGACGAGCGCAGCATCGATGGACTCGCGCATCATGTCGCTGATGTCGAGACCCTCTCGGGCCCAGGCCCGGGCGAAATCGGTCTGGTGACCACCGAGGACCCACACGTTCGAGGACATGGGCACAGTCTCCCACGGCATGCCCCGGGCGGGCACACCGTGGCCTATTCGTCCCGGAAGTCGTCCGCCAGGTCGTCGCCCTCGTCGGGAACAGGGATCACGTTGCTGAACAGGGGCAGCACCTTCGCGAAATCGCCGCAGCGACCGATGGCGGCGAGCATCGCGGTGACGCCGTCCTTGAACTGGTCGCTGTTGCGGGGGTTGTCGATGTCGACGGTGACCACGAGGTAGCTCTCGTTGATCTCGAGCTTCGCCCCCACGAGGGTGCCCGACAGGGCGAGGGTCTCGGCCAGCAGCTCCTTCGTGACCTCGACTCCACTGTTGACCACGTAGGTGAGGCGGATGCAGTCCGGTCCGGCTACACCCTCGATGACGTCGACGTTGATCGACACGTCGTCGTTCGTGTAGTCCAGGTCGTCCATCCCGGAGGAATCCTCGTCGCGCGAGAAGCCGAACTCGCCGAACACGTCATCGGCACGGTCGGCCCAACGGATGTAGAGCTCGCTCACGGCCTCGCCCCACACCGCCCAGTTGTCTCCCCACAAGGCCACGTGTGTGTCGTCGTAGCCGAAGGTGACCTCGCTGTCGAGCGGGCAGATGTCAACGTACGTCCAGAAGAACAGCGGGTAGAACGACACCTCGAAGAAGCGGTCGGTCGACGCCGGTGCCATTCCCGACACCGCCGGCTTGCCGACGCGGGTCCAGTCGGCCGTCCAACGGATCGAGTCGGGCGTGAACGCGAGGGTGGTGACGGGAGGCAACGGTGCGGAGTCACCGTCGAACGAACGGCGGCGCATGGTCATGTAGTCCCCTGCGATGCGCTCCAGCACATCGGCGGCAACCTTCACGCGGCGCATGTACTTGCCCCCGAACACGGAGTCGACGTCGGCGACAGGGTCGAAGCTCGGCGCGGAATCCGCAGGGTCATAGCCGTCGATCGCTGCGTACTGGTCGAGCGCACGGCACACCACGATGTTCTCCTTCTCGTTCAGGAACAACGTGACCGAGTTGTTGACCTCCATCAGGTCAGCCGCCAGCTCCAGCGCGTACGCCGGGATCACCACCGCGGTGACGGGGTCATCCGGTGTCGCGGCCGCATCGAAGTAGGCCTGGATCTTGTATCCCTGTACGAACCACCGGCGGGTGGACGGCCCGGTCTTCTGGACCCAGGCGAACTCACGCCCGTCCTTGCGGGCGGTGATCGCCACGATCATCGCGCGGACACGGTTGACCTCGTCAGCCGTGAGCTCGAGCGACCAGGACGACTTGTTGTCCTCGAAAGATGCCTTTGCCATGTGTGTCAGATTCCCTTCTTGAGGTTGCGGTTGTTGCGGCGGGTCCCGAGGTGGAGGGACTGGCCCTGTGCGGCGACGTCGTGGTTGCGTGCCAGCAACTCGAGATACTGGCGCAGCGAACCGGCCGAGGGAACGCGGCTGCCCGTCTCGGTGAGGTCGATGCGGCGTGCCACCTCGGCGAGAACGGTGCCGAAGCGGGCGACGTCGACGATGTCACGCAGACCGAACGACGCGTTGCCCCCCTCATCGACGGTGACCCAGTTGCCCGACGCGGTGTTCGGGCACTGGCCGAGCATGTCGACGAGGTGACGGTTGCAGTCACGCACGATCGGGTCGATGTGCTGGACACGGAACTGCACGCGCTCGAGGGCCTCTGAGATCTCCGCGGCGTCGGGACGCATGTCTTCGGGTTCGGACCCGTGCGAGGGGTCACGGAAGGAGTCGCTGATGGACATGGGGATACCTTTCATTTGTTCAACGGCTTGTTGTGTTGGTGAGTGATCAGACCGAGAGCCGACTGTCAGCCCCGGAAGGGCTGAAGGTCAGATGGCTCTGGGTTTGATTCGCCGTTGAACTGGCATCCGCGCTCCTCTTTTGCTTCGAGGGGCCGTGCGACCGGCCCGATTGGTCCCGCGTGGGGAGGTGATTTAAGCACCGTGTGGTCCGAATTACAACCCCGTAATTGTGCCAGCCACCCTTAAGTTCGGAGGGGCCGCCACAACTCGCAGGCTCACATCTTCCGTCAAGGGTGTGTCACGGTTCCGTCCATCTGGGGAGACCTGACGGACACGGCACTACTGTCGGAAGACAGGCTTTTCCACAGGGGGGAACATGGCAGAGAAGAAGCGCTCCGGCGTCACCATGGGCGAGGTTGCACCGCACTACCCGGCCGAGGCCACGGCGCCTGCCGGGGCACCGAACGTGGTTCTGGTGGTGTTCGACGACACCGGCTTTGCCGACTTCGGTTGTTACGGCAGCGAGATCCGCACCCCCCACATCGACCGCCTGGCCGCGGGCGGCCTGCGCTTCACGAATTTCCACACCACCAGCCTGTGCTCCCCCACCCGCGCATCGCTCCTGACCGGCCGCAACCACCACGCGGTCGGCATGGGTTCGCTCGCGAACTACGACTACGGGTTCGACGGCTACCGCGGCAGGGTGTCGAAGGACGCCGCGATGCTGCCCGAGATCCTGCGGCCGCTCGGGTTCAACAACTACGCGGTGGGCAAGTGGCACCTCACCCCCATGCACCACATCGGGCCGGCCGGCCCGTACGACTACTGGCCCACACAGCGCGGCTTCGACCGTTACTACGGCTTCATGGACGGTGCGATGAACCAGTGGGACCCGTTCCTCACCGAGGACAACCGCCACGTGCCCCGGCCCGACACGCCGGGCTACCACCTCACCGACGACATCGTCGACCACGCGGCGACGTGGGTGTCGTCGCAGAAGAGCGTTGCACCGGAGAAGCCGTTCTTCCTCTACATGGCGTTCGGCGCGGGTCACTCCCCCCACCACGTGACGAAGGAGCGCATCGCCGAATACATCCCCGTGTTCGAGAGGGGCTGGGATGCCACGCGTGACGAGCGCATCGCCCGCCAGAAGGCGATGGGCATCGTGCCGGGGTCCACTGTGCTGCCCCCGCGCAACCCCGGCGTGAAGGCGTGGGACGAGCTCACCGACGAGGAGCGCTACGTGCACGTGCGCTACCAGGCCGCGTTCGCCGCGATGATCACCCACACCGACGAGGCGATCGGCCGGTTCATCGGCACGCTCGAGCGCATCGGCCAGTTCGAGAACACCGTGTTCATCGTGATGAGCGACAACGGCGCCAGCCAGGAGGGCGGCCTCGACGGCACCATGAACCAGGGTCGTTACTTCGAGCGCGTCGACATGTCGATCGGCGAGACGAGGGAGATCATCGACGAGATCGGTGAGACGCAGTGGTTCAACAACTACCCGCTCGGCTGGGCCATGGCGGGGAACACGCCGTGCAAGTTCTACAAGCAGAACACCCACGGCGGCGGTGTGCGCGACCCGTTCGTGATCCACTGGCCGGGGGGCATCGATGCCTCGCAGGCCGGCGCGGTGCGTACCCAGTTCCACCACGTGAGCGACGTGGCACCGACCCTGCTGGAGCTCATCGGTGCGGGGATGCCCTCCGAGATCGGCGGGGTCACCCAGATGCCGATGCACGGTACGTCGATGGCATACGCCATCCGCAACGGCGGAGAGCCGACGCGCAAGAAGGTGCAGCACTTCGAGATGGTGGGTCACCGCGGCATCGTGGTGGACGGCTGGAAGGCCGTGACCCGCCACAAGTTCCGCACGCCGCTGTTCGACGACGTGTGGGAGCTGTACGACCTGAACAACGACTTCTCCGAGTCGAACGACCTCGCGGCACAGATGCCCGAGAAGCTCGACGAGATGATCGAGACATGGTGGGCGGAGGCAGCCAAGTACAAGGTGCTGCCCGTGAGTGACGGCATGGGTGCGATCAACAAGCGCCCGCCGCGGAGATCGTTCCGCCTGTGGCCGGGCCTCGAGCGCGTGCCGAGCGACAATGCCCCGCAGTTGATGAACACGAGCCACCGCATCACCGCGCACTTCACCGCCCCCGCGGGCGGGTGCGAGGGCGTGCTCATCAAGGACGGCGACATCTGGGCCGGCTACAGCATGTTCCTGCAGGCCGGCGAGGTGTGCTTCCGCTACCACTTCCCGATGGAGCCCCACGAGATCCGTGCGACGGCCGGCCTCGCTGCCGGCGACCACGTGCTGGAGTGGGAGTTCGCAAAGACCAGCCGCACCGGCGGCGCCGGCGTGCTGCGCCTCGATGGCAAGGACGTGGGCAGTGTGGACATCCCCCGCATGATCCGCGGGTGGATGCCGTTCAACGGCATGGACGTGGGCTGCGACAACGGCGCGCCCGTGTCACCGTCGTACAGCTCGCCGTTCCGGTTCACCGGGACTATCAAGTGGATCGACGTGGAACTGCTGGATGCCAAGCCCGGCCCCGATGCGAAGGTGCACCACGACTCCGAGATGGGCAAGCAGTAGTCAGCGGTTGCGGGTTTCGCGGTAGGGCGTGCCCTTCGCTGGGTCAGGCTCCTTCGGCAGGCCGAGGAACTTCTCGCCGAGGATGTTGCGCTGCACCTCGTCGGTTCCGCCGGCAATCGACTGTGCCGGCGTGGAGATGAGGATCTCGGCGATCACGCCGTCCATGCGCGCGTCGGGGTCACTGCCCGCCAGCATTCCGTTCGCTCCGGCGAGCACCGTGTGGACCCTGTTCGCCTGCCGCGCGACGTTGCTGAGCGACAGCTTGCCGATCGAACCCTCCGCCCCCGGGGGCCGACCGAGACGCCGTGCGGCGGTGGCACGTTCTGCGGTCCACTGGCCGATGCGCCACATCGACACCAGACGGGCGACCTCCTGGCGCACGACGGGGTCCTTGCTGCGGCCGGCCTGTGTCGCGTGCGGCACGGCGAGGTCGGCACGCCCGGCACGCTGCGGGTACCACGAATAGACGCGCGCGGACTCCGCCGCCTCCTCGCGCAGTTCGTCGAGTGCGCGGCCGGGCGAGATGTTGCGCAGGTCGGTGCGGCCGAGCACCGCGAAGCTGCGTTCGTGCGCGAGGGTGGCGAGTGCTGCCGTCCACCCACGGTTCGGCTCACCCACCACCCAGGCGCGCGGGATGCGTGCATCGGTAAGGAAGACCTCGTTGAACGATGAGTGGTGGTTGGCCTGGCGAAGCGGACGCACCTCCACGCCCGGCTGTCGCATCGGCAGCACGAAGTACGTGATGCCCTCGTGCTTCGGGGCGTCCCAGTTGGTGCGTGCGAGCAGCATCCCGAGGTCCGCATGGTGCGCGCTCGTGTTCCACACCTTCTGGCCGTTCACCACCCACTCGTCACCGTCAAGAACCGCGGTGGCTGTGAGCCCCGCGAGGTCGGAGCCCGCCGACGGTTCGCTGAACAACTGGCACCAAATCTCCTCACCGGTGAGGAGGGGACGCAGGAACCGTTCGCGCACCTCATCTGGGCCCTGCTCGAGAATGGTGGGGCCGGCGAGACCCGAGGGAATGCTGGACACCGCCCCGCATGCCTGGATCTCGCTGCGCACGACAGCATCGGCCCACGCAGGAAGTCCGCGTCCGTACCAGCGCACCGGCCAGCTGGGAACTGCCCAGCCGGAGTCGACAAGATATCCACGCCACTCGTGCAGCGACATCTGCGGGTCCCAGTTCGCGGAGACGAAGGCGCGCACCTCGGCGCGCAGCGTCCGCTCATCCATGCGTCAGAGACTCACGTTGGTGACGGCACCGCGTTCGGCACCCTGCACGAGCCGGGCGAACTTCGCGAGCACGCCGCTCGTGTAGCGCGGCGGGTTCGGCTTCCAGCCGACCCTGCGCTTTTCCATCTCCGCCGCATCAACCAGCACGTCGAGTGATTTCGTCGGCACGTCGATGCGGATGCGGTCACCCTCGCGCACGAACGCAATCGGTCCGCCGTCGACGGCCTCGGGTGCAACGTGCCCGATGCAGAATCCCCACGTGCCTCCCGAGAAGCGGCCGTCAGTGATCAGCGCAACCGTGCTGCCGAACCCTGCACCCTTCAGCGCACCGGTGATGGCGAGCATCTCGCGCATGCCCGGGCCGCCCTTCGGCCCCTCGTATCGGATGACGATCACGTCACCGTGATTGATGGAGCCGTTCATGATGGCGTCCATCGCACCGTCCTCGCCGTCGAAGACACGCGCCGGGCCCTCGAACTGCATCTGGTCCTTCGTGAGGCCGGCGACCTTGACCACCGAACCCTGCGGGGCAAGGGAGCCGACGAGGATGTTGATGCCGCCCTCTGCGTGGATGGGATCCGACAACGGGTGGACCACGTCACCGTCGGGTGCGGGCGGGTCGATCTCAGCCAGGTTCTCGGCCATCGTGCGCCCGGTGCACGTGAGCACGTCGCCGTGCAGAAGACCGGCGTCGAGAAGATGCTTCAGCACCACCGGTACGCCACCGATGCGGTGCACGTCGGTCATGTGGTACTTCCCGCCCGGCTTGGTGTCGGCGATGTGCGGCACCTTCTCCGCGATGCGGTTGAAGTCATCGAGCGAGAGATCGACGCCCGCCTCGTAGGCGATCGCGAGAAGGTGCAGCACCGCGTTGGTGGAGCCACCGAGGGCGTTCACCAGGGCGATGGCGTTCTCGAACGCTTTCTTCGTCATGATGTCGCGCGCGGTGATGCCGAGACGCAGCATGTTCACCACGGCAGCGCCGGCCCTCTCTGCATCGCCCTCGCGCGAACGGTCGACCGCGGGCGCGGAGGCCGAGCCGGGCAGGCTCATGCCGAGCGCCTCGGCAATCGACGACATCGTGTTGGCGGTGAACATGCCGCCGCACGCACCCTCGCCGGGGCATGCGGCCCGTTCGATGTCGGTCAGCTCGTCGTGCGACATGGTGCCGGCGGCACACGCACCGACGGCCTCGAACACCGTGGTGATGTCGATGTTCTGGCCCTTGTGCACGCCGGGCAGGGTGGAGCCGTTGTAGACGAACACGCTCGCCAGGTTCAGCCGTGCTGCCGCCATGAGCATCGCGGGGATCGACTTGTCGCAGCCGGCGAGGCCGACGAAACCGTCGAAGCGCTCACCGTGCACGACGGTCTCCACGGAGTCACAGATGACCTCGCGTGACACGAGCGATGCGCGCATGCCCTCGTGGCCCATCGAGATGCCGTCGGACACCGTGATGGTGCCGAACTCGAGTGCCACTCCGCCCGCCCCGCGGACGCCCTGCTTCGCGCTCTCGGCGAGCCGCCGCAACGACATGTTGCACGGGGTGACCTCGTTCCAGGCGGAGGCGATGCCGATCTGCGGCTTCTGCCAGTCATCGTCACCGAGACCGACCGCGCGCAGCATCGCACGGGCCGCTGCCTTCTGGATGCCGTCGGTGACGTCGCGGCTGCGCGGCTTGATGTCGATGGGGGTTCCGTCTGCTGGGGCCATTCCCCGAAGGCTATTGGGCGGAACTGCCCACCTTCTCAGTGGTTGCGGTGGGCGTTGCCTTCGGCGTGGCGGTCACCTTGCGACCGCCCCACAGGAAGGCCCAGCCCACGGGGAGCAGGTACGCGAAGTAGGCAATCAGACGGATGCGCTCCGTGCTGGCGTGCCAACCGAAGAAGCCCTTCATGAAGTCATAGAAGGCACCCTTCGCCCAGAGACCGCTCTCCACGGTCCAAGCCGGGCTCCACAGCCATCCGGTCTCGATCTCGAGCATCTCGCGCAGCTCATGGAAGAACTTCCCGACGAGACCGGCCGCGAAGAGGATGAGCAGCACACCGGTCACGTTGAAGAACGTGCGCAGGTTCAGACGGTGCCCCGCCGAGTAGAACATGCGGCCGAGCACCGCCGACACGATGAGACCGGCGAGACCGCCCACAACCACGCCCGCACCGCTCGACGAGGTGGTCTCCGCCGACAGCAGGAACAGCACGGTCTCGAGACCCTCACGGAGGACGGCAACGAACGCGATCAACGCGAGCGCACCCGCCGTCGTGGCCTCGGCC
>JBJTBF010000060.1:0-9063 GCA_046091145.1 Acidimicrobiales bacterium | reverse complement strand
CTGTGTGGTGATGGCCACTCACGACCTCGTGGATGCCGAACCAGCCGACACCGTGATGCTGCTGGCGCACAGGTTGATCGCCCATGGCGGGCCGGACGAGGTGCTCACCGACGAGAACCTCCGCGCGACCTATGGCTTCACCGACCGCCATTAGGCATCCGTGGACGGGCTTCACGGACCGCCGCTGAGCGTCCGTGGACGGGCTTCACGGACCGCCATTGGGCGGTGCAGTCAGATCCGCTCGATGATGGTGGCAGTGCCCATGCCGCCGCCGGTGCACATGGTGACGAGACCCGTCTGCACGTCCCGTCGCTCCATCTCGTCGAGAAGCGTGCCGATGAGCATCGACCCTGTTGCACCGATCGGGTGACCGAGAGCCATCGCCCCGCCGTTCACGTTGACCCTTGCGGGGTCGACCCCGGTGTCCTTGAAGAACTTCAGCACCACGGACGCGAACGCCTCGTTCACCTCGAAGAGGTCGATGTCCCCGAAGGTCATGCCCGCCTTCTCCACGACGCGCTTCGCGGCCGGTCCCGGCGCGGTGAGCATGATCACCGGCTCCGTGCCGGCAACCGCGGTCATCGTGATCTTCGCGCGCGGAGTGAGACCGTTGGCCCGCGCGAACTCCGGCGACACCACCAGCACCGCACCGGCACCGTCCACGACGCCGGAGGAGTTGCCTCCGTGGTGCACGTGGTCGATCCCCTTCAGTTGGGGGTAGGCCTTGAGCGCGGTCTCGTCGATCGAGAGTCCGTCGGCGTCCTTCCTGTAGGCACCCATCTGGGCGAAGCTCGGCTGGAGCTTGGCGAGGTCCTCCATGGTGGTGCCGGGCCGCGGGTGCTCGTCCGTGGCGAGTGCGAGCGTCCCGTCGTCGTGGAAGATGGGCACGAGCGAGCGCTCGAAACGCCCCTCGGTAATCGCCTCGGCGGCGCGGCGCTGGGACTCCATCGCGAGTGCGTCACACTGCTCGCGGGAGAAACCCTCGAGCGTGGCGATCAGGTCTGCCGAGATTCCCTGCGGCACCATGTCGAACTGGTCGCGTAGGTGCGCGTTGTTCGCGGTGAAGCCATCCACGTGCATCGGCGACGGGCGTGACATCGACTCGATCCCGCCGGCCACGACGCAGTCCTGCATTCCCGACAGCACTCCCATCGCGGCGAAATTCACGGCCTGCTGGCCCGAACCGCAGAACCTGTTGAGGGTGACCCCCGGGGCATCGAGCGACCAGCCGGCATCGAGGGCTGCCATGCGCGCGATGTCCATCGAGTGGTCGCCGCTGCCGGCCCCGCAACCCATCACCACGTCGTCGACGAGCGAGGTGTCGAGGCCGTTGCGGTCGCGAAGGGCGTTCAGGACCTGCGCCAGGATGCGCTGCGGGTGCACGTTGTGGAGTGCCCCGTTCTCCTTGCCCTTGCCGCGCGGTGAGCGGACTGCGTCGATGATCCAGGCTTCGCGTTCCATGTGAGTCCTCCGTGAGCGGGCCGCCGCGGGACACGGCGGGAACGACTAGACACTATGGGGATGTTCGGCCCCTGTCCGCATCGGCAGGGGGAAGGGGGCACCGTGACGGACGGCTACGAGACACTGAGAGCGGAGACCGACGGAACAGTCGGCACGTTGACACTGGCGCGCCCCGAGCGGCTGAACGCCCTCTCGCGGCGGACCCTGATCGAGCTCGCCGAGGCTGCCCGGTGGTTCGACACCCAGCGGGACGTGAAGGTCGTCGTGGTGAGGGGAGAGGGCCGTGCCTTCAGTGCGGGCTTCGACCTGAACGACTTCTCCACCCCCGACCCGCAGTGGAGCACAAGGGACACCGCGGACCTCGGCCGGTTGATGGCCGAGGCGGTCACCGGCATGAACGCGGTGACGATTGCGGCCATCCAGGGCCACTGTGTGGGTGGTGGCCTGGTGCTGGCGGCATCGTGCGACCTGCGGTACGCCGCGGACACCGCGGTGTTCTCCATCCCTGAGGTCGACCTCGGCATACCGCTCGCGTGGGGAGGCATACCGCGTCTCGTGCGCGAGATCGGACCCGCCGCCACCAAGGAACTGGTGCTGACGTGCCGCCGCTTCCATCCGGACGAGGCGCGCTCGCTCGGGTTCCTGAACGATGTCGTGCAGGCCGAGGCGCTCGGTTCCCACGTGGATCAGATTGCACGTGCCATCGCTGCGAAGCCGGGCTATGCGCTGCGCACCACGAAGCAGCAGGTGAATGCGGTGACCGAGGAGATTGCCGGCACCGGGCGCAATGCCTCGGATGCGGACGCCCTGGTGTTCGCGACCTTCGATGAGGAGAGCCGGCGCATCAGCCGCGAGTACCTGAAGTCGAAGAACAAGTGAAGGCACGGAACAAGTGAGGCAGCGGTGACAAAGGTCTTCGTCCACGGCAACCCCGAGACCGGTGCCATCTGGGGTCCGCTGGTGAGGGAGCTGTCCTCACGCGGCATCACTGACGTGGTGCTGCTGTCGCCACCGGGTTTCGGTGCGCCCGTGCCCGCCGGGTGGGGTGCCACGCAGGGCGAGTACCGCGAATGGTTGCTCGGGCAACTGAGTCACATCAACGGCCCCGTCGATCTCGTGGGTCACGACTGGGGCGCCGGTCACGTGTTCGGCGCGCTCGCGACACAGCCGGGACTGGTTCGCACGTGGGCCGCCGACTGTGCGGGTCTGATGCACCCGGACTACGTGTGGCACGACGCCGCACGCACATGGCAGACCCCGGAAGCAGGGGAGGAATCCGTCGCCGGGTTGTCCGCGATGGGTGCCGACGCCTTCGCGGCTGTGTTCGGCGCTCTCGGCATGGGGGAAGAGGTCGCGCACAGCGTGGGTGGTCACGTCAACGAGCAGATGGCACGGTGCATCCTCGCTCTCTACCGAAGTGCCGCACAGCCCGCGATGTCACGGCTGGGTGAGGCATTCCGTGCTGCGGCGCCGGCCCGCGGTCTGGTGGTCATCGCCGAGAACGACCATTTCGCGGGCACAGCGCAGATGCACTCCGAGGTTGCCGCCTGGACGGGCGCCGACACGGTGCATCTGCCCGGGGTGGGGCACTGGTGGATGACCGAGAATCCCCGCGCCGCGGCCGATGCATTGACGTCGCACTGGGCCGGCTGACATCCCGACCCGGCGGGTCGTCAGCCCGCGTATGCCGAGATGATGGGCTCGAGCTCCGTCGGCGACGCACCGTGCATGATCACGCCGTCGCAGCCCAGGGAGAGCTGGTTGCGCACGGCTGCTGCGCACTGTTCGGGCGACCCCTGTGCAGAGGGGGCCAGCCATTCGTCAGGGATCAACGTCGCGACGTGTCCGAGTTCCTCGGTTGTTGCCTTCGCATCGAGTGCACCGGCGAAGCCGCGCACGAACCCATCCTCACGGAATCGCTTCAGCACGCCGGGGTCCCACCCGTTCGTCGACACCATGAGGTTGCCGTAGGCCTGCAGGTACGTCGCGAGCCTCCCCACGGTCTTCTTCAGCCGCAAGGGCTCGGGCAGGTGGTCGCCGATGGTGGCAAAGCAGCTCCACACGCGCACGTCCGCGGGGTCACGGCCGGCACGCTCCGCGGCGGTCTTCACCGTGGTCACTGCACGTGCGGTGGTCTCGTCGGTGAAGAAGGTGTGGAGGATCACGTTGTCGAACACACGCCCGCCGAGATCCAGTGTGCGCGGGCCGAACGCGGTGATCGACAACGGGATGTCGAGCCGGAACTCGGGATCGAGCCGCAGCACCGGGTAGGTGCCGGTGACATCACTGTGGTTCAGCACGGTCTCGCCGTTCCAGAGGCGACGCATCAGCAGTGCGAAGGACTCCATCGACTCCGTCGTCGCGAGGGGCATGCCGAAGGCCCGGAACATCGCCTCGATGCCGCGTCCGATGCCGAGGCTGAAGCGGCCCCCAGAGAGAAGGTGCAGGGTGCTTGCCCATGATGCAGTCACCATGGGGTGACGCGTGGTGTGGTTCGTCGCGGCCGTGATGATGTCGATGCCCGAGGTCGCGGCGCACGCTGCCCCGGTGAGCGCGCCGGCCTCCTTGATGTTGAACCGTTCCGAGATGAAGGCCGTCCCCAGGCCGAGACGTTCCGCGTGGGAGAGTTCGTCCAGCATGTCCCGGGGGGAGCGCGGCGCCCCCGCGAGGGTGTAGAAGCCGAGTTCGCGGTGCACGTGCCCACAGTAACTGTGCCGAGGCAATACGCACCTCCGTGGTGCGGGCAGAATGGGCGGATGCCCGAGGACCTCGCCGCCACGCCCACATCGCCCGACACCGTGGGGCTGCTGGAGGGAATCGCCACCACACGTGCGGTGCGTCGGTACATGGACGAGCCCGTGCCCGATGCGGCACTGCGGGACATGCTCTTTGCGGCGACGCGGGCGCCGAGCGGGTCCAACCGCCAGCCGTTCCGGTTCCTCGTGCTGACGGACGGTGACCGTGCCGCAGCAGCAAAGGCCCTGATCTCCCGCGGTGCGCGCAGTGTGTGGGGCCACAAACGTTCGAACGACGGATACGACGCCGGTTCGGGCACCGTCGATGACTCCCCGAAGGCACGGATGGCCCGCACGATGCAGGAGTACGTCGACAACCTCGAGCGCGTGCCCGTGCTCGTGCTTGCATGTCTCGTGAGATACCGCGAACCGACCCCGACCGAGGGCGCGTCGGTGTATCCGGCCGTGCAGAACCTGTTGCTCGCGGCTCGAGCCCTCGGGTACGGAGGGGTGCTGACCGGCTTCCACGCACTCGTCGACCGCGAACTGAAAGAGCTGCTCGGGATCCCTGACGAGGTGTTCATCGCCGCATCGGTCACGCTCGGCCGGCCGCAGGGCGCGCACGGCCCCGTGCGACGTGCGCCGATCGCAGAACTCGTCTTCGGGGACACATGGGGCGCGCCGACAACGTGGGCCGTCGACCCCCCGGGCACCAGGCACACGGCACGTTTCTGACACCCGTCACACGGGCCTCCGTTGCGTCCCCCGAGGGGCGCGGGGGAGTAGCGTCGAACAGGTGCCTTCCCGGACCGTGACATGCTGATTGCCCTGTTGCGCCGCCAGCTCGGTCGCTACCGGGCCGTGCTGTGGCTGGTCGTGGTGTTCCAGGCCGTCCAGGCGCTGGCCGGGCTCTGGCTGCCCACGCTGAACGCCGACATCATCAACAAGGGTGTCGCCCGTGGCGACACCGGTTATGTGTGGCGGATGGGCGCCGTGATGCTGCTCGGCACGCTCCTGCAGGTGTTGTTCGCGGTGGCCGCGGTGCGTGCGGGCGCGCACGCGGCAATGGGGTTCGGCCGCGACACGCGGCGCGATCTCTTCCACCGCGTGACGGAGTTCTCGAGCCGTGAGGTCAACCAGTTCGGCCCCCCGAGCCTCATCACCCGCATAACGAACGACGTGCAGCAGGTGCAGATGCTCGTGCTCATGACCTGCACGATGCTTCTCGGGGCGCCGTTCACCGCGGTCGGCGGCGTGATCCTCGCCATGAAGCAGGACGCCGGGCTGTCGTGGATCTTCATCGTCACGATCCCGCTCGTGCTGCTGGCACAGGGATCGATCATCTACCGCATGACCCCCACGTTCCGTCTGATGCAGGAGCGAATCGACGACATCAACGGAGTGTTGCGCGAGCAGTTGACCGGCATCCGGGTGGTGCGGGCGTTCGTTCGCGAGCCCGAGGAGGTCGAGCGCTTCAGGATGAGCAACGAGGCCCTCACGGCCACGGCGCTGCGCGGCGGCCGGCTGCAGGCGCTCATGTTCCCCACGGTGACGTTGTTCGTGAACGTGGCGGGCGTGGCCGTGGTCTGGTTCGGCGCCGACCAGTTGGTGTCGGGCCAGATGCGCAACATCGGTGCGCTCATCGCTTTCCTCACGTACCTCACCCAGATTCTCATGGCCGTGATGATGGCCACGTGGATGGCCGCCCTCGTGCCCCGTGCCTCCGTGAGTGCCGACCGCATCATGGACGTGCTGAACACGCACTCGAGCGTGGTGGCACCGGTCGATCCCGTCACGGAGCTGAAGGGCCCGGTGTCGCTCGAGATGCGCGGGGTGGGCTTCAACTACCCGGGCGCCGAGAAACCCGTCCTCTCGGGGATCACCTTCGAGTGCCGGCCGGGTGAGACCGTGGCCGTCATCGGCAGCACGGGCTCGGGCAAGACGACCCTCGTCAACCTCGTGCCGCGGCTGTTCGATGTCACCCAGGGAGAGGTGCTGATGGGAGGGGTCGACGTGCGTCGACTGGCCCCCGAGGTGCTGTGGTCACGAGTCGGGTTCGTTCCCCAGAAGCCGTACCTGTTCTCGGGCACCGTGCGCAGCAACATGCGGCACGGACGCGAGAACGCGACCGACGGGGAGATGTGGGAGGCACTGCGCATTGCGCAGGCGGAGGATTTCGTGCGCGCGATGCCGGGTGGTCTCGATGCCCAGATCAGCCAGGGCGGAGCGAATCTCTCGGGTGGACAGCGCCAGAGGCTGGCCATTGCGCGCGCCCTCGTCCGCCGGCCCGACGTGTACCTCTTCGATGACTCATTCTCGGCACTCGACCTGGCCACCGATGCCCGGCTGCGCGCGGATCTCGCACCGTGGGTGCGCGATGCCGCCGTGGTGATCGTTGCCCAGCGCGTGTCGACCATCAGGAACGCCGACCGCATCCTCGTGCTGGAGGACGGCGAGACAGTCGGTCTCGGCAGCCATGACGAACTCATGGCGACGTGCCCCACCTATGTGGAGATCGTCGCGTCCCAGGCCTCCATGGACGACACCGGTGCAGCAGCAGGAACGGTGCGGTCATGAGCATGAGCACGAACGGCAACGGACGCCCCGCCGCGAGCGCCGCCGAGGTGACGAAGTCGGGTGCCGCCGTGCAGGAGATGCGGGGCGGCCGTTGGAACACCGTGGGTGTGCCGACCGAGCGTTCGGAGAACTTCGGCGACGTCGCGAGGCGTCTCGTGGGACTGCTCTCCGCCCAGGGTCCCGTGGTTCCCCTCACCCTCGTCATGGCCGTGGTGAGCGTGGCCCTCGTGGTGTCGGGGCCGAGGATCCTCGGTCACGCCACGAACATCCTCACCGAGCCGTTGATCCGCTACCGCGACCCCTCCAGGGTCGACTTCGGCGCGCTGCACGCGACGCTGTGGGTGGCGGTCGGTGTGTATGCCGCGTCGTACCTGCTGGCCTACGGACAGTCATTCCTCATCGCCGGCGTCGTGCAGCGCACGATGAACGGCCTGCGCCGTGACGTCGAGGACAAGATCCACCGCCTGCCGCTGTCCTACATCGACCGTCACGCGCGCGGTGACCTCCTGAGCAGGGTCACGAACGACATCGACAACATCAGCCAGAGCCTCCAGCAGTCGCTCAGCCAGCTGATCACGTCGCTCCTCACGATGTTCGGTGTTCTCGTGATGATGTTCACGGTGTCATGGCAACTCGCGCTCATCGCACTCCTCGTGGTTCCCACCTCTGTGGCAACGATGAAGCAGATCGCCGCCAGGTCGCGGCGCCGGTTCATCGACCAGTGGCGCACGACGGGCTCGCTGAACGGGCTCATCGAGGAGACCTTCACGGGGCACGCAATCGTGAAGGCATACGGTCGCCAGGACGACGTGGAGAGGCGTTTCGCCGGCATGAACGAGGAGCTCTTCGAGGCCAGCGACTCCGCCCAGTTCATCTCGGGGTCGATCCAGCCCGTGATGATGTTCATCGGGAACCTGAACTACGTGGCCATCGCGGTGGTCGGCGGCCTGAGGGTCGCCTCGGGGGCGATGGGTCTCGGCGACGTGCAGGCCTTCATCCAGTACTCGCGCCAGTTCACCCAGCCGCTCACCCAGACCGCGTCGATGTTCAACGTGCTGCAGTCGGGTGTGGCCTCGGCCGAGCGTGTGTTCGAGCTCCTCGACGCCGGGGAGCAGACTCTCGAGACCGGCGCAGCCATCGACGGGGACGTGCAGGGCAGGGTCGAGTTCCGCAACGTGTCGTTCTCGTACGTGCCCGACCGACCGCTCATCGGCAACCTGTCGTTTGTCGCGGAGCCCGGGTCGACCGTCGCGATCGTTGGCCCCACCGGCGCGGGCAAGACCACTCTCGTGAACCTCATCATGCGGTTCTACGAACTCGACGGAGGGTCGATCCTCCTCGACGGCCGTGACATCGCGGACATGCCCCGCCGCGAGCTGCGCTCGCGCATCGG
The DNA here is from genome assembly GCA_046091145.1 of Acidimicrobiales bacterium. Lineage (GTDB taxonomy): Bacteria > Actinomycetota > Acidimicrobiia > Acidimicrobiales > Ilumatobacteraceae > UBA2093. Next base: position 897 of record JBJTBF010000060.1, on the reverse strand, counting down.
CATGGTGCTGCAGGACACCTGGCTCTTCAACGGCACGATCTATGACAACCTTGCCTACGGTCGGCCGTCGGCCACCCGTGAGGAGGTCCTCGAGGCGGCACGGGCTGCGTACGTCGACCGTTTCGTGCACTCCCTGCCGGAGGGATACGCCACGGTGCTCGACGGCGAGACCGCCGCAGTGAGTGCCGGCGAGAAGCAGCTGCTGACGATCGCGCGGGCGTTCCTGGCGGACCCCTCGATCCTGATCCTCGATGAGGCGACCAGCTCGGTCGACACACGCACCGAGGTGCTGATCCAGAAGGCGATGCGCAACCTCCGCGCCTCGCGGACGAGCTTCGTGATCGCCCACCGGCTCTCGACCATCCGGGATGCCTCCGTGATCCTGGTGATGGAGGACGGGGCGATCGTGGAGCAGGGCAACCACGAGGAACTGCTCGCGGCCGGCGGTGCGTACCACCGTCTCTACATGGCCCAGTTCGCCGCCCCGGTCGCCGAGGAGATCTGAACCGCCACTAGATTCGTGCCCGTCGGCAGAGTGCAGGGGGTGTGCGGTGGAGTTCGACCTGGTGATCAGGGGTGGAACGGTGGTGGACGGCACCGGTGCGCCCCGGCGCACCGCCGATGTCGCGATGAACGAGGGACGGATCGTGTCGGTCGCAGCGGGCATCGCCGGTCGCGGCCGGGAGGAGATCGATGCGTCCGGCAGGATCGTGACCCCCGGGTTCGTGGACGTGCACACCCACTACGACGGCCAGCTCACGTGGGACGGGGAACTGAACCCGTCCGCGGCCCATGGCGTGACCACCGTGATCACCGGCAACTGCGGCGTGGGGTTCGCCCCGGTGCGTCCGGGCCGGGAGGAACATCTCGTGCGCCTCATGGAGGGTGTCGAGGACA
>JBJTBF010000059.1:0-15085 GCA_046091145.1 Acidimicrobiales bacterium | reverse complement strand
GATGGAGCCACCGGTGTCGCTTCCCAGACTGACGGGCGCGAAACCTGCCGCGACCGCGGCGGCACTGCCGCCGCTGCTGCCGCCCGGCACGCGCGACTCGTCCAGCGGGTTGCGGGTGGGCCCGAATGCGGAGTTCTCGGTGGACGACCCCATCGCGAACTCGTCCAGGTTGGTCTTGCCCACCATCACCGCGCCGGACTCGCGCAACCGGGTGACCACGGTGGCGTCGTACGGCGGCCTCCATCCCTCGAGAATCCGCGACGAGCACGTGGTGACGATGCCCCTCGTGCACATGTTGTCCTTCAGTGCGACGGGCACCCCCGCGAGTGGCCCGACCGCACGGCCCGCGGAAACGGCCGCATCGACTGCATCGGCCTGTTCGCGTGCGGCATCGGCGGTGACGAGGTTGAACGCATGGATTGAGCCCTCGCGGGCCGCGATCGCCCCCAGATGACGTTCCAGCACGTCGCGCGCCCTCACCTCGCCGGAGGCGACGGACGCGGCAATCGCCGCAGCAGTGACCGGCATCTCGGCCATGTCAGCCGTCCAGTCCGATGATCGGGGGCACCCGGAAGCGGCGCTCCTCGGCCTCGGGCGCTGCAGCCAGCACCTCGTCGGTGTCGAGCACCGGGAGTTCCACGTCGTCACGCATCACGTTCACCAGCGGGTACGGCTGTGTCATCGGTGCGACGCCGTCGAGATCGAGCGCGTCGATGTCGCGGAAGTGCGACATGACCTTCGCCAGTTGCTCCGTGAAGTGGTGCACGTGGGAGTCGTCGATGTCGAGACGCGCGAGGCGGGCGACCTTCGCGACATCTTCCTCGGTGATCGGGGACGGGGTTCCGGCGTCTGCCACGGGTTCCGAGCCTACGAGCGGGCGGCGCCCGCGGGGGCAGCCGTTTCTCAGATGCCCGGGGCGACGGGCGGGAACTCGGGCGAGCGCTTCTGCAGGAAGCTCTGCACGCCCTCCTTGAAGTCGGGCCTGGTGAACGACTCGCGCATCAACCGCAGCGCCTCCGTGGTGGACGCCGACACGTCGTTGCCGTAGTCGGCATACACCTGGCGCTTCATCACGGCCATGGACGAAGGCGACACGTTGAGGGCGAGGTCGGAGGCGTACTGCATCGTGAAGTCCATCAGCTGGTCGTCCGGCAGCACCTTGTTCACCATGCCCATCTCCAGGGCCTCGTCCGCCATCACCACGCGGCTGGAGAACATGAGATCCAGTGCGTTCGCCTGGCCCACGAGACGGGGCAGCACCCACGACAGGCCGTACTCACCGATGAGGCCGCGCTTCGAGAACGCAACCGTGAACTTCGCCGACTTCGCGGCGAAGCGCATGTCGCACATCAGCGACTGCACCATCCCGAGACCGGCGGCCGCGCCGTTCACCGCCGAGATGACCGGCTTCGGGATGCGGGTGATCTCGTCCTGTGTGCGGCCGTCCACGATGCTGCGCTCCTCGCGGTCGGAGGGCTGCGGTGCGGTGGTGGGGATCGCCTGCAGCGTGCCCATGTCGGCACCCGCGCAGTACCCGCGTCCGGCGCCGGTGACCACGATGACCCGCACCTTCGGGTCGGCGACCGCGCGGTCGATGTGGCCGAAGTACTCATCACCCATGCGACCGGTCCATGCATTGAGACGCTCGGGGCGGTTGAAGGTGATCACGGCAATGCCGGGCTCGACGACCTCGTACAGACACTCATTCATGGTTGCTCACCGAAGACCCTTCCCCGCCGGCCCCCGAACTCCGGCGACCCGCGAGGAGGGCCGTCACCGCAGCGGTGAACACGGCGATGGACACCGACTGGTTCAGGCGCAGGCCGCCCGCCGAGCGTGCGGGATCGACCCGCAGTCCCTCGATGAAGAACCTCATGAACGTGTACATCGCCACGTACGCGAGGAAGACCCTGCCGCCGAGCGGCCGAAACCTCCGCTCCACCAGCACGACCAGGCCCGCGATGGCGAGACAGCCGAGCGACTCGTACAGAAAAGTGGGATGGAAGGTGGTGCCCGCCGCGTACCCCGCGTCGATCGCCTTCCTGGCCGAGACCTCGAGTGCCCACGGCAGGTCGGTGGGTCTGCCGAACAGTTCCTGGTTGAACCAGTTGCCCCACCTCCCGATGGCCTGTGCCACCGCGATCCCCGGTGTCGCGCATGCCACCACCTCGACCGGGTCGAGTCCGAGTGCCCGGGCACGGCGCATGCCGACGATCACGCCGAGCGCGAGCCCACCCCCGATCCCGAGACCGCCCTTCCACCCCCACAGGACCTCGATCCAGTGCCCGCGAAAGGAATCGACCGACGTGACGACGTGGTACAGACGCCCGCCGATCACGCCCGCGGGGACACCCCACATCGCGATCGACGACATGTCGTCGGCGGTGCCGACACCGCGCTGCTCCATCCGGCGCGACGCGACGCGCACCGCCACGATCACGCCGATTGCGATCATCAGCCCGTACGCATTGAGCCGCAGCGGCCCGAGGTTCACCGAGCCCGTCGACGGACTGGGTATCGACGCGACGAGCGCGCCGGTCATGCGGTGACGCGACGGACGAAGTCGACCGACTTCTCGAAGATGAGGTGCTTGTCGTAGTCCTGTGTCGCAACGTGGTAGCTGCGCTCCAGCATCACCCGCTCCACCTGGCCGCCGTACGAGGCCGCGAGAGCGTCACTGTCCGCGGGGTTCACCACGTGGTCCTGCACCGAGGTGAACAGGAGAAGTGGCATCTTCAGTTCACCGAATCGCTTCGCCATCGGGGTGAGGCCGTCGACCATGAACGAGTACGCGGGCGCCAGCGGTGTGCCGGGGTAGGCGGTCTCGTGGGCATCAGGGTCGGCAATGTCGCTGCCGATCCCGTCCATCACCGACTGGCCGGCATCGAGCATGGCCTTCAGCCCGGCGAGGAGTTCCTCTGCGGCGGGCTGCGTCGCGGGGTTGACACACACGAGACCACGCACCGACGGATTCTGCAGACCGGTCCAGAGCGTGAGCGAACCTCCCATCGAGAGACCGAGCACGACGATGCGCGACGCACGGGTGGAGAGTGCGCGGTGGGCGGCCTCCACGCTGGCGGTCCAGTCCGCCCACCGGGTGGGGATCATGTCCTCCACGGCGGTGCCGTGACCCGCGAGCTGGGGCAGTTCCACGTGGAATCCGGCTGCGGCACACGCATTCGCCAGTTCACGCATGGAACCGGGGTTGCCGGTGAATCCGTGCAGCACGAGCGCACCGACATCACCCGACCCGACGTGTGAGAAAGGTTCGGCACCGGGGATAACGGGAGCAGTCATGCCCGAAGTGTAGGTGACACGCGTCGTCACTCTCCCGAGCGGGTGCGCAGGGTTGTTGACTGCCCTCCCCGCTGCTGGTGGACTGTCAGCCGTGCCGCGCACCGACCGCATGGTCTCCTCCCGACGCATCGACGGCCATGCCGTTGCGGCGTTCCTCCCGGTGGCGGCCCTCCTGCCGGCATGGGCTGCCGCGGTGTGGGCACTGTGGTGGGTGGTGTCGCGGTTCGTTGCGGTGCCGTGGTGGCTGTTCGGCGGGTGCTGGCTGGCTCTCGGCGGGGTGCTGTTCTGGCAGCCGGCCCAGCGCATCCTCCTTCAGCGGCTGATCGGCGCGCGTTCGCCGACTGCGAACGAACGTGCCCGCCTGCAGGGTGCGTGGGCAGTGGTCGCACAGCGCAACCATGTGAAGCCGTCGCGTTACGTGCTTGCCATCGTGGACTCCGATGACCTGAACGCGTTCGCCACCGGCGGCCACCTGATGGTGGTGTCGAGGTGGGCGGTGGAGAACCTGCCCGAGGAGGAACTCACCGGTGTGCTGGCACACGAGTTCTCGCATCACCTCGGGATGCACACCGTCGCGCTTACCGTGAGCCAATGGCTGACCGTGCCGATCATCCTTCTCGCGCGCATCGGCTTCGCCCTGCAGAACGTCGCCGAGGCGGCGGGCGACACGATTGCCCGACGTGCGGGCCGGGGTTCGGGATCCAGCGCGGCAGTGATCGCGGGGCGCACCGCGGCAGGAGTGCTGACGATCTTCTCGTGGTTGTTCCTCGCCACGGTCACGTTCGCGCAGTACGTGGGCAACGCGGTCGGCAAGGGGGCGGAGTTTGCCGCCGACCAGCGCGCGGTCGAGATGGGTTTCGGCAAGCCGCTGATGCGTTCGTTGCGCAGGGTGGCCGAGACCGGTCTCGGGGAGCGGCCAACCAACTGGCGCGACCGGCTGGTCACGGCTCATCCCCCGGCACGCACGCGCATCGCGCGCATCGATGCACAACTACGCAGGATGGCGAGGGACAACCGCGGATAGCGTCGAGAGTGTGACGAGCAGGCCCTCCGACCCGTTCCTCGCGGCAGCCGCGGGCCGGCCCGCGACGCACACCCCCGTGTGGTTCATGCGCCAGGCAGGCCGCAGTCTCCCCGAGTACCGGGCGGTGCGCGGCGAGGGAAGCATCCTCACGGCAATCAAGAGGCCCGAGGTGGCAGCCGAGATCACGCTGCAACCCGTGCGCCGGTACGGGGTCGATGCCGCGGTGCTCTACAGCGACATCGTCGTGCCGGCCCATGCGGTCGGATACGGCATCGATGTCGCCCCCGGCACCGGCCCGGTGGCGGAGTCACCGTTGCGCTCGAGCGCCGACCTCGCCCGGCTCCGGCCCCTCGAGGCCGGTGATGTCTCCTACGTGACCGACACGGTCGCGATTCTCGCCGGTGAGCTGCGGGTGCCGCTCCTCGCGTTCGCGGGTGCACCGTTCACGGTTGCCTCCTACCTGATCGAGGGACGACCGAGCCGCACGTACCAGAACACCAAGCGCATGATGCGCACGGACGAGGTCCTGTGGCACGGGGTGATGGAGAGACTCGTGCAGCACTCAGTCATGTTCGTGTCGTCACAGCTGTCGGCTGGTGCCGAGGCGTTCCAGGTGTTCGATTCGTGGGCGGGTGCCCTGTCGCGAGCCGACTACGACCGGTTCGTGCGTCCGCACACCACCTCGGTGTTCTTCCAGCTCGCGGAGCTGCATCCCGGTGTCCCGGGCATCCACTTCGGCATCGGGTGTGACCACCTGCTCGAGTCGATGAACACGGTGGGCAACAAGGTCATCGGTCTCGACTGGCGCACGTCGATCGGCGACGCGCGCCGCAGGCTCGGTGCCGACACGGTCGTTCAGGGCAACCTCGACCCCGCTCTCGTCCTTGCCGGCATGCATGCGGCAACCCAGGGTGCCGCCGCGGTGCTGGCCGACAACGACGGCCACCACGGCCACATCTTCAACCTCGGTCACGGCGTGCAGCCCGACACGGACCCTGCCGTGCTCGCCGCAGTGGTGGAACTCGTCCACGAAAGGACAACACGATGAGCAACGCCGACCGCACCGCCGTGGTGCTGATGGCCTACGGCACCCCGCGCACGAAGGACGAGATCCTCCCCTACTACACCGACATCCGCAGGGGCCGGCCTCCGACACCCGAGCTGCTCGAGGAGCTCACCGCGCGGTACGAGGCGATCGGCGGGCTGTCGCCGCTGAAGCAGCTCACCGAGGCACAACGCGACTCACTGCAGCGGGAACTCGATGCACTCGAGCCCGGCCGCTACCACGTCACGCTCGGGTTGAAGCACGCCGTGCCGTTCGTGGAGGACGCCGTCGCGGAGATTGCCGCGGCGGGTTTCCGTCGGGCAGTGGGCCTGGTGCTCGCCCCGCACTATTCGTCGTACTCGATCGGCCAGTACATGGGCCGTCTGCGCGAGGCAGCCGCCCCCCACGGCATCGAGGTGGCCGGTGTGGAGAGCTGGGCAGTCGAGCCGGCGTACGTGTCGTTCCTCGCCACGGACATCCGCGCGAAGCTCGCGACCCTGCCCGAGCGCACGAAGGTGCTGTTCACCGCACACTCGCTGCCGCAGCGCATCATCGACGGCGGAGACCCCTACCCGAACGAGCTGCGCGCGACCGCCGAGGCCGTCGCCGCCGAGGCAGGTCTCACCCGCTGGTCGCAGTGGTCGATCGCATGGCAGTCGGCGGGCCGCACCCCCGAACCGTGGATCGGGCCCGACATCCTCGAGGTCATCGACAGCTTCGCCGCGCAGCACGGCACCGACGAACCGATCGATGGAGTGCTGGTGTCGGCCTGTGGATTCGTGGCCGATCACCTCGAGGTCCTGTACGACCTCGACATCGAGGCGGCGCACCGCGCGCAGTCGCACGGCCTCGCGTTCGCACGCACTGCCTGCGTGAACGACAACGCAGCCGTCATGGCCGCCCTCGCGGGGAGAGTTGTCGCCGCGTGAGCGAACGGCGGGTGGTGGTGATCGGTGCCGGCATCACCGGCCTGACCGCTGCGTTCTCCGTGCTCGCCGATGCGCATGAGCCCACCGAGGTCACCGTTCTCGAGGCATCGCCTGTTGTGGGTGGCCTCATCCGCACCTCGCCGTTCGCTGGTCTCCCCGCGGTCGACGAGGGCGCCGATGCGTTCCTGACCCGTGTGCCGTGGGCCGTGCAGCTCGCCGGCGACCTCGGTCTCGGGGGTGCACTCACCTCGCCCACGGGTGCCGGTGCGTACGTGTGGCACGACCGCCTGCACGAGATCCCGGGGGACATACTCATGGGTGTGCCGGCGAAGGTTCGCGCATTCGCGATGTCGGGTCTGTTCAGTCCCGTGGGCAAGCTGCGCGCCGGCATCGAGCCGCTGCTGCCGCGCATGCCGCACGGTGACTCCATCGGAACACTCATCCGGAGGCGCTTCGGACGACAGGTGCACGAACGACTCGTCGACCCGCTGGTGGGCAGCATCTATGCAGCCGACACCGACAGGTTCAGCCTGGAGGCCGTGCCGCAGATCAATGCCCTCACATCGCACCGAAGCCTGCTTGCCGCGGCAGCCGATGCCCGCAGGGTGCCCGCCCAGCCCGGGCCGGTCTTCGCCGTGCCGTTGAAGGGCATGGGTTCGCTCGTCGCAACCCTCGCGGAGAAGGTCATATCCCTCGGCGGGCGCATCGTGACATCGGCACGGGTGAATGAGGTGTCGCGCTCGGCGGACGGCTACACCGTGCTCACTGACTCCGACACCCTCAGGTGCGATGCCGTGGTGCTGGCCTCACCGCCGGCCCACACCGCACCGATCGTGAAGCCACTCGACGACGAGGTGTCGGGCGCGCTCGCGCAGTGGCACCATGCCTCGGTGGCGATGGTGACACTCGCGGTGCCCGGCAACCAGTGGAGGCGGGAGTGGACCGGCAGCGGGTACCTCGTGCCGAAGCCCGACCAGCGATGGGTGACGGCCGCGTCGTTCGGGTCGAACAAGTGGGCGCACTGGCGCCCCGATGACGGCTCGCAGGTGCTGCGTGTGTCACTCGGCCGGGACGGCTCCGATGTGATGCACCACGACGACACCGCACTTCTCGAGCTCACACTCGCCGACCTCAAGCATCACCTCGGCACCGACTTCCAGCCGCAGGAGACACGCATCACCCGCTGGACACATTCGTTCCCCCAGTACCGGCCGCACCACTTCGCCCGCCTGTCGCGCATGGAGGCCGGACTCGCCCAGTCCGCACCCGGCGTGTTCCTCGCCGGTGCCAGCTACCGCGGCATCGGGATACCTGCGTGCGTGCAGCAGGCCCGTTCGGCCGCGGCCGCGGTGCTGGCACACCTCGACGGCCGCTAGCGCCGGTCCGTCGGCAATAGAGTCGTGGCGTGGGGACGAATCCGTTGCGCGCCGTCGTCGCGACCGCTGCGATCGTGCTCGCCGGTCACCGCACCGTGAGACCGAGGCCGCTCCGGGGTATCCAGAAACTGTGCGCGGGTCACGAGATCCTCGTGACACGGCGCGGGACCGTGCACCGCTACGTGGTCACCCGGGCGAGGGTGGTGCGCAACGACGCGACGTGGATCCTCGACCAGACGGAGGATGCGACGCTCACGATGTTCACCTGCCACCCACGCGGGTCGACACGGCAGCGTTACGTGGTCAACGCATCGCTCGTGCCGTGAGGAAACAGCTCGCCCCGGCAGCGGCCGGCGTCCTGGTCGCCGCATCGATGCCCCCGTGGGGCTGGTGGCCGCTCGCATTCGTGGGGTGTGCGTGGTACGCGCGGCTCGCACAGAGGTCGCGGCACCCCTTCCGGACCGGGGCACTGTGGGCTCTCGGGTGGTTCCTGCCGTCACTGGTGTGGATGTGGTGGCTCACCGCCCCCGGTTACGTGGCCGCTTGTGCGGCATTCGCGTTGCTGCACGGTTCAGCTGGAGCGATGTCGTCGGTCATCGGCCGCGCCGCACCGCATCTGCACCGGCCCGCACTGGTCGCGACACACGCACTCGCCGAGACCGCACGGTTGTCGGTGCCCTTCGGGGGTGTTCCGCTCGCGACCCTCGCGATCTCCCAGTCGCAGTCCCCGGTTGCGCGCTTCGCCACGGTCGGCGGCGCCGTTCTCGTGTGCTGGACTGTCATGGGTATCGCGTTCTCGGAACGGAAGGTGCGCGCCGCGGCGGTTGCGCTCGTGGTGCTGGCGTTCGCCGCACCGTTCGGTTCGGTGCGCAGTGACGGTGAGGCACGTTTCGCGGTGGTGCAGGGCGGCGGCGAACAGGGCACGCACGCAATCGACACCGACCCTCGCGCGGTGTTCGACGCACACATCGATGCAACACGCACCGTCACCGACGGCAGTTCACTCACCGCAGTCGTCTGGCCAGAGAACGTCATCAACATCAGCGGCCGTGGGACGTTCGAGGGCAGTGTCGAGCACGCAGCGGTCACGGCCGAGGCGCGCAGACTCGTCGTGCCGTTCGTTGTGGGCATCACGGAGAACTCCCCCGACGGCCGCGGGTTCACGAACGCCCAGGTCGTGGTGCAACCCGACGGAACCATCACCGCGCGTTACGACAAGCGGCGCCGCGTGCCGTTCGGTGAGTACATGCCGTTGCGCGGTGTTCTTGATGCAGTCGGCGCACCGGTGGAACTCGTCCCGCGTGACGCGGTGGCAGGCACCGGACCTGCCTTCGTCGATGCGAACGACGTGCGCATGGCTGTCGCGATCTCGTGGGAGGTCTTCTTCGGCGGCCGGGTGAACGAGGGCGTCGAGGCCGGAGGACGTGTCATCGTGAACCCCACCAACGGCTCGAGCTACACACTGACGGTGCTGCAGACACAACAGCTCGCGTCGTCGCGTCTGCGCGCGCGCGAACAGGGTCGCTGGGTCGTGCAGGCCGCCCCGACCGGCTTCTCGGCGTTCGTCTCGCCGTCGGGGACGGTCACCGAGCGCACGTCGATCGGGGAACGCAGGGTGATTGTCGCGACCGTGGGGCTCCGCTCGGGCAGCACCCCGTACGCGCGCACGGGGAATGCACCGTACATATGGGCACTGCTCCTGTGGTTGTGCGCGCTCAGCATCTCAGCCTCGAGAGCCAACAAGAAGGGCCGCAGTTAGCCTGTCTCCCCTATGACTCTGCAGGGGGACCCGGACGGCCCGCTCCGCATCGCGTACCTCACCTACAGGGGAAAGCCGCATGTCGGCGGCCAGGGTGTGTACACCCGGCATCTCACGAAGGCACTCGTCGAACTCGGCCACCACGTGGAGGTGTTCGGCGGACAGCCGTACCCGGTGCTGGACGACCGCATCGAGTTGCACAGGCTGCGCAGCCTCGACATCTTCAATGACCAGTACCCCGGCCGTCTGCCCGGTTACTGGGAGCTGAAGTCATGGCCCGACGTGGTGGAGACGATGAGGTTCCTCGGCGGTCAGTTCAGCGAGCCGCTCGCGTTCAGCAAGCGCGCGCTGCGCGAGCTGCGCGGCCGGCGCGGCGACTTCGACCTCGTGCACGACAACCAGTGCCTCGGTTGGGACATCCTGAGGATCGAGAAGTTGTTCCCCACCATCGTCACGCTGCACCACCCCATCACGAAGGACCGCGAGCTCGAGATGAGTCACGCGAAGAGCCTCTACAAGAAGTGGTCGCTGAAGCGCTGGTACTCATTCGTCGACATGCAGGGCAAGGTGGCCTCGCGCATGCCGCGCATCGTGGTGGTGAGCGAGAACAGCATCAAGGACATCCACGAGGACATGGGCGTGTCCCTCGACCGCATGCGGCTCGTGCCCGTCGGTGTCGACCCCGACCTCTTCAGGCCATTGCCGGGCGTGCAGCGCCAGCCCGGCCGTCTCATCACCACCGCGTCCGCGGACGTTGCCCTGAAGGGGCTCTCCTACCTGCTCGAGGCGATGGCGAAGCTGCGCACCGAGCGCGACGTGCGGCTCACGATCATCGGCAGGCCGAGGCCGGGCCACAGCATGGACCTCATCCACTCGCTCGGTCTCGAGCCACACATCGACTTCGTGTCGGGCGTGCCCGACGAGCGCATCGTGGAGCTCTACGCCGAGGCCGAGCTTGCGGTGGTGCCCAGCCTGTACGAGGGTTTCAGCCTGCCCGCGGTGGAGGCCATGGCAACAGGGACATGCCTCGTTGCCACCGACGGTGGCGCACTGCCCGAGGTCACCGGCACCGACGGTGAGACCGTGCTGCAGTGCCCGGCCGGTGATGCCGATGCGCTCGCCGCCGCGCTGCGTCGCGGCCTCGACGACGCCGCACTGCGCGACCGAGTGGGGCGGGCGGGCCGCGAGCGCGTGACTGAACGCTGGAGCTGGCGCCGCTGTGCGCAGCTCACCGTCGACCAGTACCGCGAGGTCCTCGACATGCCGCACAACCGCCGCAAGCGGCAGGGCGCAGGGGCGAACTGACGTGCTGACCGTGCGTTTCGACCGTCTCGGCCTGCGGCCGGGTGCGGTGTTCCTCGACGCGGGTGCGGGTTTCGGCCGTCATGCATTCGAGGCTGCCCGGCGCGGGGCCACCGTGTACGCACTCGACTGGGCCCAGGAGGAGGTCACCGGCACGCGCAACACGTTCGGCGCCATGATCGAGGAAGGGGAGATCCCGGAGTCGACCTACGGGGGTTCGCTGCGCGGTGATGCCCGTCGCCTGCCGTTCGCAGACGGAACGTTCGACGCGGTGGTGACGAGCGAGGTGCTCGAGCACATCCAGGACGACGTGACCGCCATCTCGGAACTGCACCGGGTGCTGAGGCCCGGCGGAACCCTGGGCGTCACGGTACCCACGTCGTGGCCCGAGAAGATCAACTGGATGCTGTCGGACGAGTACCACGCCCCGAAGAGCCCGGGCGGTCACGTGCGCATCTACAGCGGCACCGAGCTGAAGGCGAAGCTGCGCTCCGCCGGTTTCGACGTCTTCGCATCGCACCGCGCGCATGCCCTCCATTCGCCCTACTGGTGGCTGAAGTGCGCGGTCGGCCCGTCGAACAACGACCACCCCCTCGTCAGCCGGTACCGGCAGTTCCTCGAGTGGGACATCATGGAGCAGCCGCGCAGCACGGCCGTTGCCGAACGCGTGCTCAGCCCGGTTCTCGGGAAGAGCTTCATCGTCTACGGCCGCAAGGCACGCGCATGAACCCGCGCCGGCCGCACCTCCCGGGGATCCTCTCCACCGCCGACCTCCACCGCACTGCGGACTCGATCGAGTCGCTGCAGCTCACGAGCGGCATGATCCCGTGGTTCCCCGGCGGGCACTGCGACCCGTGGAACCATGTCGAGACCGCGATTGCGCTCGACATCATGGGCCGCCACGAGGCGGCACTCGCCGCGTACAGGTGGCTGGCCAACAACCAGCACGCGGACGGATCGTGGTTCAACTACTACATCCCCGACGGCTCCATCGAGGACCCGAAGCTCGACACCAACGTGACCGCGTACGTGGCCGTGGGTGTGTGGGCACACTGGTTGTGCACCCGCGACACCGCGGCCGTGCGCGACATGTGGCCCATGGTGCGCGCCGCGCTCGGGTTCGTGATGGACATGCGCCGTGCCGACGGCCTGCCGCTGTGGGCCCGCGAGGTCGACGCCACCCCGTGGGACTACGCGCTGCTCACCGGGTGCTCCAGCATCCGTCACGCCCTGCACTGCGGTGCCGCGGTGGCCGATCTCGTTGATGAGCCGCACCCGGAGTGGACCTCCACGGCCGACGTGATCGACCGTGCCATCAACGGGAACCGCGCCGCATTCGAGCCGAAGGAACGCTGGGCGATGGACTGGTACTACCCGGTCATGACCGGGGCGATGACGGGCGTGCGCGCGAAGGCGCGGCTCGCGGAGTTCTGGGACACATTCGTGCTCGAGGACCGCGGCGTGCGCTGCGTCAGCGACGAACAGTGGGTGACGGCCGCCGAGACAAGCGAGTGCGCCATCGCGCATGCAGCTGCCGGCGACCGCGAGACCGCGAAGGAACTGCTGCTGTGGACGATGCCCCACCGCCGCGACGACGGGTCCTACTGGACGGGCATCGTGTACCCGACCGACCCCGACAAGACGATCGTGCACTTCCCTGCCGACGAGACGACCGCGTACACCGCGGCCGCGGTGATCATGGCCGCCGATGCAATCAGCGGAGGGTCACATGCCTCGAGCCTGTTCACCGTGCCGATGGCACGGCGCAACGCGCACCTGCAGGTCACCCCGCTGTAGCGCCGGGTTCAGTCCGCAACGCGGCGCAGCACGCGCAGCGAACCCTCCGTGAACTCGTCGACGAAACGTCCGCTCGCGAGGGCCGGCAGGTAGATGTTCTCGTACGGCGGCCGGCCCCCGTCGGCGGGGTCGGGGAACACATCATGGATCGCAAGGATCCCTCCCGGGGCGACGTGCGGGGTCCACAGGTCGTGGTCGAGAGTCGCAGGTTCGACCCCGTGCCCACCGTCGATGAACAGGAACGCGAGCGGCGTGCCCCACGCCCGCGCGACGACGGGTGAGTCGCCGACCACCGCCACCACGCACGAGGTGAGCCCGGCATCCATGATGGTGGCGCGGAAGAACGGCAGCGTGTCCATGCGGCCGGTGCGCGGGTCGACCAGTTCGGGGTCGTGCCACTCCCACCCGGGCTGGTTCTCCTCGCTGCCGAGGAAGTGGTCGACGGCGAACAGTGTCCGCCCGGCGGTGCGTGCGGCCCCGCCGAGCCACACGGTGGACCGGCCGCAGTACGAACCGACCTCGAGGAACGGTGCACCGACGACGGAAGCGGCGGCCATGAGCGCAGCGTCGTGCAGGGCATCGCCCTCGTTGCCGGGCATGAACCCCCGTGCCGCGAGTGCATGGGTCCTGAGCGCGGCGTCGAGTGGCGGATACCGCACGTTTCGACCGTACCATGACGTCGTGAGCACGGCACTCGAGGACCTCGTGAAGTTGCTCGACCTCGAGGTCATCGAGGTCAACCTCTTCCGTGGTGTCTCCCCCGAGGAGAACCGTGTGCGTGTCTTCGGTGGCCAGGTTGCAGGACAGTCGCTCGTCGCGGCGTCACGCACCGTCTCCGAGAAGGGCCGTCATGTGCACTCGCTGCATGCGTACTTCCTGCGGCCGGGCGACCCCGCAGCACCGATCCTGTACCAGGTCGACCGCATCCGTGACGGCCGCAGCTTCACCACGCGCCAGGTTGCCGCCATCCAGCACGGTGAAGTGATCTTCAACCTGCATGCAAGCTTCCATTCCGCCGAGGACGGCCTCGACTGGCAGCACCCGATGCCGAAGGGCCTGGCCGACCCGTTGTCACTGCCCGACTTCAAGACACGCATGGAGCCCTACAAGGAGCAGATGGGCGACTGGTACGAGAGGCCGCGGCCGATCGACATGCGCTACGTGGGGGGTGACCCCGTGTCGCGCGTGGGCAACCCCAGCACCACCCAGCAGGTGTGGCTACGCGCCGACGGTCACCTGCCCGATGACCCGGTGCTGCACGCGTGCGTCGTCACCTATGCGAGCGACATGACACTTCTCGACACCACGCTGCTGCCGCACGGCCTCGGGTGGAACACGGGTGAGGTGCAGATGGCGAGCCTCGACCATGCGATGTGGTTCCACCGGCCGTTCCGCGCCGACGACTGGCTCCTCTACGACCAGCACCCCATCAGCAACTCGGGCTCGAGGGGTCTCGCCGGCGGCAGCATCCACTGCTCCGACGGCAGCCTCGCGGTCACGGTGGTGCAGGAGGGTCTGATCCGCATGCGCCCGAAGGCATGACACGCCCGCGGACCCTCCCCGCCCGTGTCGCTGCCCTTCTTCTCGTCGCATCCGCATTCCCGGCGGCACCTGCCGGTGCGGCGACTCCCGTCTACTCGCTGCGGCCCGTGGCGTTCGTTCCGGGCGCCGTGCGCGTGGTGGAGAGATCATCAACCGACGCATTCGTGTACGTGGTGTCGCGCAGGGGGCAGGTCGTGCAGATGAACCGCGACGGTTCCGGACGCACGAAGGTCCTCGATGTGTCGTCGATGACCACGACGGAGTCCGAACGGGGTCTGCTCGGGCTTGCGTTCCGCAGGGTCGCGACCGGCTGGGAGGCCTTCGCCAACTACACGGACCGGGACGGTGACACCGTGGTCGCCCGGTGGCGGGTGCGCGGGGACGGAACGTTCGTGCGCCAGCCCGGCGGCAGACCCTCCGTCGTCATCCGCGTCGACCAGCCCTACCGCAACCACAACGGAGGCGACCTCCAGGTCGGCCCCGACCGGATGCTGTACATCGGCATGGGTGACGGAGGCTCGGGCGGCGACCCCGAACGAAGAGCCGGTGACAGCACAGAGCTGCTCGGCAAGATCCTGCGCATCGACCCGACCCCGGTGACGAACGGGAACGGCGGGGCCTACCGCATCCCCGCGGGGAACCCGTTCGTCGGCCGCGGACGCAGCGAGGTCTGGGCGACAGGCCTGCGCAACCCGTGGAGGTTCGCGTTCGACGCTCGCGGGAACCTGTGGGTGGCCGACGTCGGACAGAACGAGGTCGAGGAGGTCTCGCTCGTGCGTGGGGGCACACGTTGGCCGGGTGGTCTTGGCGCGAACTTCGGGTGGAGTGCCTGGGAAGGCACGACGCGTCACAACAACGATGTGAACGGTGACAGTGCCACGCCGCCTGTCCACGAGTACCGCCACACATCCGGTCGCTGTTCGGTGTCGGGGGCGGGGGTGGCAACCTCGCGTTCGCTGCCTGCACGCGCGGGCTGGTTCTTCTTCGCCGATTACTGCAGCGGCGAGATCTGGG
>JBJTBF010000058.1:0-69985 GCA_046091145.1 Acidimicrobiales bacterium | reverse complement strand
CCCACGCCCGTCGTGGGCACCGCTCGCTCGCATCTGTTGGTCCGTCAGTGACCGTTGCCTGTGTCCTGTGGGTCTCCACCGTCATCGGCAGTTACACGGGCGGTGCGGGACTTCGTGCAGGGGCAACGGTCGCCCTCATGGGCGCTGCGTGGTGCGTGCATGTTGCACGCCCGCGAATGTCGGCCCACGGTGCGCTGGTGCTCGTGGTGTGTGCAGGCCTCGGCGGCGGTGCGCGCGAGTGGTCTGCCTCCCAGGTGCCGACGGGGCCCTGCGGCGGTGAGGTGCGTGTCGTCTCTGACCCGGTGTCCCGTGCCGGGTTCGCCTCGGTGGTGGTGCAGACCGGCGGGCACCGTGTGCGGGCGACCGGCAACGGTGCCGTCGCGGCGGCGATGTCGATGATGCGGGCGGGGGAGCGTGTGATGGTCGACGGAACGTGCGCTCCCGTGCCGGCCGTGATGCGGTCGCGCGAGTTGGTGGCGCACGTGACCGGGCGGATGTCGGTCGGTGCGGTCACCGGGCAGGTCTCCGACGGCGGGGGTCCGTGGAGGGCGGCGAACAGGGTGCGTGCACTCGTCGCGCGCGGCACCGGGCAACTCACCGACGACGACCGCGCGCTGTTCCTCGGTCTCGTGATGGGCGATGACTCCGGTCAGTCGCGCTCCACGGTGGACGACTTCCGGCGCAGTGGCCTGTCGCACCTGTGCAGTGCGTCCGGGCAGAACGTCGCGTACCTCATGGCGGCGGCGGGTCCGTTGCTGCGCAGGCTGTCGCCGGGTGCACGCCTCTTTGCCTCACTCGGGGTGATCGTGATGTTCGTGTTCCTCACGCGCGGTGAACCCTCGGTGCTGCGGGCATCGGCGATGGCGGCTGTTGCCGCATTGAACCTGCACGGCGGGCATCCCTCGAACGGAAGGGTGGTGCTGGCCACCGCCGTCACTGCCCTGCTGGTGGTCGACCCGATGCTGGCGTTCAGTGTGGGGTTCATGCTGTCGGCCGGTGCGACAGCGGGTCTTGCATGGCTGTCGCACCCGCTTGCCCACCGGCTCGGGGTGCCGTCGGTCGTCGCCGCCACGCTCGCCGCGCAGCTCGGCACACTTCCCGTGGCACTCACGGTGTTCGGTCGTGTGCCGTTCGTGTCTGTTCTCACGAACCCGCTCGCGGTGCCGGTGGCAGGGGCAGTGATGCTCGTGGGCCTTCCCGCGGCGGCGGCAGGCGCACTGTTTCCCGCACCGGTCGCGGTGGTCATCTGTGCGGTGCTCTCTCTGCCGGTGCGTTTCGTCGCCGCCGTGGCATCGACCGGCGCCGCACTCGACCCGCGGGGCAGCGCCGCCGTGGCGGCGTGGGGAGCCCTGGTTGCGGTGGCCGTCGTCCGCTGGCGTCAACGCACGCATGTGGGAAGGTAGGAGCATGGCCGTCTGGGTGATCACCGGTGAGGAGGCACTCGCGGGTCTCGAGCTCACCTCGCTCGTCGACCGTCTGGTGGGGGACAACGAACGCTCGATGATGGTCGATGACTTCGACCTCGCGGACTCCCGCACCGAGGTCGCCACCATCGCCGATTCGCTCGTCACCATGCCGCTGTTCACCGAACGGAGGGTGGTGGTCATCCGCAACGTCCACGCGGTCACCGCGGAGAACAACGACCCCACCGTGATCGCCGCGGTGGTCGCGGCCCTCGAGAACCGTGCCGAGCAGGTCGACGTCGTCATCACCGCGACCGGCAGGCAGCCGAAGGTCTTCTCCGACGCCGTGAAGCGGGCGGGCGCCGAGACCATCGGCACGGATGTCGGCACCCGACTGAACGACCGCATCGGGTTCGTCGAGGAGGCCCTGGTGGGCGCCGGCTTCACCTATGCGCCCGACGTGCCGCGGATGATCTCGCAGTGGATGGGCGGCGACCACAGCCGTCTTGCCGGCCTCGTCGGCACCCTCGTGTCCACCTACGGCGAGAACGCCAAGCTCACGCGCTCCGATGTCGAGGTCTTCCTCGGGGAGGCCGGCAGCGTGCCCCCGTGGGACCTGACCGATGCCATCGACGCCGGTGACACCTCCACCGCGCTTGTCATGTTGCACCGCTACCTCGGCAACGGCCGCACGCACCCGTTCCAGGTGCTCGCGCTGCTGGGCAACCGCTATGCACAGATGATGAAGCTCGACGGCCGTGGTGCGCGCACCGGGGCCGATGCGGTCGCGATCCTCGGGGGCAAGGAGTTCACGGCACGCAAGGTGCTCGAGCAGTACCAGCGGATGGGGGGCGGCGGCGTGGCACGCGCGGTGTCGCACATCGCGGCGGCCGACGTCGACCTCCGCGGCGGCAAGGATTGGCCCGCCGAACTCGTGCTCGAGGTCCTGGTCGGACGTCTGTGCCAGCTGGTGCCCGCATCAGGGGCGCGTCGCAGGACATAGTGAGTTCCCCGGTGAGGGGACGGTGGGTAAGGGTGCGCTGTCGCCGCGTTACTTCGCGGCGGCCTTCTTCATGAGGCGCGACTTGCGGCGGGCGGCGGCGTTCGGGTGGATGATCCCCTTGGCAGCGGCCATGTCGAGGCGCTTCACGGCGGTGCGCAGTGCGGCATCAGCGTCGGCGGTGCCGGCGGCAGCCTCGGCGTTCTTCACGCGCGTGCGAAGCTCGCTCTTGACGGCCTTGTTCCGCTCGGCTGCCTTCGCGTTCGTGAGGATGCGCTTCTTCTGGCTCTTGATGTTTGCCACGGGTGACGATGCTATCGGTCGCCGGTGGCGTGCCCAACCGCTCCCGGGGTCGGCTTCAGGGCCGGGGATAGAGTCGTGAGTGCCCATGGACCTCGCCAAAATCCGCAATTTCTCGATCATCGCGCACATCGATCACGGCAAGTCCACCCTCTCAGACCGCATCCTCGAGCTCACCGGGGCGGTCGAGGCCCGGGACATGAAGGCCCAGTACCTGGACACCATGGACCTCGAGCGGGAGCGGGGCATCACGATCAAGGCCCAGAACGTGCGGGTCGGCTGGAAGGACCACACGTTCCACCTCATCGACACGCCGGGTCACGTGGACTTCGGCTACGAGGTCAGCCGTTCCCTCGCCGCATGCGAGGGCGTGGTCCTGGTGGTGGACGCGGCGCAGGGCATCGAGGCGCAGACCCTGGCCAACTGTTACCTCGCGCTCGAGCACGACCTCGAGATCGTGGCGGCCCTCAACAAGATCGACCTACCCGCCGCCGAGCCCGACAAGTACGCCGCCGAGATCGAGAACGTGCTCGGAATCCCCGCCGACCAGATCCTGCGCATCTCGGCCAAGACCGGCGAGGGCGTGCCGGAGCTGCTCGATGCGATTGCCGAGCGCATCCCCGCCCCGCAGGGTGACCCCGACGCGCCGCTGCAGGCACTGATCTTCGACAGCCAGTTCGACCAGTACCGCGGGGTGGTGTCGAGCGTGCGGGTGATGAACGGCCGCCTCACCACCGGGTCCCGTCTGTTCTTCATGCAGGCGCGCGCCACGCACGACGTGATCGAGGTCGGTGCCCGTCGCCCGGCCAACACCCCGGTGCCCGAGCTCGGGCCGGGCGAGGTGGGCTACCTCATCGCCGGCGTGAAGGATGTCGCCGAGGCACGAAGCGGCGAGACCGTCACGGTGTTCGACCGCCGGGCCACCGAGCCCCTTCCCGGCTACCGCGACCCGAAGGCGATGGTGTTCTGCGGTCTGTACCCGATCGACGGTGACGACTTCGAGAACCTCCGCGAGTCGCTGCAGAAACTGAAGCTGAACGATGCCTCGGTCACCTACGAGCCTGAGTCCTCGGGTGCGCTCGGGTTCGGGTTCCGCTGCGGGTTCCTCGGCCTGCTGCACATGGAGATCGTGAAGGAGCGTCTGGAGCGCGAGTTCAACCTGGCGCTCATCGCCACGGCGCCGTCGGTGGCCTACAGGGTCACGCGCACCGACGGTGAGGTGTTGATCATCGAGAACCCCACCGACCTCCCGCCCACGCAGAACGTCGGGTTCATCGAGGAGCCCTTCTTCAGGGTCAGCATCATCACCCCGAAGGACTACACCGGCACCCTGATGGAGCTGTGCCAGTCGCGCCGCGGCGAAATGGAGAAACTCGAGTACCTCTCGCCGGAGCGCGTGGAGCTGCACTACCAGATCCCGCTCGCGGAGGTCGTGGTCGACTTCTTCGACCAGATGAAGAGCCGCACCCAGGGATACGCGAGCCTCGACTACGAACTGAGCGGTTACCGCCAGTCCGACCTCGTGCGGGTCGACCTGTTGCTGAACGCGATCCCCGCCGATGCCTTCAGCACGATCGTGCACCGTGACCGCTCCTTCGACTACGGCCGGCGCATGTGCGAGAAGCTGAAGGAGCTCATCCCGAGGCAGATGTTCGACGTGCCGATCCAGGCGGCCATCGGCGGCAAGATCATCGCCCGCGAGACGGTGAAGGCCAAGCGCAAGGACGTCCTCGCCAAGTGCTACGGCGGTGACATCACCCGAAAGCGCAAGCTGCTCGAGAAGCAGAAGGAAGGCAAGAAGAAGATGAAGGCCATCGGGCGGGTCGAGGTGCCCGGCGACGTCTTCATCAGTGCCCTGAAGCTGGATGACTGATGACTGACACGGCCGCACCCGAGAAGGCAGGGGCCTTCCGTTCGTTGCGAAGCCACAACATGCGCATCTACATGGGCGGACTGTTGCTGTCGAACGTGGGCACCTGGCTCCAGTTCACGGCCACCTCGCTGCTGATCTACCGCATCAACAACCGCGCGACCGATTCCGGGCTCAACGCGATGTTCCAGTTCCTGCCGATGCTCCTGCTCGGCGCGTGGGCCGGTGGCCTCGCCGACAGGTACGACCGACGGAAGGTCACGATCTGCACCCAGACCGCACTCGGGCTGCAGGCCGTCGTGCTCGCGGCGGTCGACGCCGCCGGTCATGCAACCCTGCCGGTCGTGTACACCCTGTCCCTCGTGCTCGGGATCGCGAACGCAATCGACAACCCCGCCCGTCGCGGCCTCGTCACCGAGCTCGTGCCCGCGCACGAGATCTCGAACGCGATGTCGCTGAACACCACCGTGATGACGGGCTCGCGCATCGTCGGGCCGGCACTCGCCGCCGTCCTCATCGACCCGCTCGGCACCCCGGCGCTGTTCCTGATGAACGCGGTGTCGTACCTCGCGGTGCTGGCGTCGCTGTTCATGCTGCGTCGCGACCAGATGGTGCGGCCGGCCGCCGTGCCGCGCACCGGCAGGCCGGTGCGCGAGGGTCTGGCCGCGGTGTGGCACGACCGCTACATGCGCAACGTCTTCATAGTGTTCACGGTTGCCAGCACGTTTGCCTTCAACTACAGCATCGTGCTTCCGAAGATGAGCGACAGGCTGTGGCACGAGCCCAACGGGTACGCGATCCTGCTCACCATGACGAGCGTCGGGAGTGTCTTCGGGGCACTGTGGAACGCGAGGTACACGGTGATGCGGATGAACCGCTTCGTCATCGGCGCGGTCACTCTCAGCGCGGCCTGCATCGCGCTGCCGTACGCACCCAATTTCGCGCTCGCTTGCGTCCTGGCGGTGCCGCTCGGTGTCGGGGGCACGGGTTTCATGACGGCAATGACGGGTCTCATGCAGCAGCGCACTGCACCGGAGATGCGCAGCCGGATGATGGCCCTGCAGTCGGTTGCGTTCCTCGGGTCGACCCCCATCGGCGGTCCGGTCACCGGCTGGATCGGCGACCACATCGGCGTGCGGATGTCGCTGGTGTACGGCGGTGTGCTGACGCTTCTCGTCGTGCCGATGCTGAGGAACCTCGAGTGAGCACCGCGGTCTGGTGGGTGCGGAGGGACATCCGCCTGCAGGACAACGGGGCCCTCGCGTCGGCTGCGGCGCACGGGAACGTGGTTCCGCTGTTCGTCTGGGAGGACAACCTTCTCTCGGCAGCCGGTGACATCAGGCGCGCGTTCCTGTTCGAGGCACTGGACAATCTCGATGACTCCGTCGGTCGGGCACTGATCTACCGCGACGGTCCCGCGGTTGATGCGGTGCCCGAGTTCTGCCGGCTCGTGGGCGCCGACACCGTGCACATCACCGAGGACTTCGCCCCCTGGGGCCGTGCCCGTGATGCCGAGGTGGAGAGAGTGCTCGGCGAGCAGGGCGTGCGTCTCGTGCGCGCCGACACGCCGTACGTGATCCGGCCGGGCACGGTGCGCAAGGACGACGGCGCACCGCTGAAGGTCTTCACGCCCTTCTACAAGCGGTGGCTGACGCACCGGTGGGCATCATTCCCCGACACGAACGCGACATTCGTCGACCACCGCGACCTGTGCGTGGGCTCGCGACGCCCCGACGGGTTCCGGGCCTCCCCGGGCCGTGCAGCCGGCGAGGACGGTGCGTGGGAACGCTTCGACGAGTGGTCGGCACGCGCGATGGGCGGCTACAAGGACGACCGCAACAACCCCGCAATCGACGGCACGTCGATGATGTCGCCGTATCTCAAGTTCGGCGTCCTGCACCCGCGGCAGCTGCTCGCGCGGCTCGATGACTCGCAGGGTGCCGGGCACTTCCGCTCCGAGATCGCGTGGCGCGAGTTCTATGCCGATGTTCTGTTCCACCAGCCGCGCACCACGTGGGAGAACCTGCAGCCGAAGATGGATGCGATGCGTCTCGACACCGACGCGGCGGCTCAGGAGAGGTTCGCCGTGTTCTGCCGCGGCGAGACCGGCTATCCCATCGTGGATGCCGGCATCCGCCAGATGCTCGCCACCGGGTGGATGCACAACCGTGTGCGGATGATCGTGGCGAGTTTCCTCGTGAAGGACCTCCACCTGCCGTGGCAGTGGGGTGCGCGCTTCTTCATGGATCACCTTGTCGATGCCGACATCGCCTCGAACAACCACGGCTGGCAGTGGACCGCCGGCACCGGCACCGACGCCGCGCCGTACTTCCGCGTGTTCAACCCTGTCGCCCAGGGCCAGAAGTTCGACCCCGAGGGGGAGTACGTGCGTGCATGGGTGAGGCAACTGGCCGGTGTCGACACCAGGCACGTGCACGAGCCGTGGACCCTCGGCCTGCTCGCCCCGGCGGACTACCCGGGCCCGATGGTGGACCACTCCGCGGAACGCGAGGAGGCACTCCTTCGGTACAAGCAGGTGAGCGGTCAGTAGGATTCGTCGGCGATGCTGGACGAACGGAAGACCGCGATCCTGCGCGCAGTGGTGCAGGAGTACGTGACCACGGGACAGCCCGTGGGCAGCGGCCACATCGCGAAGGACCCCGCCGTCAAGGTCTCACCGGCCACGGTGCGCAACGAGATGGCCGTGCTGGAGCAGGAGGGTTACCTGGCCCAGCCCCACACCTCGGCCGGCCGCGTGCCCACCGACAAGGGGTACCGGCTGTTCGTGGACTCCATCGCCCCCGAGGGGGCGTTGAGCTCGGCCGACGCCACCCGTGTGGGTGACTTCTTCAGCGCCGCACACGGCCGCCTCGAGGATCTCCTGCGCCAGACCACGAACCTGCTCGCGAACATCACCCACCATGCAGCCCTGGTGGTGGGCCCCGAGGTGGAGGCCACCACGGTGCGCGACGTGTACATCAGCCGTGTCACCGACCGGTCGGCAACGGTGGTGGTGTTCCTCTCGAACCACGCGGTGGAGAACGAGACCATCCAGATCTCCCAGGACGTTGCCGACGAGCACATCGCGTCCGCAGTGGCGCACCTGCGCCGCACGCTCGTCAACAAGTCGCTTGGTGACGTCGACTCCGTCGCCTCCACCAACGACTCGCGCGTCGATGCGGTCTGCTTCGCCACGCTCGCGGCGCTCGCGCGGCACCGCAAAGACAAGCCGGTGTTCGTGGGCGGGGCATCCTCGCTCGCGAGCGCGTTCGACGCCGTCGACGTGGTGCGCAACGTGCTCGCCACCATAGAGCAGCAGTTCGTGGTGGTCACCCTCGTGCAGGACCTCCTCGACCGCGGTCTGTCCGTCGCCATCGGCGCCGAGCACGGCGTGGAGCCCCTCGCGGCGTGCTCCGTGGTTGTCGCACCCGTCGTGGCCGACGGCGAGGTGCTGGGCTCGGTGGGCGTGCTCGGGCCGACCCGCATGAACTACCCGCAGGCACTCGCCACGGTGGAGGTCGTGGGTGAGCAGCTCGGTCGGCGCATCGCCGAGGGCGGGTCGTGAGCACGAGCTTCTACGAATTGCTCGGTGTCGACCCGTCCGCCGACCAGGACACCATCAAGAAGGCGTACCGCCGCCGTGCCCGCGAGCTGCATCCCGACGCGAACCCCGACGACCCAGAGGCGGAGGAACGCTTCAAGGAGGTCTCTCGCGCTTACGAGGTGCTGTCCGACCCCGACCAACGGGCCCGCTACGACAGGTTCGGCGAACAGGGACTGTCGGGCGGTGCCGGCATGGGCGACCCTTTCGGTGCTGGTGGTCTCGGCGACATCTTCGAGGCGTTCTTCGGTGGCTCGCCGTTCGGTGGCCGGCAACAGTCCGGTCCGCCGCGTGGAGGCGACGTGGAGGTGGTGGCGCAGATCACCCTCGAGGACGTCCTCTCCGGTTCGGTGGCCACGGTGGAGGCCGATTGCGCCTCGCCCTGCGGTGACTGCGGGGGAAGCGGAGCGGGCCAGGGAACCCAGCCCGTCATGTGCTCGGACTGCAGCGGCAGCGGCCAGGTGCGCAGGGTGCGCCAGAGCATGCTCGGCCAGATGGTGACGAGCGGACCCTGTCCGCGATGCAGCGGCATGGGCCGCGTCATCGTGACACCGTGCGTCACGTGCCGCGGCGACAGTCGTGTGCGCGGCCGCCGCTCGCACACAGTCGACGTGCCCGCGGGAATCCGCGACGGACAGACACTGCGGCTCACGGGTCGCGGCGACGCCGGCCCGCGCGGCGGCCCGGCGGGTGACCTGTACGTGCACATCCGCGTGGCGCCGCATCAGGTCTTCGAGCGGGAGGGCGATGACCTCGTCGCGTTGCTCGTGCTGTCGGTGTCGCAGGCGGCGCTCGGCACACACATCGTTCTCCCGGCCCTCGACGGCGACATCGACCTCGTGGTGCCCGCGGGCACCCAGCACGGACGCGAGTTCGTGGCCCGCGGTCGCGGACTTCCGCACCTGCAGGGCCGCGGCAGGGGCCACCTGCGTGCCCGTGTGGCGGTGCAGGTGCCGGTCGACCTCGATGAGGAATCGGCGGGGCTGCTGCGCCGGCTGGCCGAGATCCGCGGGGAGGACGTCGCGCCCGCCGACAAGGGCTTCTTCGCGCGGATCAAGTCCGCGTTCTCGTGAACGAGCAACTGCGCCGCTCCGCGGCGCACGTGTTCGTGGCCGACGTGACCGGCCCTGCATCGCTTGCGGATGTGCTCGCCCGCGACGGGGCCGCCATCGCCGAACCCGGCGCCGATGCATCACTCGACGGCGTGACCACTGTCGTGGTGGGCCCTGAGGGCGGGTTCTCGGAGCGTGAGGCCGCAATGGCCCGGCGGTGCGTGGGTCTCGGTTCGGGCATCCTGCGCGCGGGCACGGCGGCCACAGTGGCCGGCACCCTGATGGTCGCACACCGGCGGCGGTGAATGCACCACACTGGGTGGTGCCATGCCCCAGTACTCCGACGACGAACTGCTGAAGGATTCCCCCTACACCCGGCTCGTGGGGGACAGGCTGCGCAGGATCCGCCAGCAGAAGCAGATGTCGCTGTCCGACGTGGAGGCACGCAGCGACCAGGAGTTCAAGGCCAGCGTGCTGGGTGCCTACGAACGCGGCGAGCGGGCAATCTCGGTGCCGCGCCTCGAGCGACTCGCCCGCTTCTACGGGGTGGGGGTCGACCAGTTGCTGCCGCGCGACCCGCAGCGGGTCGACGACACCGGCGACCAGTCGGCCGCCCCGAAGAAGCTGCGCATCGACGTGGCGAAACTGTCCACCATGTCGGGCCAGCAGTTCGAGATGCTCGAGCGGTTCCTGCGCATGATCCAGGTGCAGCGCCAGGACTTCAACGGCAAGGTCATCACGGTGCGTGCCCATGACACCCGCGCCATCGCGGTGATGCTCGATGTCCCCGTCGACCAGGTGGGCCAGCGCCTCGGCGATCTCGGTCTGCTGTTCGTGCCGCCTGCTTCGTAACCTCGGGGTCATGGCAGAGTTCGGCGTCTACGTCCACATTCCGTTCTGCCGCAGCCGTTGTGACTACTGCTCTTTTGCCACATGGACGGACCGTGGCCACCTCGTGGACGACTACGTGGATGCGGTGGTGGCCGACATCGCACGCGCCACGGCAGATGGCATGCCTGCTGCGGACACCGTGTTCGTGGGGGGCGGCACCCCGACGCTGATCGACCCCGCGCACATCACGCGCATCATCTCGGCGCTGCCGTTGGGAGCCGAACCTGAGATCACCGTGGAGTGCAACCCCGACGACGTGACCGGCGCCCTCATGGACACCTTCGCCCGTGCCGGGGTGAACAGGGTCAGCATCGGAGTGCAGTCGATGGTGCCGCACGTGCTCGGGGCTTTGGGCAGGGCGCATGACCCGGCGAACGTGAGGGCTGCGGTGTCGCATGCACGTTCGGCCGGCATCGAACGGGTGAACCTGGATCTCATCTACGGTGCGGCGGGGGAGAGCACCGACGACTGGCGCATCACACTCGAGGGGGCCCTGGAACTGTCACCCACGCACGTGTCGGCCTATGCGCTCACGGTGGAGGCCGGCACGCCGCTGGCCGACGACCCCGCGCGGCATCCGGATGACGACGAGCAGGCCGACAAGTACGTGGTTGCCGACGACATGCTCACGTCGGCCGGGCTCGCGAACTACGAGATCTCCAACTGGTCGCTGCCCGGGCACGAGTGCCGGCACAACATGGTGTACTGGGAACAGGGCAACTACCTCGGCTTCGGGTGCGCCGCGCACTCCCATCAGGACGGTCGCCGGTGGTGGAACGTGCGCACCCCCGACCGTTATGTGGATCTCGTGCGCAGCGGTGGATCCGTCACCGCCGCCGACGAGCACCTTGAGCCCGCCGTGCGGGAGTTCGAACGGCTTGAACTGTCGCTGCGCACGCGCCGCGGAGTGCCTCTGTCGGCACTCGACCACACCGATGAGGTGCTGGAGGGCCTCGTGGAGGTGCACGGCGACAGGGTGGTGCTCACCCGGGCGGGACGCCTGCTGGCCAACGACATCAGCACCCGTCTAAACGGCTGATAGCCTGCGGGTTCCCTTAGCGGGCGCGTAGCTCAGTTGGTTAGAGCGCCACCATGACACGGTGGAGGTCCCGGGTTCGAGTCCCGTCGTGCCCACCAGATGGCTGTCCTTCTCGCGCTGCTGACGGCATGCACCTACGGCACCGCCGACTGGTTGGGGGGCCGCGCCACCCGGCACATTCCCGCAGTGGTGGTCACCTTCGTCGGCCAGCTCGCCGGCCTGGTGATTCTCGGGGTCGCCGCGCTCACGTCGGGGATCGCTGTCCCGGGTGCGTCCGACTGGATGTGGAGTGCCCTCGCCGGTCTCGCCGGCTCCACCGGGCTGCTTGCGTTCTACACCGCGATGAGCAGCGGCCACATGACGGTGGTGGCACCCGTGACAGCGGTGATGAACGCATCGATTCCTCTCGGTGTCGGGTTCGCCATCGGGGAGCGTCCTGCGGCCGGCGCCGTGGTGGGTGTTGTGCTCGCGCTCGTGGCGATCGCGCTCATCAGCGACGTGCTGGGGCCGGGCCACCATCGTGCACCGACGCGGGTCGTGCTGCTCGGTGCTGCCGGGGGTGCGGCGTTCGGCCTGATCCTCGTGTTCCTCCACCAGACCGGCGACGGCACCGGCGTGTGGCCGGTGCTGATCATGCGGTTCGTGTCGACCCCGTTCATGTTGTTGCTGATTGCCGCCACACGTCCGTCGTTCGCGGGTGTGCGCGAGCGCCGTGTGTTCGTGCTCGGCTCGGGAATCCTCGACAGCCTGGCGAACTGGTTCTACGTGCTGGCGGTGCGGGAGGGTCTTCTGTCGGTGGTGTCGGTGATCGTCACCCTGTACCCGGCGGCCACGATGGTGCTCGCCATCGGCATCGACCGGGAGCGGGTGCACCGGTCACAACTTCTCGGCATCGCACTCGCGGGTGCGGCACTGACGCTGATCGTTCTGTCCTGAGGGCTGGGGCTGCTCAGGATTCCTGCGCGCGCTTCACGACGGCCTCGGACTCACGGGCCGCACCCTTGAAGATGCCCTTGGCCATGAGTGAGCTCTCGGACTTCCGCCGCATCTCGTAGACGGCTGCGCGCACCTCGTGGATCTCCGGGTTCCCGGGCTCGGCCCACCCCGCGAGATCGGCGAGGTGACAGGCGAGGCGCAGGTTGCCGGCCGTGGCGATCTCGAGGGCACGGCGCACGAGCACGTCGGCGCCGCCGGCAAGCGATGCAATCTCTGCCCCCACGGCCGCATCGGGGGCGGGCTTCAGGCGTGACGCCGCGCCGTCCCACCAGCCTCCGAACTGGCGCCACACGCCGCGCACCACGAACTCGGGTTCGTCGTACAGCGGGCGCAGGTAGGGCCGCGCGAGCGTGTCGGCGGGGACGCGCACGGTGTGCACGATCTCGTCCAGGGTCGCACCGGCGTTCATCATCTCCAGCACGTCACGCACGAGGTTCTCGAGTGCGGTGGCGATCTCGTCGAGCACCCGCGCGATGCGGTCGCGGCCGGTGATCGGCAGGCCGTGCGCCGGCAGCAGCAGTTCGGGTCGCTTCTCGATGATGCGCCGCAGCGTGGCGGCCCACTCGATCGGCCAGCGCTGCACCTTCTGCGGGTTGCCGGCGTTCGGGAAGTTCCAGATCACGAAGTCGCCCGTGGCGACCCACTTCTTCTCGGGGAACCATGTCCACAGGTGGTCGTCGGTCTCGCCCTTGCCGTGGTGGTACTCGAGCGTGGTGCCGCCGATGGTGTCGACGGTGAAGTCGCCCACCACGTCGGTGACATCGGCTGTGTCGGGCGGCAGGAAGAACCCCAGCCTGCGGCCGCCGCCGGCAGGGCGGAGGTCGTTCACCATGCCGAGGTCGTCACGCACACCGCCGAACTGCCGCGCATTGATCAACTGGTTCCAGGCGTCGGTGGCGCGGTAGCGGTCGAAGCGACGCTGGACGTTCTCGTGGCCCACGACCCGCAGGGCGCCGTGGCCGTTGTCGCGGTTGTGCGCGGCGAACGCGCCGCTGCCGCCCACGTGGTCGATGTGGCCGTGCGTGTACACGAGCGTGCGGATGCGCCCCGGTCGCCATTTCGCCAGCTCGGAGACGATTGCTGCACCGGAGTTGTAGTGACTCGCATCGAAGCACACGAGTCCCTCACCCGAGTCCCACGCCACGGTGTGGCTGAAGGACTCCACCATGGCGAGGCCGTCGGCAACCTCGGAGAGCTCCCCGCTGGTGCGGTTCACCGGGCCGTCGGCGACGCCGGAGTCGATCACCTTCGTCGACAGGGCGAGAAGGTCGGCCACGGTCAGCCCTTCGCGAGCCCGAGCACGCGCTCACCGAGGATGTTGCGCATCACGTTCGAGGTGCCGCCCATGATCGTGTAGCCCGGGAAGTAGAGCCAGTCCTTGGTCCAGTCGGTCCACAGGGTGGTCTCCATGCCGAGCACACGCGAGGCGAAGTCGGCCACGCGCTGTTCGTGCTCGGTGCAGAAGCACTTCGTTGCCGCGGAGAAGCCGGCGGGTGCCTGGCGCAGCACCTCGCGCACCACGAGGATGCGCCCGATGATGTAGCCAGCCTCGATGGCGGCGACCTCCTGGCGCACCGAAGGGTCGCTCATGTCGGCGCGCGCCTTCGCGTGCTCGTAGTAGGAGTAGTTCGACACCAGTCGGTCGATGCCGCCACGCTCGTGCTCGAGCTGGCGCATGGTCTGGCCGAACGCACCGCCCTCGCGGCCGACGATGTTCTCCTTCGGCACTCGCACGTCTGTGTAGAACACCTCGCAGAAGTGACGGTTCGTCGTCATGTCGGTGATGCGGCGCACCTCGATGCCCGGGGTGTCCATCGGCACGATGATCTCGCTGATTCCTGCATGCGGCGGCCCGTCGTTCGAGGTGCGGCAGATGAGGTAGCAGTAGTCGGCATCGGCACCGAAACTGGTCCAGATCTTCTGGCCGTTGATCACCCATTCATCGCCGTCGTCGCGTGCATTCGTCTTCAGCGACGCGAGGTCGCTGCCCGAGTTCGGCTCCGACATGCCGATGCACCAGGTGGTCTCGCCGGAGAGAATCTGCGGCAGGAAGCGTTCCTGCTGCTCCTTCGTGCCGTACTGGATGAGGGCCGGGCCCATCTGGCGGTCACCGAACCAGCTGGCCGCGATGGGGGCACCGGCCTTGATCATCTCCTCGCCCACGATGAGCCGGTCGATCGGCGGCCGTCCGCCGCCGCCGAACTCCGTTGGCCATGTCATGTCGATCCAGCCGAGGGCCGCGAGCTCGCGGGAGAACTCCTTCGAGTAGCCGTTCATCCAGCAGTCGTTGTGCCGGCCGTAGCGGGCCACCGCCTCGGCCGCGACCTTGCGGGCCTGCTTTCGGAGCGCCTCCTGCTCGGGGGTCCAGGCGACGTCCATCGGCGCAATCGTAGGAGTCGGCCCACAGCGCTGCGCTATTGTGTACAAGTCTGATACAAGTTGCCGGTTGCTCCCTGAAGCGCACGTGCAGCACCCGACGAAAGGGACCCCGTGGCGAAGATCAAGGTTGACAATCCGGTCGTGGAGCTCGACGGCGACGAGATGACACGCATCATCTGGAAGTTCATCAAGGACCGCCTGATCCTGCCGTACCTCGACGTGAACCTCGAGTATTACGACCTCGGCATCGAGCACCGTGACGCCACCGACGACCGGGTCACCGTCGATTCCGCGAACGCGATCCTCAAGCACGGCGTGGGCGTGAAGTGCGCCACCATCACCCCCGACGAGGCCCGTGTCGAGGAGTTCGGCCTGAAGAAGATGTGGAAGTCCCCGAACGGCACGATCCGCAACATCCTCGGCGGTGTCGTGTTCCGTGAGCCCATCATCTGCTCCAACATCCCGCGGCTCGTGCCCGGCTGGACGAAGCCCATCGTCATCGGCCGTCACGCCCACGGCGACCAGTACAAGGCCACCGACTTCAAGGTGCCCGGTGCCGGCACGGTCACCATCACCTACACGCCCGCCGAAGGCGGCGAGCCGGTGCAGATGGAGATCGCGAAGTTCGGCAAGGACGGCGGTGTCACCATGGGCATGTACAACTTCAACGACTCCATCCGTGACTTCGCACGCGCATCGTTCCGCTACGGCCTCGCCCGCAGGTACCCCGTGTACATGAGCACGAAGAACACGATCCTCAAGGCCTACGACGGCCAGTTCAAGGATCTCTTCGAGGAGGTCTTCGAGGCCGAGTTCCGCGCCGAGTTCGAGAAGGCCGGCATCACGTACGAGCACAGACTCATCGACGACATGGTCGCATGTGCCATGAAGTGGGAGGGCGGCTACGTGTGGGCCTGCAAGAACTACGACGGTGACGTGCAGTCCGACACCGTGGCCCAGGGTTTCGGCTCGCTCGGCCTCATGACGTCGGTTCTCATGACGCCCGACGGCCGCACCGTCGAGGCGGAGGCTGCGCACGGCACCGTCACGCGCCACTACCGCGAGCACCAGAAGGGCAACAAGACCTCCACGAACCCCATCGCGTCGATCTACGCATGGACGGGCGGCCTCAAGCACCGCGGCAAGCTCGACAACAACGCCAAGCTGATGGACTTCGCCGAGAAGCTCGAGCGAGTGTGCGTGGAGTCCGTCGAGGCCGGCGAGATGACGAAGGACCTCTCCATCCTCGTGTCGCGTGACCAGCCGTGGCTCACCACCGAGGACTACCTCGCGGCACTCGACCGCCGTCTCCAGCAGAAGATGGCCTGACGCCGTGAGGGCCGTCGTTCTCACCGAGCACGGTGGGCCCGAGGTGCTCGTCATCCGCGAGGTGCCCGACCCTGTTCCGGGCCCCGAGGAGGTGCTGGTGCGTGTGCACGCAACCGCACTGAACCGCGCCGATCTCCTGCAGCGCATGGGCATGTACCCGAACCCGTTCCCGTCAGAGGCGGAGATCCCGGGTCTCGAGTTCGCCGGCACCGTGGAGGCCTGCGGACCGCGCGTCAGCATGTGGCGGCCGGGTGACGCCGTGATGGGGATCGTGTCAGGTGGCGCGTACGCCGAGAAGCTGGTGGTGCACGAGCGTCAGTCGCTGGCCGTTCCCGCCGGGATGCACCTGTCGCAGGCCGCAGCGATACCCGAGGTGTTCATCACCGCGTGGGACGCACTGGTGCTGCAGGGCGGCCTGACCGCGGGTCGCTGGGCCATGGTGCATGCGGGGGCATCCGGCGTGGGCACGGCCGCCATACAGATTTGCCATGCGATCGGTGCGCGGGTCATCGTCACGTGCTCGGAAGGAAAGGTCGAGGCATGCCGTGAGCTCGGTGCCGACGTGGTGGTCGACTACGGAAGCGAGGACTTCGTGCAGGCCGCCCTCGCCGCCACCGGTGGTGCGGGTGTCGACGTGATCCTCGACGTGATCGGCGGGGACTACGTGGAGCGCAACGTGGCCTCGCTCGCCGTGAAGGGCCGCATCATCCAGGTGGGCGTGATGGCCGGCAAGCCGGTGCCGTTCAACGTGGGGGCACTGCTCGGCAAGCGGGCCTCCATCACGGGCACGGTGCTGCGCGCGCGGCCCACCGAGGAGAAGATCGCCGTCAGCCGCAGGTTCGCGGCGGAGATGCTGCCGCTCTTCGATGACGGCACGCTGAAGCCGGTGATCGACTGCCAGTACCGCCTCGGTGACATCGCCACCGCGCATGAACTGATGGCGTCGAACGCCAACGTGGGCAAAATCGTGGTGGTCGTCGCGACCGACTAGTCAAGAGCCGGCCGGTCAGCGCCTTGCGGGCTCCACCCAGTCGCGGGCATCGGGGCCGATGTACCACTGGCGCGGGCGGCTGATCTTCTGCTCCTTGTCGCCGAGCAGTTCCTTCATGTGGGCCAGCCAGCCGACGGTGCGGGGGATGGCGAACAGCACGGTGAACATGTCGACGGGGAACCCGAGTGCCTGGTAGATCAGGCCCGAGTAGAAGTCCACGTTGGGGTAGAGCTTGCGTGACTTGAAGTAGTCGTCGCTGAGGGCGACCTCTTCGAGCTTCAGTGCCACGTCGAGCAGCGGGTTCTTCCCGGTGACCTCGAACACCTCGTAAGCGGTCTTCTTGATGATGGTCGCACGCGGGTCGAAGTTCTTGTACACGCGGTGGCCGAACCCCATGAGCCGGCCGGAGCCACCCTTGACCTCCTCGATGAAGGTGGGCACGTTCTCGATGTTGCCGATCTCGGTGAGCATGCGCACTACGGCCTCGTTCGCGCCGCCGTGCAGCGGCCCGTACAGGGCGGCGGCGGCTGCTGCAGTGGCGGTGTAGGGGTCACTGTGGGCCGAGCTCACCACGCGCATCGCGGTCGTGCCGCAGTTCTGCTCGTGGTCGGCGTGGAGGATGAACAGGATGTCCATGGCCCGCGCCAGCACGGGGTCGACCTCGTAGTTGTCGCCGATCTTGAACATCATGTTCAGGAAGTTCTGGGCGTACGACATGGAGTTGTTCGGCAGAACGAAGGGGAGGCCCTGGCTGAAGCGGTGGCACATCGCCGCGATGGTGGGGACCTTGGCGATGAGCCGCATGGTCTGCTTCTCGAGCGAGGCCGAATCGAAGATGTACTTCGCGTCGTCATAGAAGGTGCCGAGAGCGGCGGTCGCCGAGATGAACATGCCCATGGGGTGGGCGTCGTAGTGGAAGCCATCAACGAACCGCTTGCGCATGTTCTCGTGGATCAGCGTGTGGTGGGTCACGTCGTGCACCCAGCCGTCCATCTGTGCCGGTGTGGGCAGATCACCGTTCAGGAGCAGGTAGGCCACCTCGAGGAACGTCGACTTCTCGGCCAGCTGCTCGATCGGGTAGCCGCGGTAGCGGAGCACGCCGTTGTCGCCGTCGAGGTACGTGATGGCGCTCGCACATGCCGCAGTCGACAGGTACGCCGGGTCGTACATGAAGAGACCCGGGTCGAGTTCCCGGAGTGCGGCCGAGGAGAACGTCCCCCCGTTGATCGGCACCGTGACCTTCTTTCCGGTTCGGTCATCGATGATGGTGATGGTGTCAGCCACGTGGGATCCCCTTCGATTACTGACTATGTGGGTGCGGGGCTGTTTTCCCCACGGTTCAGACTAGGCCATCGGCCCATCCGCCCCACATTCCCCCGGTGGGCTGCAGGTGGTCAGAGGGGAGTGTTGTCATGCTTGCGCGACACGAGGAGCTCGCGCTTGTCGCGCAGCATGTGAAGCGCCGCACATATCTCGCGACGGGTGTCGGTCGGTTCCACCACCGCGTCCACGTAGCCCCGTTCGGCCGCCACGTAGGGGTTCAGCAGTCGCTCGGCGTAGTCACGCTCGAACTCGGCCTTCTCTTCCGGGTCGGCCCTGCGCTGCAGGATGGCCGATGCCTGCCCTGCCCCCATCACCGCCAGCTCGGCACCGGGCCAGGCGAGACAGAGGTCGTTCCCCATGCGCTTGGAGTCCATCACGATGTAGGCACCGCCGTACGACTTGCGCAGGATCACGCACACCCGCGGCACCGAGGCACGCCCGTAGGCGAACACCAGTTGAGCACCGTGGCGGATCATGCCGCGCCACTCGAGGTCCTTGCCGGGGTAGAAGCCCGGCGTGTCGACGAGCGTGAGGAGGGGGATGTTGAAGGCGTCGCAGAACGACACGAAGCGGGCCGCCTTCTGTGATGCGGGGATGTCGAGGGTGCCCGCGAGCGACATCGGCTGGTTCGCCACGATCCCGACCGGGTACCCCGCAACGGTCGCGAACGTGGTCACCACGTTCGTGGCCCACCGTGCACGTGTCTCGAAGTGGTACCCGTCGTCCACGAGTGACTCGATCACGTGGCGCACGTCGTAGCTGCCGGTCGCGGTGACGGGCAGGAGTTCGCCGGCCTCCGGGGTGGGCCGGTCGTCGGGGTCGGAAGTGGGGGACACGGCGGGAAGCTGGTTCACGTTGTCGGGAAGGAACTGCAGCACTTCGTCGACCCAGGCCGTCGCCGCTGCCACGTCGGCCACGACGGCGGATGCCGCGCCGCTCTGCCGCGCGTTCGTGTGCGCGCCGCCGAGTTCGTCGGTGGACACCGCGACGCCGGTGAACTCCTCCACCATCGTGGGGCCGCTCACGAACGCGTATGCATCCTCGGTCATCACCACGAGGTCGGCGAGCCCGATGAGAAGGGCAGGGCCCGACACCGCCGGGCCGTCGACGATGCACAGGACCGGCACCACCCCGGAACAGTCGGCCAGTGCCTTGGCGGCCGTGCCCCATCCGTGCAGTGCGGCAATGCCCTCGCGAATCTCCGCGCCCGACGAGGCGAACTTGCCCACCAGGGGCATCCCCTTCGTGCGGGCGGTCGTCGCGGCCACGGCAATCACCTGAGAAGCGTCCGCCGACAGTGCACCGCGGTGGTACGACCCGTCGACCTCCACCCACACCACGCGCCGGCCCGAGGGCAGTTCGCGCACGCTCGCCTCGACCGCGCCGGGCACCTTGTGCTGCAGTTCCAGCACGGTTCTGCCTGCTGCGCTGGTGCCCTCCACGGCGGTCACACTAGGTCGCGGGCGGGAGCAGTGGTCAGCCGCGCGGTGTGCGCTGGCCGGAGGAGGCCGCCGACAGCGTGATGCCGGGCTGTTTCTCCGCATCGCGTGACACCACGGCGAGCGCGGTGTCGCGGACGGCAAGGGTCGCGCGGTTGGGTCGCGGCCGGGCGCGCTGCACCCATCCGACGTAGCGACGGGGCAGCTCTGGGACGGTCACACGCACGAAGTCACCGCGCAGCCAACCGGGCACCGCCGAGGCGGGCACAATCGCGGGGCCGAAGCCCTCGAAGGCGAGCGATGCCATGAGGCGCACACCGTCGATCTCGGCAAGAGAGGTGAGAGTCACCCCGTGGCCGGCGGCGGCGCGGTCGAGGATCCGTCGCTGCGCGGTGCCGCGCGGTGCAAGCAGAACCGGGTGCCCGGCGAGCTCCCTGATTCCCACCTCGCCGCGGCCCGCAAGCGGGTGCGACGTGCTGCACAGCAACAGAAGGTCCTCCGCAAAGAGCTCACGCACCTCCACGTCGGCGCCCGACACGGGAAGGTGCATGATCGCTGCATCGATCTCCCCGTTCGCCAGCAACGATGCGAGCGAGCTCGACGTTGCCTCCACCACGGTGACCTTCACTCCCGGATGGCGCCGCGACAGAGCGGTGAGAAGCCGGGGCATCAGCCAGCGCGCGGTGGTGCCGATCGTGCCGATGCGCGCCTCGCCCACGGCGGACTCCCCGAGGGAGTGGATGTCGGTGTCGATGTCCTCGAGCTCGTGTGCGATGCGCCGTGCCCGGCCGGCCACGATGTCACCCTCGTCGGTGAGGCCTCCGGTGTGCCGGTCGACGAGCACCACCCCCAATTCCTTCTCCAGGCGAGAGACATGGGCGGACACATTGGACTGTACGGTGCCGAGGGCCCTTGCGGCCGCGGAGAACGACCCGTGGTCGGCGATTGCCAGCAGGCTCTGCAGTTGCTTGAACTCCATTCCTGGGGAACCTATCACAAAAAACGATGGAAAGTATCGCCTCGTTCAACTTGAGTGTTCACGCATTCACGTGTGAAAATAGTCTTCAAATAAATCGGTGCCCGGACGCCCCCCCATTAGTCCGGCGCTGCGATCCTCATACGGAATCCCCCCTTCCGATGGATCAGGTTGAGAGGCCCCGCTTCGGCGGGGC
Organism: Acidimicrobiales bacterium; assembly: GCA_046091145.1. GTDB lineage: Bacteria > Actinomycetota > Acidimicrobiia > Acidimicrobiales > Ilumatobacteraceae > UBA2093. The sequence continues at coordinate 49,200 of JBJTBF010000058.1, read as the reverse complement.
CTCTCCCTTTCCCGGGACAGGTCGCCCTACCGCAGTCGTAGCCTCACGACATGAGCAGCTCCGCCGCCACCCGCGAGGCAGCGTTCTTCGACCTCGACCGCACATTGCTGTCGGGAGCCTCTGCGCACGTGGTCACGAAGGTGCTGCGCGAGACCGGCGTCGTCACCCGTGACATCCCCGGGGAGTCACTGCTCTACAAGGTGTTCGAGGTCTTCGGCGAGAACCTCCCCTCGATGGTGCTCGGCCGCCAGGCAGTGCTGGCCATGAAGGGTCACCGCCGCGATGAAGTCCGTGCCGCAGCGGAGCGCGCGGTCGACGGACTGGTCGCGCTGATGCAGCCGTACGCGCGGAACGTGATGCGCAGGCACGCCGACGAGGGCCGGCTGGTGGTGCTCGCCACCACCACGCCGCGGGACCTCATCGAGCCGTTCGCGCACGCAGTGGGGTTCGATGCGGTGATCGCCACCACGTACGCGGTGGATGCCGACGGGACGTACACAGGGGAACTGGACGGCACGTACGTGTGGTCGCGCGGCAAGCGCGATGCGGTGCGCACGTGGGCGCAGACGAACGGTGTCGATCTCGCCGGCAGCTGGGCCTACAGCGACAGTGTGTACGACGAGCCGCTGCTGTACTCGGTGGGCAACCCGGTGTGCGTGAACCCCGACGCGCGGCTGCGCATCATGGCCGCGGCGCGCCGCTGGCCGGTGACGAACTTCGACGTTCCCGACGGCGTGGCGAAGGTGCCGGTCATCGGCCTCGAGGCCCAGCAGCTGCTCCTGAAACTGGCCCGTCCCGAGACCTTCCCGTACGCAAAGTGGACGATCTCCGGCACCGAGAACATCCCCTCGAGCGGGCCCGCCATCATCGTGGGGAACCACCGCAGCTACTTCGACGTGTTCGCGGTGTCGATGGCGGTGGCGCGCACCGGTCGCGCCGTGCGGTTCCTCGGCAAGAAGGAAGTGTTCGATGCCCCTGTGATCGGCCCGCTGGCGAGCGCGCTCGGCGGCATCCGCGTGGACCGCGGCACGGGCAGCAACGAACCGTTGCGGGCAGCAGAAGAGGCACTCGCCGCCGGCGACATGGTGGCGCTGATGCCCCAGGGCACGATCCCCCGCGGACGCGCATTCTTCGACCCCGTGCTGAAAGGCAGATGGGGTGCGGCACGACTCGCTCAGGTGTCGGGCGCACCCGTGATCCCTGTTGGAATCTGGGGCACCGAGAAGGTATGGCCGCGCAACGCGAAACTGCCGAACATCACGAACGTGACCTCCCCGCCCGACGTGTCGGTGACCGTCGGTGGCCCGGTGACGCTCGGACGCGCCGACCTCGATGCAGACACCGCGTCCATCATGGCGGCCATCACGGCCCTGCTGCCCGGGGAGGCACGCGTGTGGCGTGAGCCGACAGAGGACGAACTGCGCCGTGCGCTCCCGTCCAACTACGAGGGCGACATCAACGCCGAGGACGACCGCCGTCCCGGCTTCGACACTTGACCCGACCTACCTGCCGGCTGCAACCTTCGCGCGCACGATGTTCAGTGCCGAGCCGGCCCTGAACCACTCCACCTGCTCGTCGCTGAAGGTGTGCCTCGCCTCGAAGTCCACCGTGCGGCCGTCGGCCTTCGTGATGCGGCACTGCACCGGACGGTCGGGCACCGGCGGCAGGTTCAGCACGCTGATGCGGTCGGTCTCCTCGATGAGGTCGTAGGTGGCGGGCTCGGCGAACGTGAGCGGCACGAGTCCCTGCTTCTTCAGGTTGGTCTCGTGGATGCGTGCGAACGAACGAGCGAAGATCACGACGCCGCCGCGGAACCTCGGCTCCATCGCCGCGTGCTCACGGGACGATCCCTCGCCGTAGTTCTGGTCGCCGATCGCGCACCAGCGGATGCCGGCCTCGCTGTAGCGCTTCGCGATGTCGGGGTACGAACGGCGCTGGCCGTCGGTGATGTCGAGACCCTCACCCACGGCTGCGGTGTAGGCGTTCACCGCACCGATGAACAGGTTCCCCGAGATGTTCTCGAGATGCCCGCGGTACGTGAGCCACTTGCCGGCAGCCGAGATGTGGTCGGTGGTGCACTTGCCCTTGGCCTTCATCAGCACGGGGAGTTCCACGTAGTCCCTGCCGTCCCACGCGGGGAACGGCTCGAGCAGCTGCAGGCGGTCACTCGCCGGGCTGACCTCGATGGTGACCGAGCTGCCGTCGGCCGGCGGGGCGGTGAACGTGTCGACACCCGGGTCGTAGCCGCGCGCGGGCACGATCTCGCCGACCGGCGGGTCGAGGCGCACCTCGGTTCCGTCGGGTGCGGTGATGGTGTCGACCGAGGGGTCGAAGTCGAGCCGGCCCGACAGCGCGATGGCCATCACGGTGTCGGGGCTGGTGTCGAAGGAGAGCGTGTTCGCTGACCCGTCGGCGCGCTTAGGGAAGTTGCGGTTGAACGAGTTCACGTGGCGGGTGGGCTTGGCGGTCCTGTCGGCCGCGCGCTCCCACTGCCCGATGCACGGACCGCACGCGTTCGCGAGCACGGTCGCGCCGATCGCCTCGAGGTCGGCGAGAAGACCGTCACGCTCGATGGTGGCGCGGATCTGTTCGGACCCGGGCGAGATCAGCAGCTCGGTGCGTGCCGTCAGGCCCTTCGCTGCTGCCTGGCGGGCGATGGATGCCGCTCGGGTGATGTCCTCGTACGAGGAGTTCGTGCACGAGCCGATGAGCGCGGCCGAGACCTCGAGCGGCCAGTCGTTCCCGCGGGCTTCCTTGCCCACCCCGTCGGCTCCGACGCGGTGCGCACGGTCGGGGGAGTGCGGGCCGTTGATGAGGGGCTTCAGTGCGGAGAGGTCGATCTCCACGACCTGGTCGTACTGCGCGCCGTCGTCGGGTCGCAGGTGCTCGGCGACCTTGTCGGCCGCATCGGCAATGGCTGCGCGGCCAGTCGCCTTCAGGTAGGTGGCCATGTTCGCGTCGTACCCGAACACCGAGCACGTCGCGCCGATCTCTGCACCCATGTTGCAGATGGTTGCCTTGCCGGTTGCGGAGATGGAGTCCGCACCGGGGCCGAAGTACTCCACGATGGCGCCGGTGCCGCCCTCGACGGTGAGCTGTCGCGCGACCTCGAGGATGACGTCCTTAGGGCTGCTCCAGCCCGACAGGGTGCCGGTGAGCCTGATGCCGATGACCTTCGGCCAGCGCACGTTGAACGGGAAGCCCGTCATCACGTCGACCGCGTCCGCGCCACCGACACCGATGGCGACCATGCCGAGCCCGCCGGCGTTCGGCGTGTGGCTGTCGGTGCCGATCATCATGCCGCCGGGGAACGCGTAGTTCTCCAGCACGACCTGGTGGATGATGCCGCTGCCTGGGCCCCAGAAACCGATGCCGTACTTCGCCGACACGCTGCGCAGGAAGTCATAGACCTCGCGGTTGTTGTCATTCGCGTCACGCAGGTCGAGCTTCGCACCGACCTTGGCGAGGATGAGATGGTCGCAGTGCACTGTGGACGGCACGGCCGTGCGGGGCAGGCCCGCGGTCATGAACTGCAGCAGTGCCATCTGGGCGGTGGCGTCCTGCATGGCCACGCGGTCGGGGTTGAAGTCGGCGTAGCTGCGGCCACGCTCCATCTCCTGGCCCTTCGGGTCGACGAGGTGATTGATGAGGATCTTCTCGGCAAGCGAGAGCGGCCGGCCGAGGCGCTCGCGGCCGGTGGCGACGTTCGCCGCGAGGCGCGAATAGACGGACTGAACGAGCTCGACGGGGGTACCGGCGGTGACGGCCATGGGGTGCCTTTCGGTCGGCAAGCGGGGTGACTTGCGTTTTTCCTCTGTGTAGACAACTCTAATACAAGTGCGCACCATTCGTTACCACCAAATCGCCGACGAACTGCGTGCGCGTGTCACATCGGGCGAGTACGCCGCGGGACGTCTGCTGCCGAGCGAATCGGAACTGTCGACGGAGTTCGGTGCGAGCAGGGTCACCGTGCGCAAGGCGCTCGAGTTGCTGCGCGACGGCGGTCTCGTGGATGCCCGCCAGGGCTTCGGTTGGTTCGTGGCCGGTGAACCGGTGCGCCAGCCTCTCGCCCGTCTCGCCACGATCGAGGACCAGATGCGCGCCTCCGGTGTGAAGCCGGAGCGGCGCGTGCTCGAGTTCGCCTTCGAGCGCGCACCGCGCGATGTCGCACGTGCGCTCGGCTCCACACAGACACTCCGGGTTCGTCGTGTGAACCTCGCCGACGGTGAGCCCTTCGCCATCGTGACCGTGTGGTGCGCCGCCGACCTTGCCCAGAACCTCTCGCGGGCCGACGTGGAGAGGTCCCCGTTCTACGAACTGCTCGACGTGCCGCTCAGCGGTGCCACCCAGACGATCGGGGCCGACGTGGTGTCTGCTGACGAGGCGAAGGTGCTCAAGGTCCCTGCGGGTTCACCGGTGCTGCGGTGCGTGCGCACCACCACCGACACCGCCGGTCGCACCGTGCTGGTCAGCCATCACGTGTTCCCGGCGCACCGCACCGAGTTCGTGGTGGACCTGCCCTTCGCCGACCAGTCGATCGCACCGAGCGGGCTGCGTCTCGTCGACTGAACAGGCCGCGGTGAACGCGGTGCCCCGGGGACGGATCAGGCCAGGAACTGCCTGCGCCAGCCCTCGAGATCACGTTCGAGGCCGTCGCGCATCGCCTCGAGCAGCGGTGCACGCAGACGCTTCTTGCTGACCGCATGTGCACCGTTGTCGAGTGCGGAGAGCGAACCCGCGAACGAGACGGCGCGCGGCAGGAGGTCGTCGGGTGCGGCGGTCTCGTCGAGCAGTCCGTTCGACACGGCGTTGTCGGGTGTGAACACCTCGGCCAGCAGCACGGCGCGCGGGAGTGCCGCCGGGGTCACCCGCTGACGCAGCAGTTCGATGGTGCTGAACGGCATCGCCATGCCGATCGCGACCTCGTTCGCCACGTAACGGAAGCTGCCCTGCGCCCCGATCCGGTAGTCGCCGCACAGCGACAGGAACACCCCCATCGCGATCGCGTGGCCTGGGGACGCAACCACCACGGGCATCGGGTGCGACAGCAGCCGCATGGCGAGGGTGATTCCGCCGTGCAGCATGTCGACGGCCGGTTGACCGCCGGCGGCGAGGGTCTTCAGATCGAAACCCGCCGAGAAGAAGCCCGGCCTTCCCGTGAGCACCACAGGGTGTCCGTCGGCCTCGGCGGCATCGAGCGCGCCGTTGATCCCGGCCTGCAGTGCCGGCGACACCGCGTTCGCCTTGCCGTCATCCATGGTGATGACGAACACGCCCTCCTGCACGGAGTGCGTGACGGGGGAGTCACTCACCACTTGTCCCAGTGGAGCACCTTCGACAACGGCTCGCGCTTGGCGGGCTTGAAGTCGGTGCCCTTGGTGTAGGCAATGGGGAACAGGCCGCCCTGGCTGATGCGCTCGTGCGGGATGCCGAGCAACTTCGCCGCCTCCTCCTCGCCGCCGTTCATGAGGTGGATGGTCGTCCATGCCGAGCCCATGCCGCGCTCGCGCAGGGCGAGCATGAAACTCCACACCGCCGGCAGCAGGGATCCCCACTGGCTCGCGGTGGCGAAACTGGGCAGGTTGTCGAGACGACCCTCGATCGCGGGGATGAGCAGCAGCGGGGCGCGCTCGAAGTTGTCCGCGAGATAACCGGCCGAGTCGCGCACGAGGTCCATGCGCTCGCCGCGGCTGTCGCCGTCGGCGTACTGGCGTCCGGGCATGCTCGCGTACACCGACCAGTTCTTGCGGTAGATGTCGGCGAGTGCCTTCTTCTTGGCGGCATCCTCCACCACGATCCAGTGCCAGCCCTGACTGTTCGAGCCGGTGGGGGCCTGGAGGGCGATCTCCAGGCATTCCTCGACGAGCGCCCGCTCGACCGGACGGTCGAAGTCCAGGCGCTTGCGCACGCTGCGGGTGGTCTTCAGGACTTCGTCTGCGGAGAGGTTCAGTTTCATGGCGGGCAGTCTGCCACGGCCCGGGTGGGGGACGAAACGGCGCCCCGTGGCAGACTGCCGCCATGGCAGAGCGCGTGATCATCAACTTCTCCGACGGCATCGCCGACGTGAGGTTCAACAGGCCCGAGAAGAGGAACGCCCTCGACGGCGAGCAATTCCAGGCAATCGTCGACGCCGGCGAGTCCCTGAAGTCGAACAAGAAGATCAACGCGGTCGTTGTCTCCGGCGAGGGCGCCTCGTTCTGCGCGGGCATCGACCTTGCCTCGCTCGGCGGGATGGCCTCGGGAGAGCGCGGCAACGGCGAGCGTCAGCCGTCGGCCGGTGACATGGTCGACGGGCGTATCACCCATCTCGGTCAGCAGTCAGCATGGGTGTGGCAGGAGATCCCGGTACCGGTCGTTGCGGCCGTGCACGGGCACGCACTCGGGGGTGGCTGCCAGATTGCCCTCGGCGCCGACGTGCGCATTGCGCACCCCGACACCAAGTTCTCCGTGCGTGAGACGTACTGGGGTCTCGTGCCCGACATGGCCGGCACGGTCCTGATGCAGGGTCTCGTGCGGGCCGACATAATTAAGGACATCGTGATGACCGCTCGGATCTTCGACGGCCGGGAGGCCGCACAGATCGGGCTCGTCACCCGGCTCTCGGACACGCCGTACGAGGCGGCCCACGAGTGGGCCCAGGAGATCTGCCGCCGCAGCCCCGATGCCGTGCGCGGCTCGAAGGAACTCCTCAACAGGCTGGCCCTCGAGTTTGCCGCCCAGCAGTTCGCCGCCGAACGGCGCATCATCGGGGGGCTCGTCGGTGGGCCGAACCAGCGCGAGGCAGTGCTCTCGGACTTCGAGAAGCGCTCCCCGAAGTGGCACGAGCCACGCTGACGCACCTCACCCGTCCCGAGAAAGGCTTTGCCGCACCTGCGGCACCCCGATAGCATGATGACCCTCGGGCCAGCGTCGTCCCGGGGAACCCCAGAGAGTTTCCTGTCCGTGCCCGCACGGACCCCCGGAGGACGAACGACGCCATGAACCCTGACCTGCCCGCGCGCCACGGTCTCTACGACCCCCGTTTCGAGCATGACGCCTGCGGAGTCTCCTTCGTCGCGAACGTGAAGGGGCACAGGAGCCGCTCCATCGTCGACCTCGGGCTCACTGCGCTCATGAACATGGAGCACCGCGGTGCGACCGGGGCCGAGCCCGACACCGGGGACGGCGCGGGGATCCTCGTGCAGATGCCGGATGCCTTCATGCGTGCCACCGCCGGCGTCGACCTCCCTGCGGAGGGCTCGTATGCCGCGGGCATGGCGTTTCTCCCGGCGGACCCCGCGCGTTGCGCGGAGGCAATGGCCACCGTGGAGCGCATCACGCGCGAGGAGAACCTGCGGCCCCTCGGTTGGCGTGAGGTGCCGGTGAACCCTGCGTGCCTCGGCGCCTCGGCCCGCGCGGTGATGCCCGCGTTCCGCACCTATTTCGTCGATGACCCCGCGGGCGCAGCCGGGATTGACCTCGACCGCAGGCTGTTCATCGTGCGCAAGCGCATCGAGCACGAGATCACCGATGCGATGCGCACATACTTCTCGTCGCTGTCCGCGCGCACCTTCGTGTACAAGGGCATGCTGACCACGCCCGAGCTCGGCCAGTTCTTCCCGGACCTCTCCGACGGGCGCATGGAGTCCGCGCTGGCACTGGTGCACAGCCGGTTCTCCACGAACACCTTCCCGTCGTGGCCGCTGGCGCACCCGTACCGCTACATCGCCCACAACGGCGAGATCAACACGGTGCAGGGCAACCGCAACTGGATGCGCACACGCGAGGCACTGCTGCAGAGCGACCTCATCCCCGGTCTCGAGCGCGCGTACCCCATCTGCACGCCCGGCATGTCGGACTCCGCAAGTTTCGACGAGGTTCTCGAGCTGCTGCATCTCGCCGGTCGTTCCCTGCCGCATGCGCTCCTGATGATGATCCCCGAGGCGTGGGAGAACAACGAACGCATGGACCCCCGCAAGCGCGCCTTCTACCGCTACCACTCAAGCCTCATGGAGCCGTGGGACGGGCCGGCCGACGTCTGCTTCACCGACGGCACGGTCATCGGCGCGGTCCTCGACCGCAACGGTCTGCGTCCGGGGCGTTTCTGGGTGACGAACGACGACCTTGTGGTGTTGGCGAGCGAGGCGGGGGTGCTCGACATCGAGCCCTCGCGCATCATCCGCAAGGGGCGCCTGCAGCCGGGACGCATGTTCCTGATCGACACCGCGCAGGGCCGCATCATCGACGACGAGGAGATCAAGCTGCAGCTCGCCTCTGAGCACCCGTACGCGGACTGGGTCGAGGCCGGCATGACGCACCTCGACGACCTCCCCGCGCGTGAGCACGTGGTGCACAGCCGTGGCAGTGTGCTGCGCCGCCAGCAGATGTTCGGCTACACCGACGAGGAACTGAAGATCATCGTGTCGCCGATGGCGCGCTCCGGTGCGGAGCCGATCGGGTCGATGGGCACCGACACCCCGATCGCCGTGCTGTCGGAGCGCTCGCGCCTCCTCTTCGACTACTTCCAGCAGTTGTTCGCGCAGGTCACGAACCCGCCGCTCGATGCCATCCGTGAGGAGGTCGTGACCGCCGTCGGGACCAGTGTGGGCCCCGAGGCGAACCTGCTCGCACCCGGGCCGGACAGCTGCCGCCAGCTGCAGCTGCCGTTCCCGATCATCGACAACGACGACCTCGCCAGGATCATCCACATCAACGATGACGGCACCCACCCGCACCTCGAGTCCGTGGTGATCAGCGGCCTGTACAGGGTCGCCGACGGTGGCGAGGGGCTGCGCACCGCTCTCGAGAACGTGCGCAGCCTCGCGAGCGACGCAATCGCGCGCGGGGTGCGGATCATCGTGCTGTCCGACCGCAACGCCGACGAGGTGTATGCACCGATCCCGTCGCTGCTCCTCACGAGCACGGTGCATCACCACCTCATCCGTGAGAAGACACGCACACAGGTAGGCCTGATCGTGGAGAGCGGTGACGCGCGTGAGGTGCACCACATGGCACTGCTCGTGGGATACGGCGCGGGCGCGATCAATCCGTACCTCGCGTTCGAGTCGATCGAGGACATGATCGCGGCCGACGAGGGCAGGGGACTGCACCTCATGGGCGGCCACGACCCGCACAAGGCGGTGAAGAACTACATCAAGGCTGCCGGCAAGGGCGTGCTGAAGGTGATGTCGAAGATGGGCGTGTCCACCGTGGCGTCGTACACCGGCGCGCAGATCTTCGAGGCGATCGGCCTGTCGGAGACGGTGGTGGACGAGTACTTCACGGGCACGGTGTCGCGTCTCGGGGGCATCGGCCTCGAGGAGATCGCCCGTGAGGTGGCGATGCGCCATGCGACCGCTCACCCCGACCGACCGGAGCTGCGCGCGCACCGCACGCTCGATCTGGGCGGTGAGTACCAGTGGAGACGCGAGGGTGAGCATCACCTGTTCAACCCCGAGACCGTGTACCGCTTGCAGCACTCCACGCGCGCCGGTCGCTACGACATCTTCAAGCAGTACACCCGCGATGTCGACGACCAGTCGCGCCGGCTAGCCACGCTGCGCGGCCTGTTCGAGCTGCGCCACGGTGCGCGCCCGCCCGTGCCGCTCGACGAGGTGGAGCCGGTCAGTGCCATCGTGAGGCGGTTCAGCACCGGGGCGATGAGCTACGGCTCGATCTCCGCGGAGGCCCACGAGACACTCGCGGTCGCCATGAACCGGATCGGCGGCAAGAGCAACACCGGCGAGGGAGGCGAGGACCCCGAGAGGTTCGTGCCGCTGCCGAACGGTGACTCGAAGCGCAGTGCCATCAAGCAGGTGGCATCGGGCCGGTTCGGCGTGACCAGCGAGTACCTCGTGAACGCAGACGACATCCAGATCAAGATGGCCCAGGGTGCCAAGCCGGGCGAGGGTGGCCAGCTTCCCGGGCACAAGGTGTACCCGTGGGTCGCAAAGACCCGCCACTCGACACCCGGTGTCGGTCTCATCAGCCCGCCCCCGCACCACGACATCTACTCGATCGAGGACCTCAAGCAGCTCATCCACGACCTCAAGAACTCGAACCCTGCCGCACGCATCCACGTGAAGCTCGTCGCCGAGATGGGAGTGGGCACCGTGGCTGCGGGCGTGAGCAAGGCGAAGGCCGACGTCGTGCTGATCTCCGGTCATGACGGCGGCACCGGCGCATCACCGCTGACATCGCTGAAGCATGCGGGCGGCCCGTGGGAGCTCGGGCTCGCCGAGACACAGCAGACACTGCTGCTGAACGGACTGCGCGACCGCATCGTGGTGCAGACGGACGGCCAGATGAAGACCGGCCGCGACGTGGTGATCGCCGCGCTGCTCGGTGCCGAGGAGTTCGGTTTCGCGACCGCGCCGCTGGTGGTGAGCGGCTGCATCATGATGCGCGTCTGTCACCTCGACACCTGCCCGGTGGGTGTCGCCACGCAGAACCCGGTCCTCCGTCAGCGCTTCAGCGGGAAGCCGGATTTCGTCGTGAACTTCTTCGAGTTCATCGCCGAGGAGGTGCGCGAGCACCTCGCCACGCTCGGGTTCCGGTCGCTGCGGGAGGCGATCGGTCACGTGGAGATGATCGATGCACGCGGGGCCGTCGACCACTGGAAGGCGCACGGACTCGACATCTCGCCGATCCTCGAGACGCCGCGCAACCCCTACGGCCAGACCCTGCACTCCTCGGTTGGCCAGGACCACGGTCTCGACGAGGCTCTCGACAACGACCTCATCGCGGCGGCGCGACCCGCCCTGCTCGAGGGCACGCCGGTGTCGATCACCCGGACAATACGCAACGTGAACCGCACCGTGGGCACGATGCTCGGTCACGAGGTGACGCGCTCGTGGGGCGGGGAGGGCCTGCCCGACGGCACGATCAGCATCCGGTTCACCGGGTCCGCGGGGCAGAGCTTCGGTGCGTTCGTGCCGCGCGGTGTCGAACTGCGTCTCGAGGGCGACGCGAACGACTACCTCGCGAAGGGTCTCTCCGGCGGGCGGGTCATCCTGCACCCGCCGGACGGTGCAGGGTACGTGGCCGAGGAGAACGTGATCGCCGGCAACGTGATCGGCTACGGCGCGACCTCGGGTGAGATCTTCATTCGCGGCATGGTGGGGGAGCGCTTCTGCGTGCGCAACTCCGGTGCCACGGCCGTGGTGGAGGGCGTGGGTGACCACGGTTGCGAGTACATGACCGGTGGCCGCGTTGTGGTGCTGGGCCCGACGGGCCGCAACTTCGCCGCGGGCATGTCGGGTGGCATCGCGTACGTGTGGGACCACGAGGGTGTCTTCCCCGCGAACGTGAACTACGAGATGGTCGACCTCGAGCACGTGGGCGGCGCGGACGAGGAGTGGCTGCGCGCCGCAGTGGAGCGCCACCACGAACTGACCGGCTCCGCGGTTGCCGAACGCATCCTGTCGGCATGGACGGTGGAGGTGCCGCGTTTCCGCAAGGTGATGCCGCGTGACTACCGCTCCGTGCTCGAGGTGTTTGCCGAGGCCGAGAAGAACGGCTGGACCGAGGAACAGACCGCCGAGCGCGTGATGGAGGTGGCCCGTGGGTGAGACGACCGGTTTCATGAAATGGAACCGGCAGGGACCGAAGCGGCGGCCGGTGGAACTGAGGCTGCTCGACTGGAAGGAGGTCTACGAGCCGTTCCCGGAGGGTGACCTGCGCACGCAGGCCGGCCGCTGCATGGACTGCGGCATCCCCTTCTGCAACAACGGTTGTCCGCTCGGGAACCTGATCCCCGACTGGAACGACCTCGTGTACCGCGACCACTGGAAGGACGCGATCGAGCGTCTGCACGCCACCAACAACTTCCCCGAGTTCACCGGGCGGCTGTGCCCCGCGCCGTGCGAGTCGGCCTGCGTGGTGGGCATCAACCAGGACCCCGTCACGATCAAGCAGGTCGAGGTCGAGATCATCGACCGTGCATGGGAGAACGGCTGGGTCGTGCCACAGGTGCCCGCCACGAGGACGGGCAAGCGGGTCGCGGTGATCGGCAGTGGTCCCGCGGGTCTCGCGGCGGCACAGCAGCTCACGCGCGCCGGACACGACGTCGTGGTGCTGGAGCGTGCCGACCGTATCGGCGGTCTGCTGCGCTACGGGATCCCCGAGTTCAAGATGGAGAAGCGCCATCTCGACCGGCGCGTCGAGCAGATGCGGGCCGAGGGCACGGAGTTCCGCACCGGCGCCGACGTCGGTGGTGCGGTCGACATCGAGGTTCTGCGCGCGAGCGTGGATGCCCTCGTGCTGGCATGCGGTGCCACGGCATGGCGTGACCTCGACGTTCCGGGACGCGCACTCTCGGGCATCCACCAGGCGATGGAGTACCTGCCGATCGCGAACAAGGTGCAGGAGGGCGACGCGGACACCCCGTCGATCGACGCGAAGGGCAAGGCCGTGGTGATCATCGGTGGCGGTGACACCGGCGCCGACTGCCTGGGCACCGCACTGCGCCAGGGTGCACGCCAGGTCGTGCAGCTGGAGATCATGCCCCGGCCGCCCGAGGATCGCTCCACCGGCAACCCGTGGCCCCAGTACGCGATGGTGTACCGCGTGTCGTCCGCACACGAGGAGGGCGGTGAGCGCGTGTACAGCGTGAACACCGAGCGCTTCCTCGACGACGGCAACGGCAACGTGCGTGCCCTGCTCTTGCACGAGGTGCAGATGGTCGACGGCCGTTTCACGAAGGTCGAGGGGACCGACCGCGAGATCGAGGCCGACCTCGTGTTCCTCGCGATGGGATTCGTCGGACCGGAGAAGGGCTCGTGGCTCGGACAACTGGGGGTCGCCCTGGACGAGCGGGGCAACGTCGCGCGTGACGCGGACTACCGCACGAACGTGCCGGGAGTGTTCGTGGCCGGTGACATGGGCCGCGGCCAGAGCCTCATTGTGTGGGCGATCGCGGAGGGTCGTTCGTGCGCCGCCGGCGTCGACCGGCACCTCATGGGCACCTCGGTGCTGCCCGCGCCCATCCCGCCCACGGCACGTCCGCTTCTCTGAGACAATCTCGCCGGGTCGGGTCCGGCGGGCCGGGGTTGCCACCACGGCAGGGCACGGCACAACTACCGTTGGCGCTCGTGCAGAAACGCTCCCGTGCGGCGAGGCTCCTCGCCACGACCCTGTGCCTCGCGGCAGCCGCGCCGGCACTCGGGGCGTGCGGTGGTGACACCCTCGGGGTTGCCACCACCGTTGTCGCGGTGACACCCACGGCGTTCGCCACCATCCCACCGGTTGCGAGCACCCTCCCCGGCACCACAACGTCGCTCCCGCCGAATGCGGTGGGACAGGAGACCACCTACACGGTGCAGGCAGGTGACTCGCCGATCTCCGTGGCCACGAAGTTCGGCATCACCGTGAGCCTGTTGCTCTCCTACAACGCGATGCTCAGCCCGTCGGAGTTCCCGTACCCGGGTCAGACGTTGCGCATCCCCGCAAACGCCACGGCCCCGGTGGACAACGGCACCGGCGGATCCACGGGCGGTGGCACCACGAACTCCACCCCGACGGGGCCGGTGGGCCCGGGTTGCGGAACCCGTCCGGCCGGCACCTACACCATCCAGGAGGGCGATTCCGTGTGGGCGATCACGAGGAAGTTCTGCATCACCCAGGCACAGCTGTTCGCTGCGAACCAGTGGCCGGATGCCGGGGTCACGCTCCTGCCCGGCCAGGTCATCAACATCCCCGCCGCCGGCGGCTGACAGGCCGGTGGGCGGTGCGCCCATCGCAGTCAACGGCCGGTGTCGACCCGACGCGAGGCATGACGCTCGAGTGCCAGTGACACCAGTTCGTCGACGAGCGCACGGTGGGAGAGACCCGTTGCCTCCCACATCCGTGGGTACATCGAGATGGGTGTGAAGCCGGGAATCGTGTTCACCTCGTTGCAGAGGAACCCGCGACCGTTCTCCTCGAGGAAGAAATCGACCCTCGCCATTCCCTCGCAGCGCAGTGCCGCATACGCACGCAGGGCAAGGTCACGCACCTCTCGTGTCTGTTCTGGGGTAAGCCGTGCGGGCACTGTGAGCTCGGCGGCACCGTCCACGTACTTGTCCTCGTAGTCGTAGAACTCGCCGGCAGGGGCGATCTCACCGGGCAGGGATGCGCGCGCGGCCCGGTTGCCGAGAACGGCCACCTCGATCTCACGGCCGTCCACCGATTCCTCGAGCAGCACCCATGAGTCGTACCTGACCGCGACCGTGCAGGCGGTGAGTGCCTCCGCGACCCCGCGGGCCCGTGACACACCCACCGAGGAACCCATGTTTGCCGGCTTCACGAACACGTCGCCGCCGAGTGATGCGACGACGGCGCCCACCGCCGCGTCCGAGATCTCGTCGACGTGCAGCACCGCATGTCGCACCTGTGGGATGCCTGCCGCCCCGAGGAGCTGCTTGGCGATTGCCTTGTCCATCGCCACTGCGCTGGACAGCACGCCGCTGCCCACGTACGGCACGTCCATCGTCTCGAGCAGACCCTGGACCGTGCCGTCCTCGCCCATGGGGCCGTGCAGCACGGGCACGAACACCGTGTCGCTGCGGAGCAGGTCGCGCGGGTCGACGGAGTCACCCTCGACGGTGAGTTCGTCGGGCACGTCGCGCGGTCCGGGACCGGCGAAGCAGAGGCTCGGGTTGCGCAGCCAACGGCCGTCGCGGGTGATGCCCACGCCCATGATGTCGTAGCGGCCGGGGTCGGCTGCCCGGATCATCAGGGACGCCGACACCCTGCTGACGTCGTGCTCGGCGGAGCGGCCCCCGTACAGCACCACCAGGGTCCTGCGCGGGCCGTCCATCCCCCCGAAGGTACTCGCCGCTACTGTCGACGCATGCGCATCACGGCCGGTGACGTTGCGTCGTGCACCGGCGGAACCGTGGTCGGACCTGACACCGCCGCGGACGGCGTGTGGTTCGACTCCAGGTCGATCATTGCCGGGCAGGCCTTCGTGGCTCTCGTGACGGAGAACGACGGGCACGGGTTCGTCGCCGACGCCTTCGCGAAGGGGGCCCCGTTCGCCATCGTCGGCCGCGGCAGGTCGGTGACCGGCGGAACGTGCGTCGAGGTCGACGACACCGCAGAGGCACTCACCGAGGTGGGCCGTATGTGTGCCGGGAGGCTGCGCGCCACGGCTGCGGGGCGGGTGGTCGCGGTGACGGGCTCGGCCGGCAAGACATCCACCAAGGACATGATCCATGCGGTTCTGCGCTCCGCATGGCCGAGCGCACACAAGGCACCGGGATCGTTCAACAATGACTTCGGGGTACCCGTGACACTCGCATGTGCGCCCGACGGGTGCGAGGCCGTCGTGCTCGAGTACGGAATGCGGTGGGAGGGTGAGATCGCACGGCTGTGCGGAGTCGCCAGGCCCGACATCGCGGTCGTCACCATCGTGGGTGATGCACACAGCGAACGCGTCGGTGGCATCGAGGCCGTGGCCCGCATCAAATCGGAGATCGTGTCGTCGCTGCCGGCAGACGGCACGGCGGTTCTGAATGCCGACGACCACAGGGTGGCGGCGATGGCCGGGCTCACCGCCGCCCGGAAGATCACCTACGGCACGTCCGCCGACGCCGATGTGCAGTGCGTGGTTGCCGGCACCGACGATCTCGGCCGTGCCACCGCCCGGTTCACGTGGACCGACCACTACGCAACCGACGGTCTGGAACTGCCCGGTGAGCACATGGTGATGAACGCCGCGGCGGCAGTTGCCGCCGGTGTGGCAGCCGGCGTTCCGTTTGAGGACGCGGTCCATGCCGCCGCGCGGGCGGGGACGGCTCCGATGCGCATGGAATGGCTGACCGCCGGCGACGGCACCAGGGTTCTCGATGACAGCTACAACGCGAACTCGTCGTCCATGTCTGCTGCCCTCCGCACGCTCGCCTCCACGGTGGCAACACACAGGTACGCGGTCCTCGGGGCGATGGCAGAGGTTGCCGATGCTGATGCTGCGCACGGTGCCGTGGCCCGGCTGGCCGAGAGTCTCGGCATCATGGTGATCGCGCTCGAGACGGGGGCCTACGGGCTGCCGGCACGCGGCGTGGATGATGCGGTGGCCGCCGTGGCGCAGCGGGGTCGGGACACCGTGGTGCTGGTGAAGGGCTCGAGGTCCTCGCGCGCCGAGCGTGTGATCGAGGGGCTGCTGCGCGGCTGACGGGTCGAGGTCAGGGGCTCGACTCGCCCGCGGCATCACCGCGGGCAGTGGCCGTCCGGGCCGCGAGGATCGAGGTGTCCTCGGCAGCGCGCATGTCGATCCTGTGGATGTTGCACCACCACGAGAGAACCAGCGCCCACGACGCGCCGAAGTAGAGAACCGGCCGTGCGCCGACGGAGTCCATGACGGGTCCGAAGATCATGTTGCCGATGGGGATGGTGCCGCCGAAGGCCATGAACCACAGCGACAGCACCCTGGCACGGACGGCGAGCTCGAGCCTGCTCTGCAGCACCGTCATGAGGGCGGTGGTGGTCGAGAAGTAGGTGGTGCCGAGCAGGAACCCGGTCACGAACGCGAGCGGCACGTTCGGGGCGGAGGCGAACAACGCGAGCGCGATGCCGAACAGCACAAAGCCCCTGCGGGCGGTGGTGCGCTTGTCCTCGGTGGCGAGCACGGTCCCCACCGCGAGCGCCCCGAACATCGCCCCGAGACCCCACACCGCGTACAGCCACTTGTAGAGGGAGGTACGTGGTTGGATGCCGAAGGCGAGGTCGGCGACGGCAGGGAACAGGCCGACGAACGGGAGGCAGAGCAGCGAGAACAAGAACATCGTCAGCAGCACCCGGCCGATCACCGGGCGTTCGCGGGCCACGCGGATGCCGAGCGTGAGCGACCGCAGGCCGGACTCAGGGGTCTTCTCGGCCCGGGGCAGGGTGATCCGCAGCACCGCCGACATGACGACCACGTAGGCACACGAGTTGATGAAGAAGATGTGCTCCGTGTGCAGCCCTGCGTTCATCAGCAGCGCCGCAACAATGGGGCCGGCCACGCGCGAGCCGTTCACGGACACCGAGGACAGGCTTATCGATCCGCCGAGGTCCTCGGGCGGCACGAGACTGGGCAGAACGGCGGAGAACGCGGGTGCATTCAGGCTGTTGCCGGTGCCCACCACCAGTTGTGCGAGGAACAGCGCAGGGATGGCGGCATCCACCGTGGCGAGGACGCCGAGCGTGAACGAGCCGGTCATCTGCACGAGCTGGGCGAACACCAGCCAACTGCGTCGTTCGAACTTGTCCGCCATGACCCCCGCGGGGATGGACAGCAGGAGAAGGGGTCCCATCTGGGCGATGCTGAAGACCGCCACGGTCGAGGCGCTCTGGGTGCGCGAGTACACGTACGCCGGCAGCACGACCTGCTGCATCCACACGCCGATGCTGGAGGTGAAGCTCGACATCCACATCACGCGGAAGTCGCGGTGGGCGAGGGCCGAACGGGCCGAACCGGGGACAGGCTGGCGGCGCGTGCGTGTGCTCATAGGGGGCCTGCCCACAGTACTTGCGGGGGCCTCGTTTCGCCGTGACGGAGAGTCAGGCGTTGGAGTCGAACGCAATGGGCATGCTGGCCGGCCCGAAGATCGCCGTGGTCGCCGGCTTCATGACGGTGTCACCGTCGCGACGTATGCCCCGCATCCGTGCAGGCAGCACCGCGAGGGCCTCCTGCAGCTCCGCGCGGGCGAGTGAGGCTCCGAGGCAGTAGTGGATGCCGCTGCCGAAGCTCATGTGCGGCGAGCCCACCGGCTCGCGCGTGATGTCGAACGTGCCGGGTTCGGGGAACACGGCCGGGTCGAAGTTCGCGGTGGCGAGGCTCGTGCTCATGAACGTCCCCTTCGGGAAGAGGACGCCGTCCATCTCGATGTCCTCGCTCGCGTACCTGATGGTGCCGTTCACTGCCCCCCAGTAGCGCATGCATTCCTCCACGGCCCGCGGGGCGAGCGATGGGTCGGACTCCAGCAGTGCCCACTGGTCGGGGTGGTCGAGGAACACCGCGAGGCAGAGGCCGAGCTGGTTGCGGGTGGTGTCGGTGCCGCCCACGATGACCGCCTCGACCATCATGACCAGTTCGTCGTTGGTGAGCCTGTCGCCCTGTTCTTCCGCTGCGATGAGGTCGGTCAGGAGATCGTCAGCCGGCTTGGCACGGCGCTCTGCGATGAGGTTGCGCACGTACTCGCCGAGTTCGTCCTGGGCCTGCATGATGACCGGGAGGTCCTGCACGAGAGTGCCGTTGAAGACCCTCAGGATGTCGGTCGCCCACACGCTGAACGACCTCCAGTCCTCTTTCGGCGCGCCAAGCAGCTCGCAGATGATGGGGATGGGGTAGGGCTCGCACACGTCCGCCACGAACTCCGTGCGCCCGGTCCGGGTTGCCGGGGCGATGAGACCCTCGACCACCTCCCGCATGAACGGACGCAGCCGGTCGGCACTGCGCGGGGAGAACGCAGGGGCGACGAGCCGACGCAGACGAACGTGGGTGTCTCCCTCTGCGTTCAGGATGCTGACCCTGCGGCGCGAGAGGAACTTCTCGTCGGTGACACCGGCGAACTGCGCGGCGAAACCCGTTGCGCTGTGCCACCGCTTGTCGCGCAGCACCTTGGTGACGGTGTCGTACCGCAGCACCGCGTACCCGATGTCGGTACGCGCAATCGCCGACTGTGACGACAGGTCACGCATCGCGGCACGCCGCACCTGACGGTCACCGTCCTCGAAGACGGGCACCTTCGGGAGGTCGAGTTCCGATGCGTGGACAGCCATGGCCCGACCCTACGAGGAACGCAGCGCGACCAGAGGGTCGACGTGCGGCAGGCCCAGGGCTTCGGCCACGGCGACGGAGGTGACGGCGCCGGCATGGGTGTTCAGACCGTGGGCCAGTGCGGCGTTGCGCTCCGTGGACCCCAGCGGTCCGTGTGTGGCGACCTCGAGCTGGTACGGAAGGGTCGCGTTGGTGAGCGCGTACGTGCTGGTGTGGGGCACCGCTCCCGGCATGTTGCCGACTGCGTAGTGGATCACACCGTGACGCTCGTACACGGGGTCGGTGTGTGTGGTCTCGTGGATCGTCTCGATGCAGCCGCCCTGGTCGACGGCGACGTCGACGATCACCGCGCCGGGCTTCATGGTGCGCACCATGTCCTCGCTCACGACGACCGGCGCGCGCCCGCCTGCCACGAGCACCGCACCGATCACAAGGTCGGCCTCGGCGACGCTGCGCTCGATCGCGCCCCTGTTGGAGGCGAGCGTCATGATGCGGCCTCGGTGGATCTGGTCGACCCAGCGGAGCCGGTCGAGGTTCTTGTCGAGAAGCACGACCTCGGCCTCCATGCCTGCGGCGATCCATGCGCTGTTCCAGCCCACGTTCCCCGCACCGAGCACGACGACACGGGCGGGCCGCACGCCGGGGGCGCCGCCCATCAGCACGCCGCGCCCGCCGTGGGTGCGCTCGAGGAAGTGGGCGCCCATCTGAGGCGCAAGCCGTCCCGCGACCTCGCTCATCGGTGCGAGGAGAGGCAACGCGCCCGACTCCACCTGCACGGTCTCGTAGGCAAATGCGGTGGTGCCGGCCTCCAGCAGGGCCCTCGCGACCGCCGGGTATGCAGCGAGATGCAGGTACGTGAAGAGCACGAGGTCGCGGCGGAGGTGAATGAACTCGGCCTCCGTGGGCTCCTTCACCTTCACCACCATGTCCCTTGCCCAGGCATCGGCCGCGGTGGGCACGATGTCGGCCCCGGCCGCCACGTAGTCGGCATCGCTGATGGACGCCCCGTCGCCCGCGCCGGTCTCCACGTACACGTCGATTCCCAGACGCTCGAACTCGCGCACCCCGTCGGGTGTCATGGCGACACGGCCCTCGGCGGTCTTGGTCTCGCGCGGCACGCCCACTGACTTGATCTGTGTCATGCCCGCATTTCTATCGGCGCCGGAGGGTCGACGCGGGTGCACCCACGCTGTTCGGCGACCGCGGTCCGGGGACACCTGTCGCGCGGGGACGGCCGTTGTGGAACGATGGGGGGATGCGCACCGTCAGGAACTTCATCAACGGCAGGCAGGTCGACGCACGCGACGGCCGCACCCTCCCCCTCGTGAACCCGGTGGACGGCAGGGAGTACGGCACCGCGCCGCTGTCGTCGGCACCTGACATCGACGACGCGATGAAGGCCGCATCGGGGGCATTCGAGGAGTGGCGCAACACCACGCCGTCCGAGAGGTCACTTGCGCTGCTGCGGATCGCCGACGCACTGGAGAGCAGGGCAGACGAACTCATCGCGCTGGAGGTCGAGAACACGGGGAAGCCGGTCGGCATGACGGCCAGCGAGGAGATCCCGCCGATGATCGACCAGATCCGGTTCTTCGCCGGGGCCGCACGCATGCTCGAGGGAAAGGCGTCGGCCGAATACATGCGCAACATGACCTCGATGATCCGGCGCGAGCCGGTGGGGGTGTGCGCGCAGGTCGCGCCGTGGAACTACCCGATGATGATGGCGGTGTGGAAGTTCGCGCCGGCACTCGCCGCGGGCAACGCGGTCGTGCTGAAGCCCTCCGACACCACGCCCGTGTCGGCCGCGTTCATGGCCGAGGTTGCCGCCGAGTTCCTGCCGCCGGGTGTGTTCAACGTCGTGTGCGGCGACCGCGACACCGGTCGTGCGATGGTGTCGCACGACATTCCGTCGATGGTGTCGGTGACGGGTTCGGTGCGTGCGGGCATGGAGGTCGCCGAGGCGGCGGCGAAGAGCCTGAAGCGGGTGCACCTGGAGCTGGGCGGCAAGGCCCCCGTCATCGTGTTCGACGACGCCGACATCGAGGCGGCCTCGGCGGGCATCGCGACCGCCGGTCTGTTCAACGCCGGCCAGGACTGCACCGCTGCAACCCGCGTGGTGTGCGGGCCGCGCATCTACAACGAGTTTGTTGCCGCACTGTCCGAGAGTGTCGCTGCATCGCGCACGGGCCGACCCGACGACGAGGACGTGCTCTACGGCCCGCTCAACAACCCGAACCAGCTGGCACGCGTCGCAGGGTTCGTGGAGCGCGCACCCGACCATGCGCGGGTCGTCACCGGAGGTTCGCGCGTCGGCGACGAGGGTTTCTTCTACGCGCCGACCGTGGTCGCCGACCTCCGCCAGGACGACGAGATGATCCAGAACGAGATCTTCGGCCCTGTCATCACCGTGCAGCGCTTCTCCGACGAGGATGAGGCGCTCCGCTGGGCGAACGGCGTGGAGTACGGCCTCGCATCCTCGGTGTGGACCCGTGACTTCGGCAGGGCGATGCGCATGGCGAAGGGCCTCGACTTCGGGTGCGTGTGGATCAACACGCACATCCCGATCGTTGCGGAGATGCCGCACGGTGGCTACAAGAAGTCGGGTTACGGCAAGGACCTATCGGCCTACGCACTCGACGACTACACGCGCATCAAGCACGTGATGGCGAACCTCGACAGCTGAGCCGGACCATCGTCGGCGGGACTCAGCGGTCGGCGAGTGCGTCCCACGCGGCGGTGAATGCGGTTCGCAGCGTGGTGCGGATGAACTCGAGCTCCTGCTCGCCGCTGATGAGTGTCGGTGACAGGACGACCACGGGGTCGGCGCGGTCATCGGACCGGCAGATCAGCCCGGCCTCGTACAGCATGGGGGAGAGCAACTCCCGCAGCAGCCACTCGCTCTCCTCCGCGGCGAAGGTCTCGCGGGTGTCCTTGTCGCGCACCAGCTCCGCCACACGGAAGTAACCGCTTCCGCGCACGTCACCCACAATCGGGAGGCCGGCGAGCTCGGCCATGACATCGTCGAACAGGGACTCGTGGCGCTGCACGTTCCCGCAGATGTCCTCGTTCTCGAGGATGTCGATGTTGGCGAGCGCGACGGCACAGCTCACCGGATGACCGCCGAAGGTGAGGCCGTGCATGTACATGCGGCCCTCCTCCTCCACGAAAGGCGCAGCGACCCGGTCGCTGACAATGACGCCACCGAGCGGGGCATAACCGCTGGTGACGCCCTTGGCGAAGGTGATCATGTCGGGCACGTACCCGTAGCGGTCACAGCCGAACATGTGGCCGAGGCGACCGAACGCACAGATGACCTCGTCGGACACGAGGAGCACGCCGTGGCGGTCGCAGATCTCACGCACGCGGCGCCAGTAACCGTCGGGCGGTGTGAGTGCGCCGCCGGTGTTCTGCACCGGCTCCATGATCACCATCGCCACGGTCTCGGGCCCCTCGGAGAGGATCAGCCGCTCGATGTCGTCGGCGCAGTCGAGGGTGCACGATGCCGCGTGCGAACACGAGGTGCACCGGTAGCGGTTCGTGTTGCGCACCTTCAACGCTGTCGGCAGCAGCGGCTCGAACGGCCCACGCAGTGCGGGGATGCCGGTAATCGACAGCGCGCCGAGCGTGGTGCCGTGGTACGCGAATTCGCGGCTGATCACCTTGCGGCGCGTCGGCTGGCCGATGGCCGCGAAGTACTGCACGGCCAGCTTCCACGCTGACTCCACCGCCTCGCCACCGCCCGTCGTGAAGAAGACACGGTTGAGGTCACCGGGAGCGAGCCCGGCCAGTCGCGAGGCAAGGCGCACGGCGGGTTCCGTGGCGAAGTTCCACAGCGGGAAGTAGGAGAGCGTGCGCGATTGTGCGGCGGCTGCCTCGGCGAGTTCGTTTCGGCCGTGGCCGATGTTGACCGTGAAGAGGCCGCTCAGGGCATCGAGATAGCGGTTCCCCTGGTCATCCCAGACGTACGCCCCCTCGCCGCGCACGATCATCGGGAGTCCCTCCCGCTGCACCGTGGACATCCGGGTGAAGTGGCCCCACATGTGGCGGCGTGCCTGCTGGTCGAGGGTTTCGTCCACGACAACCATTATCCCCGTGCGTGCCCGGGTCATGCGTGACCCTTTCGTTTGCCTATGCTCTCGGAATCGTCGCGGTTCGGAGGTGAGAGTGACTGGAGTACGCGGGTCGGTGCAGCTCGTCGGTGTCACGAAGCGCTACGGCGACGTCACTGCCGTCGACAACCTCGATCTCGAGGTGCGACCCGGGGAGTTCCTGTCACTGCTCGGCCCGAGTGGCTGTGGCAAGACCACCACGTTGCGCATGCTCGCAGGGTTCGAGCAGCCCGACGCCGGGCATATCCTCGTGAACGGGGTCGAGGTGCAGGGGGTCCCCCCGTACAAGCGCGACGTGAACACGGTGTTCCAGCACTACGCACTGTTCCCTCACATGACGGTGGCCGAGAACGTCGGGTACGGCCTGCGCCAGAAGGGCGTGCCGAAAGCGGACGTCGCCGGGCGGGTGGCCGAGGCGCTGGACATGGTGCAGATGTCGCGGCTCGCGGAGCGCAGGCCCAGGCAGATGTCGGGCGGCCAGCAGCAGCGCGTTGCTGTCGCCCGTGCGCTCGTGAACAGGCCCAGCGTGCTGCTGCTCGACGAGCCGCTCGGCGCCCTCGACCGCAAGCTGCGCGAGGAGATGCAGATCGAGCTGAAGCTGCTGCAGTCGCGTCTCGGCATCACGTTCGTGTTCGTCACGCACGACCAGGAGGAGGCCATGAGCATGAGCGACCGCATCGCCATCATGCTGGACGGTCACATCGAGCAGCTCGCCGATCCCGAGACCGTGTACGAGCACCCGGCCTCGGCGTTCGTTGCGGGGTTCATCGGGCGGAACAACTTCTGGACCGGCACGGCCACCGACGACGGAGCGGTCGCGGACGACGGGACGGTGTTCGTGGCCACCCGGCCCGAGGAGAACGTGCCGAACGGGCAGGCGGCCCTGCCCGCCGTGCGCCCCGAGTGCATCCACCTGTCGGCCGCGCAGCCCGGTCGCAGCGAGAACACCTGTCGCGGGGCAGTGGCGGGCGTGTCGTACTTCGGCGACGTGCTGCAGTATGTGGTGACGTCGGGTGAGCGCGACCTCCTCGTGCTCACGCCGAGACTCGAGACCCAGCGCTTCGCCGTCGGCGACGCCGTCTGGTGCTCGTGGTCCGCTGACGACGTGTACCTCTTCTCGGCCCGGCAGGCCGGAGTGGTGCTCGCAGAGGACGAGGCAGGCTGACCGGGCACCCCGGGCCGGTCTGCTACAACGGAACCGAATTCGCGGCACAGCCCGCACGATGAGGGAGACAACACAATGGACAGACCCACCAGGATCCTCGCACCGCACAGCTTCCGCGAGCAGCTCTCCCGACGTGCGTTCCTGAAGGCAGGCACGGCCACTGCCGGCCTGGCCGTGGTGCTCGCCGCCTGCGGGAACAGCGGTTCGGTGTCCGAGGGGTCGACCCCGTCCGACACGTCCGGCGGTGCGGGCGGCGACTGGATCGAGCTCGACGGCACCGCGACCGGTGACTGGAGCCGCAAGATCCGCAAGTCGAGCGGCGCACTCGCCATGTACACCTGGGGTGACTACAACGATCCCGAGATCGTCGGCGCTCTCGCGGACTCCGCCCTCGGCGTCGCGATGAAGGTCGACTACTACGCCAGCAACGAGGACCTCATCACGAAGCTGTCGTCGGCGTCGGGCAAGAGCGGCTTTGACATCGTGGTGCCCACCGGCCCGTACGTGCCGCAGATGATCCAGAAGGGGCTCCTCCAGAAGCTCGACAAGTCGCTGCTGCCCAACTTCGCGAACCTCGACAAGCCGTATGTCGGCCAGCCATGGGACACGGCCGACGTGTACGTCGTGTGCAAGGACTGGGGCAGCGCGGGCTTCCTCTATGACACCAGCAAGATCAAGCGCGACCTCGTGACCTGGGCCGACTTCCTCGATGCCTGCACGAAAGAGGCGAGCGGCAACTGTTCGGTCATCGATGCCGCGTGGGACTTCTGCGGACCGTGGTTCTGGGCGAACGGCAAGTCGGCGAACTCGACCGACGCAGCGGACCTCGATGCATGCGAGGACTTCATGGTGAACACACTCGGCCAGCACATCAAGGCATTCGACAGCTACCCGAGCACCAAGATCGCCGAGGGCGCGTACTCGCTGGCGGTTGCCTGGACGGGCGACGCGCGCCAGGCGTACTCACGCATCGCGGATGCGGGCGGAAAGCCGGAGAACTGGAAGTGGGTGCTGCCCGGGCCGAAGACGCAGCTGTTCATGGACACCTACGCCATCCCGGTGGGCGCCCCGAACCCCGAGGCGGCACATGCGTGGATCAACTGGGAGCTGGTGCCGGAGATCTCCATCAAGGACCTCTCGTACCACGGCTACCACACCGGCATGAAGAACATGCAGCAGCTGCTGAAGGAACTCGCTCCCGACCTCGCGAAGCCCGACATGATCTTCTTCTCCGATGATCAGGTGGCCACGATGGAGGCGCAGGAGATGAACTCCGCACTCGACCGTCTCGTCGAGATCCTGAACAAGACCAAGGCGAAGGCCGGGGCCTGACCGGGTGACGGCAGCACTGACCGGCGTGCGCCGGCGGTTGCGGGCGCCGCGGTTCGCGCTCGCCCTGCCGTCGATCATCTGGTACGCGCTGTTCTTCGTCGTACCAATCGGCTACATCGTCTACTACTCCTTCGGCACGAAGGACACATCGCTCGTCCTGCCGGTCGACCTCACGCGCCTGACCACGGCCAACTACTCGGACGTGTTCGACGAGACGTTCTTCACGGTCTTCCGCGGGACGCTGCGCATCGCGGTGATTGCCACTGGCCTGTGCGTGCTGATCGGCCTGCCCGTGGCGTACTTCGCTGCTTTCAAGGTGGGGGAGCGGTGGAGGGCAGCCATCCTCGCGCTCGTCGTGGTGCCGAGTTTCACTAGTTTCCTGATCCGCACGGTGGCGTGGCGCATTCCGCTCGCGCCGAACGGAGCATTCTCCCGTTTCCTCGTCGACCTCGGCTGGGTGGGTGAGAACGGCATCCAGATCCTCGAGACCTCGCTCGCCGTGCAGATCGCGGTCGTCTACAACTACCTGGGGTTCATGGTGCTGCCGCTCTTCGTGGCGCTCGACCGCATCGACGTGCGCATGAGGGAGGCCAGCAAGGACCTCGGGGCCGGCCGCATCTCCACGTTCGTGTCGGTGACCCTGCCCCTCGCCGGCCCGGGCATCGTCGCAGGTGTCCTGCTCACCTTCATCCCGATGTGCGGTGACTACGTGGCCGCGACCGTGCTCGGCGGGGCCAAGGGCAACATGATCGGCGCACTGGTGGCGTCGCAGTTCGGAGGTGCACAGAACTGGCCGCTCGGCTCCGCGATGGCGGTGCTGATGATCGTGTTCGTCCTGGTTGCGCTCGGTCTCGGGTCCGCGCTGGTGTGGCTGGTGCCCAGGGTCGCCTCGCTCTTCTCTCCGCTGGGGGAACGCGTGCGCCGGGCGAACACGGCGCGTGCCATGGGTGCCGGTGCACGGGGTGCGCGGGTGCGTCTCCCGTTCGAGCCGATGAAGGTGGCCCTCGCGGCGTGGACTTCGCTGGTGCTGGTGTTCCTGTTCGTGCCGATCGTGCTCGTGTTCGTGCACTCCTTCAACCGTGGACAGTCCTTCACGATCTGGTCCGGTCACTTCAGCACCAAGTGGTGGGGGGAACTCTTCTGGGCGGCAACGGCGTGGCGCGTCCTGTGGGTGGGGGCCGCGGTCATCGCCGGCGGCCTGGTGGTGCGGTTCCTGCTGCGCAGGTTCACGGAACTGCCGGCTCGTGTCACGAACTGGTTCGGGCCGGGCGCGTTCTTCGTCGCTGTCGCGTGGAACTGGGCCACCACCGACCGTTACCGCGACGTGTTCAGGTTCTCCGGGGTGGGGGATGCCGTGCGCAACTCCTTCACCGCGGCCTTCGGCGCCACGGTGATCGCGGTCGTGATCGGCGGCCTCGCCGGTGTCGCACTCGCACGGCGGCCGGGAACATGGACCAAGGTGTTCATGGCGGTCCTCTTCCTCATCCTCGTGACACCCGAGATCATGGATGCCATCGCGCTCGCAACGTGGTTCCCCCGCATCCAGGACGTGCCGTTGGTCGGCTACCCGTTCAGGAACGGGTGGGGCCCGTTCGGCAGCGGCATGAACAAGCTGTGGGTGGGCCAGTCGCTGTACGCGAGCGCTGTCGTCACCCTGATCGTGCGTGCCCGTCTCGAGGGTCTCGACGAGTCACTCGAGGAGGCCGCCGCCGACCTCGGCGCCACGCCGTCGCGCGCGTTCCGCCAGGTGACCCTGCCGCTCATCTCATCGGCTCTCGTTGCCGGCGGTCTGCTGTCGTTCACGCTCTGTCTCGACAACGCCGTGATCTCCACGCTCATTTCCGAGGCCGGTTCCACCACGTTCCCTGTTGCGTTGCTGGGTGCCACACGCAGCACCATCAAACCGTTCTGGGGTGTGGGTGCGATGATCCTCTTCGTGGTCACGATGGCAGCGCTCTCGTTCGTTGCGGTCGTGCTGCGCCGGTCGGGCAGCTCCTCGAGCGACATCGCTGCCACCCTCACCGGCTCGTGAGCAGCACCGCCGTGCGGGGACGGGTGTGCGTGGCCCCCGCGACGGCGCCGGCGTGGGTGTCTGATGCCGTCGTCTCCGGCGGAGGGGTCCTGTCGGCCGCGGCAGATGCCGATGCCGTCGTGTGGTCGGACGCGCGCAACCCGTCCGGACTGGGCGAACTGTTGACGGCGCACCCACAGATCGAGTGGGTGCAGGTTCCGTTCGCCGGCGTGGAGAACTTCGTGCCGATCGTCGATGGCTCCCGGCTCTGGACCTGCGGGAAGGGCGTGTATGCCGAACCCGTGGCCGAGCACGCGCTGTCGCTCGCCCTCGCGGGCATGCGCAACGTCGGTGCGTACGCCCGCGCGGACCGCTGGACCGGCCCGGTCGGGCGCAACCTCCTCGGGGCGCGGGTCACGATCCTCGGTGGAGGCGGCATCACGCAGTCGTTGCTGCGTCTGCTCGCACCGTGGGGTTGCCATGTCACCGTGGTGAGACGGTCAGTGGAGAACATGAACGGCGCCGACGACGTGGTCGGTGTCGCGAACCTCGTCGATGCGCTCTCCGGGGCCGACGTGGTGTTCCTCGCACTTTCACTCACGCCGGAGACCTGCGGCATCATCGGCAGGGCGGAATTCGAGGTGATGGAGAGTCATGCATGGGTCGTGAACGTTGCCCGCGGCGGGCACATCGTCACCGACGACCTGGTGTGGGCGCTCTCGAACGGTGTCATCGGTGGCGCCGCACTCGATGTGACCGACCCCGAGCCGCTGCCGGAGGGCCACCCGCTGTGGAGCATGGGGAACTGCATCATCTCCCCGCACGTGGGAAACACCCCGGAGATGGCGGTGCCGCTGCTCGGTGAGCGCATCAGGGAGAACGTGGCCCGGTGGGTCTCGGGACGACCTCTCATCGGGCCGATCGATCCGGATGCGGGGTACTGACCGTGCCGTTCGTGATGCACCGTCGCTAGTCTTGGGGCTCCGCAAGGGCGATTAGCTCAGTTGGTTAGAGCGCTACCTTCACACGGTAGAGGTCCCGGGTTCGAGTCCCGTATCGCCCACCATTGGTTCCCCCGCTGCACAGCGCGCGGTCTGGTCACGCGCAGGATGCGACCTGCAGCACTACCGTCTGTGCCGTGCAACGACTGTGCGAACGTCCCGGCTGTGGTGCGGCCTCGGACGCCTCGTACGGGATCGACCGCCAGAACCTGGTGGTGTGGGTCGACCGTCCCGACATTGCCGAGCGCGAGACTGCCGGTCGGCTCTGCCGCCGTCATGCGAACGCGCTCATGGTGCCGCGCGGCTGGACCCTCGATGACCGTCGCGAGCCCGTCCCGCGTCTCTTCAAGGTGAGGGATGCAGACGAGCCGGGGACAACGGGGAAGCGCCCGGCGGCGGCGAGGTCACGCGGGGGTTCGGCCCGCCGGCCGAAAGAGACCGCGGACACCCCGTCGTTGTTCGAGTCGATCAGGCGGGAGATCGACGGCGATGAGGTGCCATCCGGTGACACGGACAGCGAGCCCGTTGCGACGACGGACCCCGACGAGACACAGGCGATGCCGTGGTCGCCGAGGCTCGGCCGCAACGCCCCCGACGACGGGCAGCCCCGGCCCCGG
Organism: Acidimicrobiales bacterium; assembly: GCA_046091145.1. Classification (GTDB taxonomy): domain Bacteria; phylum Actinomycetota; class Acidimicrobiia; order Acidimicrobiales; family Ilumatobacteraceae; genus UBA2093. The sequence goes on along the minus strand of JBJTBF010000058.1, from coordinate 20,247 downwards.
TTCGGCCGGTTGCTCGGTCGTGCGTTCGGCGAACCCTCGCCTGACGACGACGCGGACGAATGAGGGTCTCCTCGTCGGTCACGCTCGCCGCACCGGCGGACCGCGCGATGCCGTTGCTGCTCGATCTCGCGCGCTACCCCTCGTGGATGCCGCTCGTGCACTCGGCCACTGCAGAAGACGGCTCGTCCCCCGCAGCATGGCACGTGGAACTTCGTGCGAGGGTCGGCCCGTTCGCGAGGTCGAAGCGACTGCGCATGGTGCGTGCGTCGGACGACACGGTCGCCGGTGAGCGAGTGCTGCTGTTCGAACGGCGCGAGGCCGGCGGTGCGCGGCACTCGGTGTGGACGATGACCGTGCGGGTGCGCGAGGACGCCGGTTCCACGACCGTCACGATCGACCTCGAGTACGGGGGGTCGCTCTGGACGGCCGGCGTGCTCGACCGTGTGCTCGCGTCACAGATCGAGGCCGGCAAGGCGGGCCTTGCCCGCGCGGTCGCGGGCGGCTGAACCCGCCGCGCACGACCGCCTGCGGCGACGGTGCACCGTGGCAGAGTGTGGACGTGGCCACCCGCTCCGATGACGAACTAGCCGACCGCCTGTCCTCGGTGCTCGGCGGCGCGAAGGTCGGGTCACTCGTGCGACTGTCCGGCGGTGCATCCCGCGAGACCTGGAGCTTCACCGCAGACGGCCGGGCGCTGATCCTGCAGCGCCAGCGGGACGGCGCCGCCCGGGGGATGGCGAGTGAGGCGGAGGTCCTGCGTGCCGCGCGCGCAGGGGGAGTGCCGGTGCCCGAACTCGTGGTCGATGGTTCGTCGTCGTCGGCGCTCCGCAACCCCTTCCTCGTGGTGGGGGCCGTCGAGGGCGAGACGATCGCGCGCAAGATCCTGCGTGACGACAGGTTCACGCACGCGAGGGAACGCCTCACGGGCGGCATCGGGGCGGCGATGGCCCGCCTGCACTCGATCGACCCGTCGACCGCGCCGTCGCTCGTGGAACAGGACCAGGTCTCCTTCTACAGGGGTGTGCTCGACCAACTGGGCGAGCCGCATCCCGTGTTCGAGGTCGCGTTCCGTTGGCTCGAGGCGAACCGTCCGCCCGCAACCGCGGCATCGATCGTGCACGGCGACTTCCGGCTCGGCAACGTGATGGTCGACGACGACGGTCTGGCGGCCGTGCTCGACTGGGAACTCGCCCACATCGGCGACCCGATGGAGGATCTCGGCTGGGTGTGCGTGCGTGCCTGGCGGTTCGGCGGACGGTCACCGGTGGCCGGTCTCGGCACGTACGACGGGTTGTTCGACGCGTACGAGGCGGCGGGCCGGCCCCGGCCTTCAGCCGACACCGTGCGGTGGTGGGAGGTGCTCGGCACCCTCAAGTGGGGGATCATGTGCATCATGCAGGCCTCGTCGCACCTCAGCGGCATGACGCGCAGCCACGAACTGGCCGCCATCGGCCGCCGCGTGTGCGAGAACGAGTGGGACCTAGTGCAGCTGCTGAAGGGGAGGCTCTGATGGGGAACCCGCACGATGCACCGACCGCCTCACAGTTGCTTGCCGCTGTGCGCGAGTGGCTCGAGAACGACGTTATCCCGGCGGTGTCGGGGAGGTTGCAGTTCCACTCACGGGTCGCATCCAACATCCTCGCGATGGTCGAACGGGAACTCACGGACCCGGGTGCCGACGCAGCGGCACATGCCGGACGGCTCGCGTCGCTCGGTGCGGCCGACGATGCTGCACTCGCGGCCGCAGTGCGCGCCGGCGGTTTCGATGCTGACCTGGCACGTGTGCTCGATGTCCTGGAGCCGAGCGTGCGGCGCAAGGTGGAGGTCGCGAACCCGCGCTGGCTGGAGGACTGAGGGCTCCCCGGTCGGGCCCGGGGAACGATCAGTCGCGGGAGCCGTTGGGCCCGCCCCGACGGCCGAGCAGCACGGGTTGGCCCGCGGCCAGCTGTCCGCACGCAGCGGCGATGTCGGTTCCCCTGTTGCGCCTCACCGTGGCATTCACACCGAGCGACACGAGAAGGTCGCGGAACGCGTTCACACGGTTGCGCGACGAACCTCTCGTGGGCCATCCGGGGGTGGGGTTCAGGGGGATCAGGTTCACGTGCGCGGACGGACGCAGGCCGCGTGCGAGCGAGGCGAGCTCGCGGGCATCGCGGTCGGTGTCGTTCGTGCCGTCGATGAGTGCCCACTCGAACGTGATGCGCCGGTTGCGCGTGGACAGGTAGTCGCGGCAGGCATCCATCAGGTCATCGAGCGGGTAGCGGCGGTTGACCGGAACGAGCTCGTCGCGCAGTTCGTCACGGCCGGCATGCAGTGACACCGCCAGGTTCACCGGGAGTGTCCACTGCGCAAGCTTGCGGATGCCGGGAATGATGCCCACCGTGCTGACCGTGAGGTGGCGTGCAGAGATGCCGATGTCGTCGTGGATCCGCTCCACCGCACGGCGCACGGCCTCCTCGTTGGCGAGGGGCTCACCCATGCCCATGAACACGATGTTGTCGACCCGCCGGCCCTGTGCCCTTGCCTCGCGGGCGGACCGAACCACCTGCTCCACGATCTCCCCGGCCGTGAGGTGCCGCGTGAACCCCGCCTGGCCGGTCGCACAGAAACCGCATGCCATGGCACAGCCGGCCTGTGTGCTGACACACACCGTTGCACGGTCGTCGTAGTACATGAGCACGGTCTCGATCGGGTGACCGCCGTCGGTGAGCTGCCACAGGAACTTCACGGTGTCACCGTTGTCGGTGACCTCCCGTCGCGACTCCCGCAGCGCGGCGGGGTGTGCCGCATCGAGTCGCGCACGTGCATCGGCAGGCAAGGTGCCGATCTCGCTGACCGGCAGGAACGTGGAGTACAGGCCGGTCCACACCTGGTCGACGCGGAACGAGGGCAGCCCCGCGAGGGCCGAGGCGACGTCGTCGCGGCTGAGGTCGTGGATCGAGGTCACGTGCCCGGTGCGCCCGCGGCCACGTCGCCGACGAACGCGTGCTCGGTGTGGTGGGCCTCGAACCCGAGCGCACGGTACATCGCGACGGCGCGCTCGTTCACGGAGTCCACGTACAGCATCGCTTCGTTCGCTCCTGCCGCATGTGCGCGCGAGAGACCGGCAACCGCAAGCCGCCGGCCGAGGCCCCGTGCAGCCGCGGAGGGGTGCACGCCGATCACGTAGATCTCACCGGTGACCGGCCCGTCGGTGTCGTGTTCCTCGCTGTGCATCTTCATCCAGCAGAAACCGTCGATTGCACCGTCGGAGCGGTGCAGCAGGAAGAGCGAGGCGTCGAACCACGGTTCCGATTCCCTCGAGACGATGGTGTCGAGTGTCCATCCTCCCTGCTCGGGGTGCTGCGCGAACGCCGCGTTGTTCACGGCCAGCCATTCCTCCTCGTCGGACCCCGGGACGAACTCGTCGAGGCGGAGGTCGTTCTGCAGTGCCGCCGTCGCCCCGTCGAGGGGCAGCGGCCGACGCATCTGCAGCAGCACCCGCCCGGGGGCGAACCCGGCCGCCGTCGCGAGTGCCGCGTGTGCGTTGTTGGCCTCGAACACCCACCAGTGGACGTGCCCCCCTCCCTCCGAGGCCACCACGCCGATGGCCTCCTCGAGCAGTCGCGGGCCGATCTCGTGCATGTCGTAGCGGTGGTGGGGGTGCACGACCAGGTCGATGCCCCACGAGCCGTTGCCACGGGACACCTGGCAGTAGCCCACCACGTGCGAGTGGCCGGAGTCGCGGGCGATGACACCGGCGAACCCCTTGCGGCCGCCCTCACGCAGGTCGAGCCACAGGTGGTCGCTCATCGGCCGGGTGCCGTCGGCCCGCCAGGCATCGTGGAGCAAACGGTCGACGTCGGCGTGTTCGGAGGCGTCGAGTCGGCGCCTGACATCGAACGTTCTCACGCGCAGAGGGTACCTTCGGTCCGTGGCAAAGCCGAGAACACCAGCAGGCAGGGCACGTGAGGTGGCGCTCCGTCTGGAGGGTCTGTACCCGGCCGCGGAGTGCGAGCTGACCCACTCGAACGCGTACGAACTGCTGTCGGCCACCATCCTGTCGGCACAGTGCACGGATGCGCGCGTGAACATGGTGACCCCGCCGTTGTTCGCGAGGTACCCCACGGTCGACGACCTCGCATCGGCCGACCCCTCGGAGCTCGAGCAGATCATCCGCTCCACGGGGTTCTACCAGTCGAAGGCACGCAACCTGATCGGCATGGCACGCAGGGTCGTCGATGTCTACGGGGGCGAGGTGCCGAAGGAGCTCGACGACCTCGTGACACTGCCCGGTGTCGGGCGCAAGACGGGCAACGTGCTGCGCAGCGTGGTGTGGGACCTCCCGGGTCTCGCCGTCGACACTCACGTCGGTCGGTTGTCCCGGCGTCTCGGCCTCACCGAGAACGACGACCCGGTGAAGGTGGAACGGGACCTCAACGACTTCCTGCCGCCGCAGGAGTGGGGCAGGTTCAGCCTGCGGCTCATCCTGCACGGCCGCCGCGTGTGCGACGCACGCAAGCCGCGGTGTGACTCGTGCGAACTTGCCGACATCTGTCCGTCGTCGGCCCTGCCGGCGCGCGCACACAAGAAGTAGCCTCTCCGCGATGGCACTCGACACCGTACGGGCGGAACTCTCCGCGTCAGCAGAGGCGGTCGAGCGGTACCGCGCGAGGGTTGCGGGCCTCATCGACGGCCTCGGCGCCGACCAGGAGGATCTCGCCTCCGCGATGTACGAGGCAGAGCGTGCACTGCTGTCGGCGCACAGGTTGCTGCTGCGGGCCGAGAAATCCGCGCGCTAGACCGAGAAATCAGCACGCCGGGCACCGGCACCGTCTGTAGGTTCTTCCCCGTGAGCAGGCCCGAGCCGCGTCCGCAAATCGTGGCGATGTCGAACTACCACTCGCCCCAGGTGGACGTGCAGGTGCGCCTCAACACCAATGAGTCCCCGTTCCCGCCGCCCCGGGAGTGGACCGAGGAACTCGGTCGCATCGCGGCGTCGCTCGAGTGGAACCGCTACCCCGACCGCTCCGCACACGCCCTCCGTGAGAGGATTGCAGTGCGTCACGGGGTGGACCCCGCGAACGTGATCGTGGGCAACGGTTCGAACGAGGTCCTGCAGATGCTGCTGCTGGCCTACGGCGGCCACGGCCGCAAGGTGGCGGTGTTCGAGCCGACCTACCAGATGTATGCACAGATCGCGCGTGTCACCGGGGCCGACGTGGTGAAGGGGGAGAGGCGCGCCGACTTCACGCTCGACCCGATGGAGATCGTGCGGTTGACCGAGCGTGAGAGGCCCGCGGTCACCTTCCTCTGCAACCCGAACAACCCCACCGGCACCGTGGAGCCGCGCTCGAACCTCGAGACACTTCTCGGGGCACCGGGCGGTCTCGTGGTGGTGGACGAGGCATACGCCGAGTTCTCCGACTGGTCGGCCGTCGACATGGTCACCGACGAGGGGAGCCTGGTGGTGACACGCACGTTCTCGAAGACACTGTCGATGGCCGCCCTCCGGGTCGGGTATGCGGTTGCGCCGCGTGCCGTCATCGAGGCGATGGAGGTCGCATCGCTCCCGTACCACCTCGACGCGTTCAAGCAGGCGGCGACAATCGCGGCACTCGGGCACGCGGACCTGATGGAGAACAACGTCGACTTCGTGCGCACCGAGCGGGAGTGGATCTCCCGTACGCTCGCGGAAATCGGCTGCGAGGTCTGGCCGAGCGGCGCGAACTTCGTCCTCTTCCGGCCCCCCGGCGGCAGGTCGGCCGACATCTGGGCCGGTCTCCTCGAGCGGGGCATCCTCGTGAGGGACTGCACCTCGTGGCCCGGTCTCGAGGGGTGCCTGCGTGTCACCGTGGGACTGGGCACCGAGAACGGCATGTTCGTGATGGCACTCACGCAAATGGTTGCCGAAACACGCTGACGCACCGCGAGAATGGTCGGATGAGCCGCACAGCCCAGCGCAGCCGCAACACCAAGGAGACCCGCATCGAGGTCTCGGTCGACCTCGACGGCAGCGGGACATCACGCGTGTCCACCGGCATACCCTTCTACGACCACATGCTGGACCAGCTGGCCCGTCACGGTGGCTTCGACCTCGTGGTACAGGCCGAGGGGGACCTCCACATCGACACGCACCACACGGTCGAGGACGTCGCGATCGCGGTGGGCGAGGCGATCCGTGATGCGCTGGGCGACAAGGCCGGTGTGCGCAGGTTCGCGAGCGGTTCGTTCCCGCTGGACGAGGCACTCGTGGAGATCGCACTCGACCTGAGCGGACGTCCGTTCGTGGCGTGGGACGTTCCGCTGCCCGAGTGCCTCCCGCTCGGCAACCCCGCGTTCGACCCGTCGCTCGCCGAGCACGCCGTGTCATCGCTCGCGACGTCGGCGGGAATCACCCTGCACGTGAACCTGAAGGCGGGCCGCAACGTGCACCACATCATCGAGGCCACGTTCAAGGGTCTCGCACGGTGCCTGCGCGATGCGGTGCGGGTGGAGTCCACGGGGGTGCCCTCCACGAAGGGCACCCTGTCGTGACCGGCCCGCGCGTCGCGGTTCTCGACTACGGAATCGGCAACCTCCGCTCCGCCCAGAAGGCACTGCAGCGTGCCGGGGCCGACGCGGTGCTGACGACGGACCCGGCCGTGGCGGACTCCGCCGATGCGGTGGTGCTTCCCGGGGTGGGGGCCTTCGGTGCGTGCATGGACGCACTGCGGGCGAGCGGTCTCGAGACCTGCGTGCACACGGCAGTGGGTGACGGCCGGCCGTTCCTCGGCATCTGCGTCGGCATGCAGATGCTGTTCGATGCGAGCGACGAGGACCCCGCACACGCGGGCCTCGGTGTCATCCCGGGACGTGTGCGGTGGATTCCCGAAGGTGTGCCGCGGCCGCAGATGCAGTGGAACCGCCTCGATGTGCGCGGGGCAGATCCCGTGCTGGCCGGCCTCGGCGAGGGACCGTGGATGTACTTCGTGCACTCGTTGCACGGCGTGCCGGACGACCCGGCACACGTGGTGGCGACGGTCCGCTACGGCGGGGAGGTCAACGCCGCGTTCCGCAACGGCAACGTGTTCGCCGTGCAGTTCCACCCGGAGAAGTCGGCGGCCGCCGGCATCGCAATGCTCGCGAACTTCGTGGGGTCGGCGACATGAACCTGTTCCCCGCAATCGACCTGCTTGAAGGCCGCGTGGTGCGGCTCCGCCAGGGCGACTACGACGACACGACCTTCTACGGTGACGACCCCGTGCACACCGCCGTGCGCTTCGTCGAAGAGGGCGCAACATGGGTGCACATGGTCGACCTCGATGCGGCGCGCAGCGGGGTGGCAACGAACCGGTCCGTGATCGCCGCGGTCGCGGCCGCGCTCGGCGGGCGCGCGCGTCTGCAGGTGGGCGGTGGGGTCCGCACCGCCGACGACGCGGATGAACTGGCCGCTGCCGGGGTGTCACGGGTGGTCATGGGTTCGGCGGCGGTGGAGAACCCCCCGCTCGTCGAGGATGTGTCGCGGAGACTGGAGGTCGCGGTCGGTCTCGACCACCGCGGGGGCACGGTTGCGACCCACGGATGGACGCAGTCATCGGATGTGGCACTCGCCGACATGCTCGGGATGTTCCCGTCCGCGTCGGCGTTCGTGATCACCGACATCTCGCGTGACGGCATGCTCGCCGGCCCCGACATCGAGGGGCTCGCAGGGGCGGCGCGGACATCACCGGTGCCCGTGGTCGCAAGCGGCGGTGTGGGAACCCTGGAGGACCTCCGTGCCCTCGCACATGTTCCCGGCCTCGCGGGCGTGATCGTGGGCAAGGCCCTGTACGAGAACCGGTTCACGGTTGCAGAGGCGATAGGGGCCCTGCGGTGATCGCCGACGTGGTGGCACGGGTCATCCCGTGTCTCGACGTGACCGACGGTCGCGTGGTGAAGGGCGTCAACTTCGTCGGTCTGCGGGACGCGGGCGACCCCGTGGAACTCGCGGCACGCTACGACGCGCAGGGGGCCGACGAGATCGTGTTCCTCGACATCACCGCATCGTCGAACCGTCGCGCCACGATGGTCGACGTCGTGGCCCGCACCGCGGATGAGGTGTTCATCCCGCTCACGGTCGGCGGGGGAGTGAGGGAGCTCGCGAACGCGCGTGCCCTGCTGCGCGCCGGTGCGGACAAGGTGAGCGTCAACACGAGCGCAGTGGAACGGCCGGCCCTGATCCCCGAGATTGCCGCGGAGTTCGGATCGCAGTGTGTGGTGTGCGCGATCGATGCCAAGCACGACCCCCGCACCGGCGGATGGGAGGTGCACCTGCACGGGGGCCGCACCCCGACCGGCATCGATGCGGTGCAGTGGGCGGAACGGGCGGTGTCGCTCGGCGCCGGGGAGATACTCCTCACGTCGATGGACCGCGACGGCACCCGCGACGGCTATGACACCGCGCTCACCCGGGCGGTCAGCTCCGCTGTCGGTGTGCCGGTGATCGCGAGCGGCGGCGTGGGCGAACTCGAACATCTGGTGAAGGGCGTGACCGAGGGCGGTGCCACGGGTGTCCTTGCGGCGTCGATCTTCCACTTCGGCGAGCACACGGTGGCAGACGCCAAGCGTGTGCTGTCGGCTGCCGGTGTGCGGGTGCGCCCCTCAGTCTGAGGCCGGCGGGATCACGCCGGCCCAGGTCATGCGAGCAGGCTCCCGAGCGCCGTGCAGCACTGCTCGAACGCTCCGGTCGCGATGAAGTGGTCGACGCCCTCCAGCACGGTGACTGACGTGTTGTTCCAGCCCGACGTGCGTGCGAGCATCGCCTCCGCCGTGGAGAACTGGTCGTGGCGGGGCAGGAGAATGTGTTTCGGCCGGTGGTCGTTCGCCGCGACCGGTGCGGGTTCCAGCATCGCGACAGGGGGTGCGACCGCGAGCCATCCCGCCACCGACGGGTACGTCACGTTCAGGCCGACTGCCGCACCGAAGGAGTAACCGCTCATCACCACGGGCAGGGACTCCTCCACGAGGCCGATGAAATCGCATGCAGCGGCCAGGTCGAGGCGCTCGGCGTTCCCCCCGTCGTGCTCGCCGGGGCTCTGGCCCGCGCCGCGGAAGTCCGGGGCGATCGAGTGGCACCCGCAGGCTGCTGCGGCCTCCTGCAGGGAGCGCACGATGTTGTTCCATCTGTCACCGCCGTGGGCCGGGTGCGGGTGGCCGATCACCACGAACGCCTTCGCGTCGCCGTCGGCCCAGATCACGTCGGCGGCGAGCTCGAGACCGTCAATCGTGACTAGGGAAACGGTTTCGGTGCTCACGGACATGACGGTACCGTTCATCGAATGTCCGAGTGGAATACAGACGCTGACGGTGGGCGGGTCATCGTGCCGTCCGCCGCGGACCTCGCCGCCGTGAAGTGGAATGCCGACGGACTCGTGCCGGCCATCGCGCAGTGCGACGAGACGGGTGACGTCCTGATGATGGCGTGGATGAACCGCGAGTCGCTCGATCTCACGTTCGCCCAGGGGCGGATGGTGTACTGGAGCCGCAGCCGCAACGAACTGTGGCGCAAGGGCGACACCAGTGGTGACCGCCAGTTCGTCGTGAGTGCCGCCTATGACTGCGACGGTGACACGCTGCTCTTCCGGGTGGTGCAGGAGGGCCGCGGTGCGTGCCACACCGGCGAGCGCTCGTGCTTCCACCACGAGTTCGGCGGCTCGTGAGCGCCGACGGCACCACTGTCACCCCCGGCCCTGAGGAGTTCAGGCAGCTCGCCGCGCGTCACTCCGTGGTGCCCGTGTGGACGGAGATCCTCGCCGACCTCGAGACACCTGTCGCGGCGTTCGCGAAGCTGGTGGGGGAGAACGACGGTTTCCTGCTCGAGTCGGTGGAGCACGGTGAGCGCTGGAGCCGCTACTCGTTCGTTGGGCGCAACCCCCGTGGCACCCTGACGCTGCGCGACGGCCGCATCACCACCACCGGTGACGTGCCGTCATCGGTGCCGCTCGACCGCGGGATGCTCGCCGCCATGGAGGAACTGCTCTCGCTCTACCGCGCGCCGCTGCACCCCGACCTGCCGCCGCTGCAGGGCGGACTCATGGGGCACCTCGGCTACGACGTGGTGCGCGAGGTCGAGCACCTGCCGAACGCGCCGCGTGACGACAGGGGACTGCCCGATGCATCGATCAGCATCATCGGCAGCCTCGCCGCGTTCGACCACTGGCGCCAGCGCGTGTACCTCATCGAGAGCGTGCCGGTCGCGGGGCTCGACGCGACGGCCATCGATGCCGCGTACGGGGCGGCCGTCGCCCGTGTGCATGATGCCGTGGAGGATCTCGCCCGTCCGCTCCCGTACGTGCCGGTCGAGCCGCCGACAGAGGACGATGTGCTGCCGGAGACCAGGTCGTCGATGCCGGACGGCGGTTACCGACGTGCGGTCGAGGTGGCGAAGGAGCACGTGCGTGCAGGTGACATCTTCCAGGTGGTGCTGTCACAACGCTTCGACATCGACCTCGGTGCGGACCCCTTCGACGCATACCGGGTGCTGCGGCAGGTGAACCCCAGCCCGTACATGTACTTCGTGCGCCAGCCGGGCCTCACCATCGTGGGCGGTTCGCCCGAGCCGCTGGTGCAGGTCGTGAACGGGAAGGTCATCTCGCGCCCGATCGCGGGCACGCGCAAGAGGGGACGCGACGACGACCACGACAGGCGTCTCGCCGGCGAACTGCGCGAGAACCCGAAGGAGGTCGCCGAACACGTGATGCTCGTCGACCTCGCGCGCAACGACGTGGGGAGGGTGGCGGAGTTCGGCACGGTCACCGTGGACGAGTTGATGACACTCGAGCGCTACAGCCACGTGATGCACCTGACCTCCCAGGTCTCGGGAACGCTCCGCGCAGGTCTCGGGCCGATCGACGTGCTGCGCGCGACACTGCCGGCGGGCACGGTGAGCGGTGCCCCGAAGGTGCGAGCGATGGAGATCATCGACGAACTCGAGCCCATGAAGCGCGGGCCCTATGCGGGTGTCGTGGGGTACGTGGACTTCTCGGGCAACCTCGACACCGCGATCGCCATCCGCACGATGTTCGTGGGTGACCACGGCGCCAGCCTCCAGGCAGGTGCGGGCATCGTCGCCGACAGCGAGCCCGCGGACGAGGACCTCGAGTGCCACAACAAGGCACGTGCACTTCTGGCCACCGTCCCGGCGGCACGACGGATGACGGAGCGCCGCACCCGCAGGGGAACCCGCGCATGACGGCCGTGCCCGGTTCGTGGCACTGGGCGACGATGCCACGCGACGTTCTGCTCGTCGAGGGGGCGGATGCGCGGTGGTTCCTGCACTCCCAGCTCGCCCAGGACATCGGGGCAATGCCGCCCGGCGGTTCCGCCTGGTCGTTGCTGCTGTCGCCCGAGGGCAGGGTGGACGCGCTGCTGCGGGTCGTGTGCCGCACAGACGAGTGCTTCACGCTGGACGTGGAGCAGGGTTTCGGTGCGCGGGTGGTCACGCGTCTCTCCAGGTTCGTCCTTCGCGCGAAGGTCACCATCGCGCCCGTGGGGTGGGAAGTGCGGGCCTATCTCACCGGCAGCGAACCGGTTCCGCAGTCGGTCCGGCCGGCCGGACTCGCCACGTGCGACTGGGGTGCACCGGGACGCCTCGACGTCGTTGCCGACGCGTCCGCAATGCCTGCCGGCGGCACCCGGGTGGAACCGCCGGTGATCGAGGCATCGCGGGTCGACCGCGGCTGGCCATCGATGGGCACCGACATCCTGGAGGGTGACGTGCCCGCGGGAACCGGTGTGCTCGCGCGTGCCGTGAGTTTCACCAAGGGCTGCTACCCCGGCCAGGAACTGGTGGAACGGATGGACTCACGCGGTGCGTCCGCGCCGGTTCGCCTCGTTCTGGTGGACCCCGGCACGTCGACCGAGGGCGTCGAGATCACGTCGTGCGGGACGGTGCACTGCATCGCAAGGGTGCGCCGTGGCATCGCTGCCGGCGTGCCGCTCGATTCCGTCAGTCCAGCGCGTTGACCGCCGACACATAGCGCGGGTGCCCGCGCAACGCCGCGAGTTCGTCAGCCGCGTTCAGACGGGACAGTGTGTCGAGGCCGTCGAACGACACTGCCACCGCAGCCTCCACCCATGCGAGCGCCGCATCCGTGCTGCCGAGAACGACCGAGGCTCTCGCCGCGACGACGGCGGTGTCGGGAGCAGGGCCCTCCATCCATGCCTCCTGGCAACGGGCAAGTGCACCGCGCGGGTTGCCGGCCGCGAGGATCCTCTCCGCGGCGGCTGCATCGATCGCCGACCAACCGGTCGGCGCCTCGACGGCGGCGTCGACGGCGGCCTCGAACACCGTCCCGGCACGCAGCGTGCGCCACTGCAGGAACAACAGGAACGCAAGGAAGATCACGTAGTCGCCGCCGCCGTAGGCGAGCGTGGTCGCGAGCGCGGCCGAGGTGACGACGATGCTGGCGCGCAGCATGATGCGCGCGCCGCGACCGGGGAACAGACGATCGAGGACGCTTGCCACGACCGCACCCCCGTCGAGGGGCAAGACGGGCAGCAGGTTCACCGCGCCGAGCACGAGACCGGTCCACCACACCGCGGCTGCGGCATGCGATGCATCGGCAACATCGGCCCGCGAGAGGGGGTTCACCCCCATCGCCAGGAGCACGACGACAGCAAGTGACATCTGTGCCGTCGCACCCGACACGGCCACGAGCCCACGACGCAACCGCGTGAACCCGGGGGCAGGGGAGAACGCGGCGTACGCCACCATGAAATCCAGCGAGATGCGCGCCTCACATCCGAAGACACGTGCGGTCACTGCATGCCCGAGCTCGTGCACCACCGTGAAGACCGCGATGCAGCCCGCCACCCATGCCCCTGCCGGCCACGGGTAGATGACGGCGATCATCAGCAGGAACAGGGGGAAACCCGGCCGCACCGTGGTGGGGAAACCGACCAGGGAGAACTCTCCGCGCCGTGCGCTGGGGGTAGCCACTGACAGCGATTCTACGGGCCGTCCTAGACTCGCCCCTCGTGCCGTACGTTTATGCATTCGATCACAAGCACCGTCGTCCCCCGATGGAGTTGAAGGACCTCCTCGGTGGCAAGGGGGCAAACCTCGCCGAGATGATGAGTGTGCTGGGTCTTCCCGTGCCGCACGGATTCACGATCACCACCGATGCTTGTCGCGCCTACATGCACGGCGGCTGGCCGAAGACCCTCGATGCGGAGGTTGCGCGGCACGTGACGGCGCTCGAGCGGAAGATGGGCCGTCGCCTCGGGGATGCAACCGACCCGCTCCTCGTGTCGGTGCGCTCCGGTGCGAAGTTCTCCATGCCGGGAATGATGGACACCGTGCTGAACCTCGGTCTGAACGACAGGAGCGTGGTGGGCCTCGCGAAGTCGACCGGGGACGAGCGTTTTGCGTATGACTCCTACCGTCGGTTCATCTCGATGTACGGCCGCATCGTGCTCGGCATCGAGGGGCACGTGTTCGAGGAGCCGCTCGAGGCGGCGAAGGCGAAGGCCGGCGTGCGCAGCGACGCGGATGTCCCGGCGGCGGTGCTGCGCGAGCTCTGCGCGACGTACAAGGAGGCGGTGGCGAGGCACACGGGTCGGGCGTTCCCGCAGGACCCGGCCAAGCAGCTGCGCGGCGCGATCGAGGCCGTGTTCCGCTCGTGGAACGGTCCCCGCGCCATCGCGTACCGCGTGCGCGAGAAGATCAGCCACGAACTCGGCACCGCCGTCAACGTGCAGGCCATGGTGTTCGGCAACCGTGACGACAACTCGGGCACCGGGGTCGGTTTCACCCGCAACGCCGCGACCGGCGAGAACAAGCCGTACGGCGACTTCCTCGTGAACGCCCAGGGCGAGGACGTGGTGGCGGGCATCCGCAACACCGAGGACCTCAACGCCCTGAAGAAGAAGTTCCCGGCGATCCATGCCGAGCTGCTCACCATCTTCGCGCGCCTCGAGCGCCACTACTGCGACATGTGCGACACCGAGTTCACGATCGAGCAGGGGAAGCTGTGGATGCTGCAGACACGCGTCGGCAAGCGCACCGGAGCGGCGGCACTGCGCATGGCGGTCGACATGACGAAGCCCTCGGGAACGGGGAGGAAGGCATGGAAGATCTCCCGGCGTGACGCGGTGATGCGTGTCGCGGCCGAGCATCTCGACCAGGTGCTGCACCCGCAGTTCGCGTCGAAGTCGAAGTCCGTCGCCAAGGGTCTCGCCGCCTCGCCCGGCGCGGCAGTCGGTCGCGTGTACTTCACCGCCGACGATGCAGAGGCAGCCGCCAAGCGCGGTGAGGACGTCATCCTCGTGCGCAGCGAGACGAGCCCCGAGGACGTGCACGGCATGATGGTCGCGCGCGGCATCCTCACCTCCCGCGGCGGACTGGTCAGCCACGCCGCCGTGGTCGCGCGTGGCTGGGGAACACCCGCCGTGGTGGGCGCCGAGGCCGTGGAGATCACCGGACGTTCGTTCACGGCGGGCGGGGCCACGGTGAAGGAGGGCGAGTGGATCTCCCTCGACGGCACCACCGGTGAGATCATGATCGGCCGCCTGGAGCTGAAGGCTTCGGAGCCCCCGAAGGAGTTCGGCACGATCCTGAAGTGGGCCGACGAGATCCGCAAGGGGAAGATGGCCGTCAGGGCGAACGCCGACACGGCGGAGGACGCGCGCAAGGCCCGCGAGATGGGCGCAGAGGGCATCGGTCTCTGCCGCACCGAGCACATGTTCCTGGCACCCGACCGCCTGCCCGTCGTGCGGCGCATGATCCTCGCCTCGACCCCCGCCGAGGAGGAAGCGGCACTCGAGCAGCTCCGCAAGGTGCAGAAGGAGGACTTCGCGGCTCTTCTCGTCGAGATGTCGGGCCTGCCGGTCACCGTGCGGTTGCTCGACCCGCCGCTGCATGAGTTCCTCCCGAACGTGCAGGAGCTCGAGATCAAGAAGGCCACCAAGGGTCTGACCACCGAGGAGGAGGCACTGCTGCATGCGGCACACTCCTGGAGCGAGTTCAACCCGATGATCGGCACCCGCGGGGTTCGCCTCGGGGTCATCAAGCCGGGCCTGTATGCGATGCAGGTGCGCGCACTGATGGAGGCCGCCGACGAGGTCGCCGCAAAGGGCTACGACCCCGTCGTGGAGGTGATGATCCCGCTCACCGTCACCCGGGAGGAACTCGCCCTCGCCCGCAGATGGGTGGAGGAGGTGCTGGCCGAAGTCGCGTCGCGTCCGGCCCCGAAGAGTGGCCCGCGCCGCAGGCGCCCGAAGGTCACGATCGGCACCATGATCGAGACCCCCCGTGCGGCGCTGCGTGCCGACGAGCTGGCCGAGGTGGCGGACTTCTTCAGTTTCGGCACGAACGACCTCACCCAGATGACGTTCGGGTTCAGCCGCGACGACGTGGAGAGCCGCATGATGCCTGCGTACCTCGAGGCCGGTCTGCTGAAGCGCAACCCGTTCGAGACGATCGACCAGAACGGCGTGGGTGAGCTCGTCATGATCGCCGCACAGCGCGGCCGCAAGGCCAAGCGCGGGATGAAGCTCGGCGTGTGTGGTGAGCACGGTGGAGACCCCGAGTCGATCGGCCTGTTCCACCGTGCAGGGCTCGACTACGTGAGCTGCTCCCCGTACCGGGTGCCGATCGCACGTCTGTCGGCCGCCCAGGCCGTCGCGGGGGGCGGCAAGAGCGACACCAAGTGACGCAGGATGTGACGTCCGCCGTGTCTCTTTCCCGGCGCGCCGCCGGCACCTACACTTCGACGCCGTGACCCCCTCACTGGTGACCGTCATGTCCCTCTTTCCGACCGCGGGCGGAGGTGGAACGTCGGGCAAGGTCGACCTCGACATCGGGGGATGGCACTGGCCGGTGCTGATCGGTCTGCTGTCGGCGATGCTGCTCGTCGACATCCTGGTCATCCACCGCAAGGCCCACGTGGTGCACACCAAGGAGGCCGCGATCGAATCGGCGGTGTGGATCGGCATCGGACTCGCCTTCGCGCTGCTCGTGCTGTGGGAGTTCGGGGCCGCGGCCGCCGGTGAGTACATGGGTGGCTACCTCATCGAGAAGAGCCTGAGCGTCGACAACGTCTTCGTGTGGGCCGTGTTGTTCGCGCACTTCAAGGTTCCCCAGCAGTACCAGCACCGCGTACTGTTCTGGGGCATCTTCGGTGCTCTCGCAATGAGGCTCGGGTTCATCTTCGCCGGTGTCGCCATCATCAACGCCTTCAAGGCGACCCTGATCATCTTCGGGCTGTTCCTGCTGTACTCGGGCATCAAGCTGCTGCAGACCCACGACGAGGGCTTCGACCCGTCGGATTCCCGCGCGATGAGGATCTTCCACCGCTTCGTGCCGTCGACCGACGAGCTCGACGGGCAGAAGCTGTTCACCAGGAAGAACGGGAAACGTCTCGCAACCCCGCTGCTGGCGGTTCTCGTGCTGGTGGAGATCACCGACGTGGTGTTCGCCATCGACTCCGTGCCGGCGGTCCTCGCCGTGACGAAGGAGCAGTACATCGCGTTCGCCTCCAACGCCTTTGCCATCCTCGGTCTGCGGGCGCTCTACTTCCTGCTCGCCGACATGCGCGAGAGGTTCACCTATCTCCAGACCGGTCTGGGAGTCATCCTGGCCTTCGTCGGGGTGAAGATGACCATCTCGTACTGGTGGCACATGCCCATCGCCATCTCGCTGACGGTCATTGCGCTCATCCTCATGGTGTCGATCGTGGCCTCCCTGAGGTCGGGGCCGAAGACCGCGTAGGCAACCACCGACCGTCGGTCGGTGTCCCACGCCCGAACTAGTGTCGGGCACATGGGGATCGCGGAGGACGACATCCAACGGGTGCGCGCGTCCGTCACGCTCTCCGACCTCGTGTCCCCGCACACCCAGTTGCGCCGCACCGGCCGCAGCCAAGTGGGTCTGTGCCCCTTCCACTCGGAGCGCACAGGGTCCTTCAGCGTGAACGACGAGACCGGCCGCTACATGTGTTTCGGCTGCGGTGCGAAGGGTGACGTGTTCACGTTCGTCCAGGAGACCCAGCACCTGGATTTCGCCGCGGCCGTGGAGTTCCTCGCCGGGAAGGCGGGAATCGAGCTGCACTACACGTCCGGGCCGGCGACCGGTGAGCGCAAGCGCCGCAAACAGTTGCTGGAGGTCATGGAGAGCGCGGTGCAGTGGTACCACACACGTCTCCTCGAGTCGCCCGATGCCCGACCGGCCCGCGAGTACCTGCGTGAGCGGGGACTCGCCGGGGATGTCGCACGGAAGTTCAGGTTGGGGTGGGCACCGGATGACTGGGACGTGCTGTGCAACGCCCTCGGTGCGCCGGCCGACATGCTGAAGGAGCTCGGGCTCGGCTTCGAGAACAAACGCGGGCGGATGCAGGACTTCTTCCGTGCGCGCGTGATGTTCCCCATCTTCGACGAGAACGGGAACGCGGTCGCGTTCGGGGGCCGCATCCTGCCGGGTGTCGCCGACCAGGCGAAGTACAAGAACTCCACCGAGACGCCCGTCTACACGAAGTCGCGCACCCTCTACGGCCTGAACTGGGCGAAGGCTGACGCAGTGCGTGCCGACCGTCTGGTCGTGTGCGAGGGCTACACCGACGTCATCGGGTTCCAGCGCAGCGGGGTCAGCACCGCCGTGGCCACGTGCGGCACCGCCCTGACAGAGGACCATGTGCGACTCATGAAGCGCTATGCGCGCAACGTGGTGCTCGCCTTCGACGCCGACAGCGCGGGCCAGGGTGCCGCAGAGAAGTTCTATGCGTGGGAGAAGAAGTACGACGTCACCGTGTCGGTCGCCCAGTTCCCCGACGGCAAGGACCCCGGTGACCTCGCGAACTCCGACCCTGACAGCCTCTCTCGCGCGGTGGAGGAGGCCATGCCGTTCCTGGGGTTCCGCCTGCGGCGTCTGTATGCGGCGAACCAGGGCCGCACGCCCGAGGCGCGGGCCCGCACCGCGGAACTGGCGATGGACCTCGTGAACGAGCACCCCGACCCGAACGTGCGGCGCCTGTATGCGAACGAAGTGGCGGTGCAGACAGGTGTGCAGGCATCGGAGTTGATGCGCATCGCCGACCGCGGGCGAGGGGCACCTGCGCAGGTGCTCAAGCCGGTGCGCCAGGCATCCGAGGGTGCCGGGTTCGTCGCTCTCTCGCTGCTGATCCACGACTGGGACGCAATCGCACCGTGGCTCATCGAGGAACTCTTCCCCGAGGAGCACTTCCGTGACGCATTCCGCGCGCTCGCCGGCAGCGAGGGCGATGTGCACCGCGCGCTCGCAATGGTGGAAGGCGAGGCTGCCGAACTGATCGAACGTGCCGCCGTCCACGACGCCGAGGCCGACGCACTGGTGGAGGCCCGCACGCTCATCGGGGCCGCGGCACGGCGGGTGCTCGGCGGCCGCGTGCATGTCACCGATGCGGAAGAACTGCGCTCCGACCAGGCCGCCAGAGTCGCGCTCGCCGATCTCGGCCGGCCGGAGAGGGCAGCGAACGCAGCGGTGACCCTCCTGCAGTGGCTTGCCGAGCGCACGGGGGCCTCCGCGTGAGCCCGCGGATCGTGGCCCCGCCGCACCCGGCAATCGACCTCGGGGAGTGGGTCACGCTCATCGCGTCGGTGAGCGAGAAGGGCGAGGTCGAGCCGAACAACGTTGCGCACGTGCTGAGGCACGTGGAACTCACCGAGGACATCCTGCGTCAGATCGAGTCGGTGCTGGCGAAGATGAACATCACGATCGGGGCGGTGGAGCCCGACATCTCGGGCCCCGTGCCGCGCCCGGATGCCGCCGACGAGAAGCCGGGCAGGAAGGAGCCCGCCGCGCCGCCGCCCCAGAGGACGGCGAACCGCGTGCCCGCAGGCACCGGCCCGGATGCGGGGGATGCGGTCCGCATGTACCTGCACGAGATCGGCCAGGTCGAGCTTCTCACCGCCGAGGACGAGCGGCGTCTCGGCCGTGCAATCCGCGAGATGCAGGACGCCCGTCATCAACTCGCCACCACGTCACCGGGTGTGGCAGCCCGTCAGGCGCTGCGGTCAATGGTGCGCGAGGGGGACCTTGCACTCGAGCACCTGGTGAAGGCGAACCTGAGGCTCGTCGTGTCGATTGCACGGAAGTACGACGGCCGGGAGCTGCCGCTCGCCGACCTCATCCAGGAGGGCAACATCGGTCTCATGAGGGCCGCGGAGAAGTACGACTGGGAGAAGGGCTTCAAGTTCTCCACGTATGCCACGTGGTGGATCCGGCAGGCCATGATGCGCGCGATGGCCGACCAGGGTCGCACCATCAGGGTGCCGAGCCACGTGGTGGAGTTCATCAACCGCATGACGAAGGCGGAACGTGAGCTGATCGTGGAGCTGAAGCGTGACCCCACGTTCGCCGAGATCTCCGAGCGCACGCTGATCGCGGTGGAGAAGATCGAGGAGCTCAAGCAGATCGCGGCCGTCAGCATCAGCCTCGACGAGCCGATCAGCTCCGACGATGACTCTGGAACGTGGGCCGACAAGGTGCACAGCGGCGATGACTCCGACTCACCCGTGGAGATCACGCAGCGCAGACAGCTCGTCGCCGCCATCAGTGCCGAACTGGAGAACCTGCCGGAGCGCGACCGCCGCATCCTCGACAAGAGGTTCGGCATCTCGAGCGGTGAACCCCAGACTCTCGATGAGGTCGCACGGCAGGAGGGCGTCACCCGCGAGCGCATCCGTCAGATCGAGCAGAAGACGTTGGCGCGGATGCGCCACCCGAATAACAGCCAACGTCTCCGGGGCTACCTCGACGGCGACTGACTCGGGTTGGGGGCCCGCGTCGATGCGCTGGTAGTCTCTTTCTTCGGCCCTTTCCGGGGTAGCTCAGTTGGCAGAGCAACGGACTGTTAATCCGTGGGTCGTGGGTTCGAGCCCCACCCCCGGAGCCATTTCCCCGCCGTCGCGGGCCAGTAGCTCAGTGGTTAGAGCAGGGGACTCATAATCCCTTGGTCGTAGGTTCGATCCCTACCTGGCCCACCATTCGGCGGTCAGTCGTCGTCGCCGTGGCCCGGCACGATCTTCACGTCGTTCCACACCGACTTCGCCCCGGAATGCCCGGCGTCATAGGTCTTCCAGGATGCGAGAGCACCGGTCAGCACCGAGAGTGCCAGAAGCACGGTGGTCACCCGGGCCGGCATCGACGGGGGAGACGGGGAGCGGTCTCGGTCTCGCCGTGGTGCGTCAGATCGTCACGGCCAGTGGCGGACGTGCCGCACTGGTTCCGTCGCCCTCCGGTGGCATCACCGCGACGGCGTCGTTCGCGTCGAT
>JBJTBF010000057.1:0-25650 GCA_046091145.1 Acidimicrobiales bacterium | reverse complement strand
TCGGGCGTGTAGAACACCACGGTGTCCGATGCCGCATTCCACGCCGGCTGGGTGAACATCTTCGTTCCGGACGAGGGCGTGGCCGACCCGTCGTGCGGGGCGTTGATCAACGTGGTGGAAACCGGAGAGAGGGTCGTGACGAACCACGAGAGGCGGAAAACCTTGGTGCCCGGACCCATGTCGCCGCTCCTGGCCCAGAGCACCTTCGTCCCGTCGGGCGAGAGGTCGGCCTGCATCTCGTTCACATCCATCGACCCGACACACGGAGAGGTGTAGCCAGCCGGCAACACCCCAACCAACGTGAAGACGCCCGTCGACCGACGGTAGGTGTAGAGGTCGTTGCAGTTCGACGCGTTGGTGTCACCGACCACCAGGTTCTTCGTTGTCGAGAACACCACCAGGTCACCGTCGTCGCTGAGGTCCCACAGCTTGGTGATCGACGACCGCAGCGTGGTGCCACCCATCAGCACGGTGGTTCCTGCCACACGGTCACGGATGTACACATGGCCGTCCGATCCTGTCTGGTTGACACCGTCGGAGGTGACGAGCGTGCCTTCCTTCCAGAACGCCACGACCGACCCGTCCGCGGACATGCGCGAACCCATGCCGGGTTCGAACGAATCACGGAACGGGGGTGAGAACGACGTGCCGTCCGCATTGCCGTCGACTCGTTCCGCAGCGGGAAACGCGCCGGCGGACGCGGCCGCCATGCCGGCACGAATGACGATGTTCCTGGACCCTGACCTGGTTCCCACGTCCTCGGAGACCGACGATGCGGTGACCTCGGCGTACAGCCTCGTTGCGCTCGCGGTGGCCCCCGCCGGTACGGCGAAGTTGACGGTTCGCGACTGACCAGCCGCAATCTCGGCCCCGGCATCGGAGAGATCCGTGACTGCGTTCAGGTCCACCGCCTTCGCGGTGAGCGCGTACGCGGCATTGTTCGTGATGGTGATGCTGGACGACGAACCCGGCCGGACGACACCGGACGGGGTGGACACCGTGACCAGCGAGGAGGTCGGCACGATCGACGACACGTTCGAGCCGGTGACGAGAAGGTCACCGGTCATTCCGGTGATGAAGACCTGGAGCTCGTACCTGCCCGGGGCGATGTTCGTGGCCCCGGTGTTCCACGTGCGTCCGTTCAGGAGCCATGAGATGTAGCCGCTCGAAACGAAGTGACCGGTGTACATGGGCAACTCGACCCCGTCCGAGAGTCTCCGCAGCGTGACGTAGGGAATGCTCACCCCGCCGTGCGCCTTGATGTTCGTGGTGCTGAGGGAGGCCACGACCCGGTGGAACGACAGCGACACGGGTTTGTTCTCGGCAACCGTCAGCCTCAGCTTCGCATCCATCATGTCCGTCGCCACGTTGAGGACCGTTGCCGTACCGACCGGGTACGCCGTTCCCGTCGTTCCGAGGATGGCGTACGGATCCGCGAGGCCGTGCCCCCACACCATGTCGACACCGGCCGCACCGCGGTCGATGGCCGTCGAGATCTCGAGGTCCCGCAGGGGTAGGGACATCGACGCACCCACCACCCCGAGCGGACAGTCGGCTGCAACCTCACACGAAGTGCCCGACGGGACGAGTTCGGGCCGACGCTGGAGCGCGAGGGCGGCCAGGCCCGCCGCGAACGGTGTGGCCATGGACGTCCCCGACATAGTCACCCAGTCAGTGACGGAGGTACCGGCCGCGAAGTTGCTTGTGTTGGCCTTCGCAGAGCGGATGTTCGCGCCGGGCACCGAGAACTCGGGCTTGGTGCGTGCCTGGTTGTAGAGGCCACGGCTCGAGAAGAAGGCGAGGTCAACTCCCTGAGACTGTTCGGGCGTCGACGCCCCGACCGTCGTGCCGTAGTCCGCCGCGCCCGGTGTCCCCACCGTCCCCAGGACCCCGCAGCCGTCGCGGTCCGCGGAGTTCCCCGCCGCCACGTACGTGGCCACCCCGGCGGCCACGAGTCGGTTCACCGCGATCGACATGGGGTCTGTCCCGTCGAACAGGGTGTAACAACTGAACGACCCGAGCGAGATGTTCGCCACCCTCACGTTCAGGCCGAGCCCGGCGTTGTTGCGGTTCGCTGCGAGCCAGTCGATGGCGGCGACGATGTCACTGTTCTGGCCCGAGCCGCTGCATGTGAGCACCCTCAACCCGACGATCCGTGCTCCGGGTGCCACTCCCCCGACCGATCCCGAGCCGGCGATGATGCCCGCAACGTGAGTGCCGTGGCCGTTTCCGTCACCCACACCGGGCGAGCCGTAGCTGCACCCCGAATCGGTGGTGACGAAGTTCTGCCTGTGTGCCACCCGTCCGGAAATCGAGGTGTGCCGTGCATCAACGCCGGTGTCGATGACGGCAACGTCGATGCCGGCACCCGTGACACCCTGCGCCGTGCGCAGCGCAGGCAGACCCCTCAGCGCATCCTGGGGCTCCACCGAGGCGCTCGGGACGCCGGAGGTCGGGGTGCTCTCGAGGGTCCTCGGTGGCGAGACGGAGACTACGAGGTCGGGCCACACCGCGATGACACCGTCGAGTTGTGCGACCTTCTGCGCGCCGTCACGGTCGAGCCGTGCCGCGATCACTGCGTCCGGTCCCGCACCGATGATCCTTGTGACCGTGCCACCCTCCCCGAGCACAGCACGGTTGGCGTCAACGAGCGTCTCCCTCCCGACCGACACCATCACGCGCATCGGACGGTCGTCGTTGTTCCCGTAGATGGCCTCAAGTGCATCAACGACCTTGTCCTGGTCACGGTCGGCAGCAAGTGAAGTGGTGGATGCCTGGGTCTGCGCCGGCTTCACCGCTCCCACCGGGACCCAGATTCCGCCTCGTTCCATGAACACACGGCCCTGGGCATCGACGGGAAGCAAACGGCCCTCGAACATCGCAGAGCCCACGAATGTCGCCTGCACGGACCGTGGGTCGACGGACGTCGCCTGCGCATCCGGCGAGGAGGGGGCGGACACTCCCACGCCCAGAAGTGCCATCGCCACCAGGAGACACACGGCCCGGGAGACACCCCTTTTCACGCGCGCACCGTATCCCAACCATGGCCTTTTGGGGCCGGAAAGGAGTGGAACTGTGCCGTGAACGTGTTCAGTCGCCCCAGACGCGCTGCTCGAGGAACGGGTCCCCGTACATGTGGTAGCCGTTTCGCTCCCAGAAGCCCGGCTTGTCGCGGTCGATCAGTTCGAGCCCGCGCAACCACTTCGGCGACTTCCAGAAGTACAGATGGGGCACCAACAGACGCACCGGACCGCCGTGGATCGGCTCGAGCGGCTTCCCGTCGAACTCCCACGTCACCAGGCATTCGTCGCGCACTGCATCGACCAGCGGCATGTTCGCGGTGTACCCGAACTCTGCATGGCCCATGAGGTGCGTGGCGGACTGCTGCACCCCCGCACGCGCGAGGATGTCGACCACGCGAACACCACGCCACACCGTGTCGAACTTCGACCACTTGGTGACGCAATGAATGTCGGTGGTGAGGGTGATGCTCGGCATCGACGTGAGCTCCTCGAACGTCATCGTGTACGGCCGATCGACTAGACCCGACACCGACAGGCTCCACTCGCCGGGTGCGTACGTGGGCACATCGCCGACGTGAAGAACCGGGAAACGGTCGGTGAGGTACTGGCCCGGCGGCAGACGGTCGCCGTCGTACCCCATCTCGATGACTTCCCTGCGGTTGCGTTCGAAGAAACCCACGTGCAGAGTCTGCCCTGCCGCCGGTGCAACCGCGACGGTTACGGTGGGCACATGGCGATCTATCTCATCCGTCACGCGAAGGCCCACAGCCGTTCGGCTTGGACGGAGAGCGATTACGACCGTCCGCTGACTGACGACGGGTGCGCGCAGGCCCTTACCATCGCACGGGGGTGGTCCGGGGAGACCCCGGTCGCCGTGCTGTCGAGCCCCCGGCTGCGCTGCCGCGAGACCGTGCAGCCGCTGGCGGAACGTTTCGGGCTTGAGTTGCGCGTGGAGACGACCCTGGACGAGGACACACCGTTCGAGCGGACGCTCGCGATGCTCGAGGAGGCCCCCGAGGGAACGGTGTGCTGCAGCCACGGTGACGTGATCCCCGCGGTGATGGACGCACTCCTGCGCCGTGGGCTCGACCTCACCGGCTCGAAGGGAGCCCTGCGCAAGGCCGCGATGTTCGTGGTGCACCGCGAGAACGGCCGCTTCGTGCGCGCCGGACTGGTCGACCCCCCTGGGGGCTGATCACTTCCCCGCGAGCGCAGCGTCGATCTCGGACTCGATGCCCTCCACGAACTGGCGCACCTCCTGGGGCGGGTTGTTCGCCATGCACTCGTCGATCTGGGGCTTCGCCTTCGCTGCGTCGTTCATGAACCGGAACCACACGATCCCGAGGAAGCACGCGGCGTCAGGGTAGGAGGGGTCGGAGTTGCGCACCTTCATGAGATCGGCGAGGACGGTGGCATACGCGACGTCACGGATGCGTCCCGTCGCGTTCCGGGCCGTGAGTGCCACGATCCATGCGCGGTACGTGAGTGCCTCGGGATTGTCGGGGTCGGTGCGCAGGACCTCGGTGTACAGCTTGATCGCGCGCTCGGGGTCGCTGAAGTTCAGCTGACGCGCAGACGACAGCCGCGAGGCTGTGCTCTGCTCGATGCCACCCGACAGGCTCTCCCCGGGCAGGCGCTGGCCCGATGACGCCGCAACGAGGAAACCGCTGCCTGCCGCCAGCGCAACGACGACCAGCACCGCGACCGCCGCCCGCCAGCGCGGGCGCGGCATCGGCGGGGTGTCGTCGGGGTGGTCGATCGCGGTGCCGGATAGCTGGCGCGCGATTGCAGCCGCACGCGCGGTGTAGTCGGCACGCAGCGTGGCATGGTCGTCGGGCTCGATGTCACCGGCCTCCAGTTCACGGTCGAGGTCGCGCAGCGAGTCCAGCAGGAAGTCCAGTTGTTCGGTGAGAACCTCGCGCTCGGGCCGCTCCCCCGCGTCGTGCGCGGATGTCGTGTCACTCACGGGAGGTCGTCCTCCTCGAGCAGGGACTCGACCAACGCGACGTCATCGGCCGTCGGCCGGGAAGGTTCGTGGCGCCAGCGGCGGAAGGCGAATGCCAGACCCGTCACCGCACACACCGCGGCGAACACCGGCAGCACCCACACCAGCGCATCGATCCCCGTCGCACGGGGCACGAGCAGCACGCGCGCGTCGAACGAACCTGCGATGCCCGCCACGATCTGGTCGTCGGTGAGTTGCGCCGCGGCAACGTCGCGGGCGATCCGGTTGCGGATGGCCTCCGCAGCCCGTGCCCGCGAGACATACACACTCTCGCCGTCGCACGTGGGGCACGCAATGCGCTGCGAGATCGCGTCGATGCGGTCGCTCTGTGTCAGCGGGCCGTTGTCGCGCGTGCCGCCGATGGTCAGGAGGACCACCACGCCGAGCGCCAGCAACATCCACACCGGCCACGACTTCAGCCGCCGTGCGGGGGCGGTCATGACTGCCCCGCATCGGCCGCGCGCATCTCGGCGACCCTCTGCTCGAGGAAGTCCGCGGTGATCTCACCCACCACGCGCAGGCGAACGAACCCGTTGGGGTCGATCACCCACGTCTCGGGCACCTTCGCCACGCCGAACGCCACCGCAATCGCCCCGTCGTCGTCGCGCACGCGCGGCCATTCGCCGCCGTTCGCACCGAAGAACGCCTCGACGGCGGCATCGGAGTCGTCGTTCACAACGGTGTACAGCTCCACGGGGTCATCGGTCTTCTCCTGAGCGGCGGCGAACCGCAGAAGGTTCGGGTGCTCGTTGCGGCACGGCACACAGGTGGAGTTGAAGAAGTTCAGGACCACCCAGCTGCCCTTGCGGCGGGCCAGATCGAAGGGCTGTCCGTCGAGCGACGTCGACACCACGGCCGGCGCGGGCCGGCCGAGCAACGGCGATGATGCGGAGTCGGTGGCCGGGTCGGCCACGGCGAGCAGCACCAGCAGGCCGAGCAGCACGGCACCGACCGCCGATGCCACGAGCGGGGCACGTCGGCGTGTCACTGCACACCTCCTGCGCGCGGGGCCACCCTCACGGGCGCCGACACCGCATCCGTCGGCCTGCGCCGGCGGCCGGGGAACATGGCGAGCAACGTCCCGAGCAGCATCATCCCGCCGCCGATCCAGATCCACAGGATCATCGGCTTCACGAACACCTTGATGCGCGCGACACCAGAGTCCATGCGCACCGGTGACTCGAGTGTGACGTAGATGTCCTTCGTCAACGACGTCAGCACCGACGGGGTCCCGATGTTCTGGCCCATCTTCACGAACTTGGTGATTGCGGGCGCGCGCTCCGTGCCGTCGACCAGCACGACCGCGGCGATGCGTGTCTGGCGGTCGTCCACCGTGCGACGGAACCCGGTGAGCTCGAACGTGTGACCTGCCCATTCCGCGGGCTTGCCCTGCTGCAGGTTCAGTTCCTGGCTGCGTGTGTGGCTGTTCGATGCAGCGAGTGCAACGGCGATCAGGATCACGCCGATGTGCACCACCATGCCGCCGTTCGCACGGCCGACGAAGCCGCGCCACCCCTGGTGCCGCATGGCCAGCACCAACTGGCGCAACGCCGCACCGGCAGCGAAGCCACCGAGGAAGAACGTGAGCAGCGGGGCGATGCCGGAGGCACCGACCAGCACCGAGACGAGCAGCGCGAGCGTGCCCGTCCATGCCGGCCAGAACAGTCTCTGCGAGAGCAGCTCGCCCGATGCCTTGCGCCACGGCAGCACCGGCGCGATGCACATGAGGAACAGCATCGTGAGGCCGACAGGCACCCCGAGGCGGTCGAAGAACGGTTCGCCCACCACCAGCTGGCGGTTCTGGAGTGCCTCGACGACCAGCGGGAACACCGTGCCGAGCAGCACCACGAAGGCGAACACGCTGAACACCACGTTGTTCGCGAGGAACGCACCCTCGCGTGACACCGGGGAGTCGATGGTCCCGGGAGAGCGCAGCAGGTCCCCCCGCCACCCGATCAGCACCACCGACGCGAGCACGACCACCGCGAAGAACGTGAGCAGGTACGGGCCGATGTTGCTGTCACTGAACGCATGGACGCTGTTCAGCACACCGGACCTCGTCAGGAAGGTGCCGAGGATCGTGAGACTGAACGTGGCGACCAGGAGCGAGAGGTTCCACACGCGCAGCATCCCCCGGCGCTCCTGCACGAGGACGGAGTGGATGTACGCGGTGCCCGTCAACCAGGGGATGAACGATGCGTTCTCGACGGGGTCCCACGCCCACACCCCGCCCCAGCCGAGCACCTCGTAGCTCCACCAGCTGCCTAGCACGATGCCGAAAGTGAGGAAACCCCACGACAGGAGGGCCCACCGTCTGGTCTCGAGCAGCCAACCCTCGCCGACACGACCTGTGACGAGCGCCCCGATCGCGAATGCGAACGGCACGGTGAAGCCCACGTACCCGATGTAGAGAACGGGCGGGTGGAACATCACGAGGATGTGGTTCTGCAGCAGCGGGTTCGGGCCCGGTCCGTCGAGAACCCCAGGTGCACCTTCGGCGAACGGGTTCGCCGGGCCGAGGGTCAGCACGAAGAAGAACACACCCACGAAGAAGAGCGTCGCCATCGCCCATCCGACCATGGGGTCGTCGAGTTTCGCCCTGTACTTCGCCGCCACCCCGACGGTGAGCAGGGTCAGCACGAGCAACCAGAGGAGAATCGACCCCTCGAGGGCACTCCACACCGCGGCGAAGTTGTAGAGAGCGGGCGTGCTCCGGGAGCCGACCTTCTGCACGTAGGCAAGCGAGAAGTCGCGGGTGATCATCGCCCACTCCATGCAGGCGAACGCGGCGACCGAGGCAATCCCCGTGAGCACCGCGAACCGCGGGGAGAGGCGTATCACACCCGGGTCACGTCGCCTGGTGCCGGTCACGGCGGCAACCATGCCGAACACGGCACCGACGAGTCCGACCAGAAGTGCCGCCCTGCCGAGCGGTCCGGCTAGCCCTCCGACAGCGAGCATGCGGCAGCCTCGTCGTTCGACTGGTCGAACCGTGTCTTGTTCTTGTCGACGTACTCGTTCGAGTGCTTCACCTCGATGCGGTCGGAGTCGAGCACCCCGTTGCGCACTCGGCCGTGCGCAACCACCGCAATGCACTCCTGGAAGACACCACCGGGGTCACCGAGATAGCGGACCGCGAGCGACTTGTCGTGCCAGGTCAACTCGAACGCGGTGGCGCCGTCGGCCTTCCGCATGCTGTCCTTCTTCACGATGCCCTGCACGCGGATGCGCCTGTCGGCATCGCACCCCTTCCGTACCCCCACCTCATCGACGTTGCAGTAGTAGTCGATTGCGCTCGTGAGGAACTTGGTGACGACCACCCCGCCGGCGACGAGGGCAACGGCCACCACGACGGCGGGCATCAACCGCCGCTTCCGGCGCACGGGCGGCTGCGCCCCGTCGGTGCGCGGGGTCAGGTCCACGGCATCTCCTCACGTGTCGCGCGCCGCGCGAGGGAACGGCCGCGGCGCACGGTCCACACCGCGTACGCGGTGACCGAGGCTGCCGTCAGCACCCAACTGCCGATGATGAACGATGCGTGCTCCATCACCGCTCCACCGACTCGCCGCGACGGGCCTCGATCGCCTCGTCGAGGCCGCTTCCGGCCACGGTGTCCTCCAGCTGGATGACACGCTGGCGGTGCAGGAGCAGCCACACGAACAGGGCCGTGAATGTCACGAGCCCGAGGAAGAGCGTGAAGAGCATCAGCCCGTCCAGCTTCACCTTGGCGTTCGGGTCGGCAACCGATGCCTCCTGGTGCAGCGAGCGCCACAGCCTCACGCTGAAGTGCACGAGCGGGATCTCGAGCACCGCGAGAAGGGCGAGGACCGCGGAACGACGCGCGCGCTGCCGCAGGGTTCCGTCCAGCCTGCGCACCGCGAGGTACCCGACATAGGTGATGAAGAGGAACGCAGTGCTGGTGAGCCGCGCATCCCACACCCAGTACGTGCCCCACGTGAGGCGGCCCCACAGGCTTCCCGTCACCAGCGACACCGCGACGAAGAGCACCCCGATCTCGCCGCTCGCGCCGGCGACACGGTCCCACGCGAGCGAACGGCTGCGTCCCGACAGGTACACCGCCGAACAGACTGCCGTGAAGAGGAAGGCCATGTATGCCACCCAGATGCTGGGGACGTGCACGTACATGATCCGCACCGTGCTTCCCTGCACGATGTCCTCGGCCGACCACCACAACCCGCTCATCGCAAGGACACCGCAGAGGAGGAGAACGACGAACCCCAGGCGGCGTGTCGCGGGGGTGCCCGTCGAGGCGGCAGTCACTGCGTGCGTCGCGGTCTCGGTCATGTGGGGGTCATCTCGTCGGGAGTCTCGTGATCGGTTGTGCGCCCTACTCGTCGACCAGTGGCCCGAAGGCGACCGACCCGACCGCGCCGAACACCACCGCGAACACCGCGAGGAGACCGATCCACGGCCACCCCTCGGCGACGGTGGCACCGCCACTGCCGAAGGCCGCCTCGGTGGCACGGGTCGCGCCGATGAGGACGGGTGCCACGACCGGCAGGAGCAGCAGCGGGAGCAGAGTCTCGCGGCCCCTCGCACCGGCAGCGAGACCGCCATAGAGGGTACCCACGAAGCCCAGCCCGACGGTCGCGGCAACCATGGTGACGAACGCCTCCAGCCACCCCGCGGCAGTCGGTTCGACCCCGTACAGCACGAAGGCGGCGGCCACGAGAACGACCTCGAGCAGGAACAACTGCACCATCAACGCCACCGACTTGCCGAGGAAGATCGCGGCCGGGTCGACACCCGCCACCCGGAGGGCATCCAGTGCGCCGTCTGCGGATTCCACCGCGAAGCTGCGCTGCACCACGACCAGCATGCTGAACAGCGTGGCCAGCCACACGAGGCCGGGGGCAACCCGCTGGAGGATCCCCTCGTTGTCGAGGGCGAAGGCGAACATCACCATCACCACGAGCGCGAACGGCGCGACCTGGTTCGTGACGACGCGGCTCCCGCGCTCGACCTGGATGTCCTTGCGCGCGACCGCACCGGCAACGGCACGGCGGGTCACGACGCCTTCGCCGCTCATCGTCCCGGCCCCTCCTCGTGCACGGTGCCGCCGTCGACCACCAGCACCCGGGATGCGAGCGACGCGGCCCGTTCGAGTTCGTGCGACGCGACGACGACTGTCGCCCCTGCCCGCACCGCCTCGCGCAGCACGCTGTCGATCTCGTCACGGCCCGCGGCATCAAGGCCCGCATGCGGCTCGTCCAGCAGCCACAGCTCGGCACGTCTCACGATGAGCGACGCGAGTGCGCATCTGCGCCGCTGCCCCGCGGACATCCGGCCCGCGCGCACCGACGCGAGACGACCGTCGAGACGCATACGGGACATCGCAGCTGCCACCTCGTCATCGCCGGCACCGACGGTTCCCGCCCAGAAGCGAACGTTCTGCTCCGCGGTGAGGTCGAGGTACAGACCGTTCGCATGACCGAGCAGACCGACACGGCGCCGGATTCCCTCGCGCTGCGTGGCGACGTCCATCCCCAGCACGGTGCCGCCCCCGCGTTCGACGGGAAGCAGGCCTGCACACACGCGAAGGAGGCTGGTCTTGCCCGCCCCGTTCGGCCCGCGCAGGAGCACGGTCTCACCGCGCTCCACCCGGAGGTCGGCACCGGCGAGAACCGGGAACCCCCCGAGAACGGCCACCACTCCACCCAGGTCGACCGCGGTGTCCATCGATTCCGACGCTAGTGCGACAGGGATGATTCACACCCACGTGGCGGCCGCCGGTCGCCGCGTGCGTGTCGGGAGTAGGTTCGGTCGGGATGCAGACACTCACCGACGGCACCCCGGCCGGCGATGCACCGCGACGTGCACCCCGCGGTGGGACCGTCGAGCGCATCGGTCGGGTACTTCTCGTGTCGGGTCTCTTCATCCTCGCCTTCGCCGGCTACAGGGTGTGGGGCACCGGCATCCGCCAGCACGCCGACCAGCGCGACCTGCAGAAGAAGTTCGAGGAAACCGTCACGAGGTCGCGCAACTTCTCATCGCAGGTTCCCGCCCTGCCGCTCGTGGGTGATGCCATCGGGAGGATCAGCATCCCCGTCATCGATGTGAACGCGTGGCTCGTCGCGGGGGCGAGACTCGAGCAACTGGAGCGTGGGCCCGGGGTGTTCGCGGGTTCGCCACTGCCGGGGCAGCTCGGCAACGCTGCCATTGCCGGTCACCGCGAGAGCTACGGCGGGCCGTTCGAGCATCTCGACATGCTGCAGAAGGGTGACGAGGTGGTCTTCACCACCCTGCAGGGCACCTTCACCTACAGGGTGACCGGGTCGAGGGTGGTCTCGGCCAACGAGGTGAGCGTGATCCGCACCGATGACCCCTCGCGCGCGATCCTCACGCTCGTCACGTGCCACCCGAAGTGGACATCGAAGGACAGACTCATCGTGCGCGGCGAGCTCGTGTCAGTGCGCTCACCGTTGCGCGCGACCCCCGTCGCGGTGGTGGAGGGCACGACGCCGACGGTCGACGGCGTGTCGGTGGACACCATCGGGGATTCCCCCGGCTGGTTCCACGAACCCTCGAACATCGTGCCGACAGCGCTGTGGGCGGCGGTGTGCGTGCTGCTGTGCGCGGCGGCCCGCAGGCTGACACGGCCGTGGAGACTGCGCGACGTACGTGCGCTGGCCCGCAACACTGCCGTGTGGGGAGCGTGGCTGCCGCTGTTCGCGGTCAGCCTCTTCTTCGCATTCGAGAGTGTGTCGGGTCTGTTGCCTGCGGCGTTCTGACACATACGCTGGCACCGATGGATGACCCGGTGCGGCGCCGCAGGGCGCAGGTGGCGAGATGGACACTTCTCGCGAACCGCGTGGGCTGGCTGTTGATGGCACTCGCCATGGCACTCTTTGTCATGGCGTTCGCGTTCGGTTTCGCCGGCCCCATCGTCACCGCAGTCACGGTGAGCCTTGTCGCCGGTTCGGTGCTGCTCGCCCCGTCGATCGTGCTCGGTTACGCCGTGAAGGCGGCCGAGCGGGACGATGCGGAGCGCGGGCTGTGACATCGCCCGAGCGCCGCGAACAGATTCTCTCCGTCGCACTGCTCGCCTTCGCGCGGTCGGGCTACCACAACACCTTGATGAACGACATCGCCGAACAGCTCGGTGTCACGAAGCCGGTGCTGTACCAGTACTTCGACTCCAAGCGCGCGCTCTACCTGGAGCTGCTCAACCACGTGGGCCGGGACCTCGTCAGCCACGTCACACGGGCCGCCTCGGAGGCCGGTGACAACGGCCGCCTGAAGACGGTGAACGGCATGGTCGCCTACTTCACCTGGGTCGATGCGAACAGGGAGGCGTTCTCGCTCGTGTTCGAGAGCAGCGGCCGTGTCGACGAGGAGTTCGCCGACATCGTCAAGCGTTTCGAGGATGACGCGGCGACCGCGATTGCGCCGTTCATCACCGCGCCGGTGTCGGCCGAGGACCAGCGCACGTTCGCTCTCGGGTTGGTTGGCATGGCCGAGGCCGTGAGCCGACACCTGATCGCACAGCACGCGGACTTCGACGCCGAGCGTGTCGGCAACGCGATCGCGGGCCTCGCATGGGCAGGCCTGCGGTCGGTGGGCGCGGACCCACGGTCCTGACGCCGTGCCTCAGTCGCGCAGCACCCAGCCGCGGTAGCCGCGGGCGAACCCGACCCTCTCGAGCATCGCCACCACAGGGTCATCGGCCTGGGGAACCTCGCCGTCCACCTTGCGGACCTCGAGAGAGCGCCTGCGGCCGTCCTTCACCAGGGTGACCAGCGCGTCGGCCCACCCATCTCGTGCACGTGTCGACGGGAACGTGACGAGGTGATGTGACCCGGCGTCGAACCATGCGAGGGGCTCACCGTCGACCAGCACCACGACTGCGCCCGCGCCGCGGACCGGTCGACCCTGCGTGAGCGGCCAGTGGATCGTGGCCCCCCACGGCTGCGCCGGATCGGTGGCCGCCATCACGACGGGTGCCGGGACGTTCTCCGGGTGAAGCTCGGCATCCACTGCCTCGCGCACGTCGCGCAACCTGTCGACTGCGCCCGGCAGCGCGAACTGCGCCGCACCGAGGCCCGACACGAAGTACCCGCGACGCACCTGGCCGCGCTCCTCCATCGTCTTCAGCACCCCGTACACCGATGCGAAACCGCCCACCGGCCCCTCGGCCAGCACCGCCTCGCGTGTGACGACCCCGTGGCGCTCCAGCATCTGCAGCGCGAGCGCATGCGCGGACTCCGTGGCGGATGAGGTTGTGACGAGCAACGGTGCGACGAGGCTCCACCTGCCGGCACCGGCGGGCGGCCCGATGCGCGTGAGCCTGCCCGGACGCGCCGTGCGCGGTGAACGTGCGGCGGACTTCGCGGCGGCACGTCCGCCGGCGAGCATCGCGCGCATCGGCGCGTAGGTGTCGTTCGTGACCTCGCCTGCCCACACCATGTCCCACAGCGCCGACAGCACCTCGGAGTCCGTGGCCTGCGGAGCGGCGGCGCGGACCTGGGCAAAGAAGAGCGCCCCGCGAGAGCGCAGGGCCTCACGGATGGCGCCGTGGACCTCACCGGAGGGCGGTTCGGGAAACTCGAGCGCACGCGCGAGCAACGGCAACTGGTCGGCGAAGAAGAGGCGCACACGTCCGTCGGACGACCCGATCGCACCTGCCCCCACCCACACGACCTCGCCTGCGGCACACATCGCGTCGAGGTCGCTCTGGCGGTAGCCGCGCACGCGCAGCGGCAGCACGTCGGACTCCAGCGACGACGCTACGACCGATGCGCCCTGCAGAACGTTGATCGCCCCAACGAGTGCATCGGTCCCGCGCTGCGGGGAGGTGATGCCGTGCCACGCGGGCAGGAACCTGGCGAGTGCCTGCTGCTCGACGGGTTCCACCTCACGGCGCAGAGCGGCCAGCGACCGGCGGCGCAACTGGCGCAGCACCTCGACGTCCACCCACTCGCGCTCGGTGCCGCCGGGCCTGAACTCGCCGCGCACCACCCTGCCGTCAGCCTCGAGCGCGGACAGTGCACCGGTCACCCTCTCGGGCGGCACGGAGAGATGCGCGGCGGCCTGCGCGGCAGTGAACGGACCGTGGGTGCGCGCGAACCGCGCGACCAGGTGCCCGAGCGGCGCGGGCCGCGGCTCGGTGAACGCGGCAGGCAGACCGAGGGGCAGGTTGCACCCGAGTGCGTCGCGGTAGAGCGCGGCATCCTCGGCGGCGACCACGGTGTCGACGTTGTTGACCAGCGTCACGAACGCCCGTCGGTCGTGCACGAGCTGGTCCACCCATGTGGCATCGAACCCTTCGCAGCGGGGCGGGATCGCATCCACCCCGAGACCACCGAGACGGCGCAGCACATCGTGCAGTTCGTCGGCGGAGCGCGCCCGCCTGCCGTCGGTCAGGCACTGCAGCTCCAGCTCGAGATCGGCCAGCACACCCGCATCGAGCAGCTCGCGCAGTTCCTCCGCGCCGAGCAACGAGTTCAGGAGGTCACGGTCGAGCGAAAGTGCGGCAGCACGCCGCTCGGCGAGTGGTGCGTCGCCCTCGTACATGTACGCGGCGATCCAGTTGAACATGAGGCTCTGCGCGAACGGCGAGGCCTTGGGTGTGTCGACATGAACGAGCCGCACGGCGCGCGAGCGGACCTGGGACAGCACCTCGCACAGCGCGGGCACGTCGAACACGTCCTGCAGGCACTCGCGGCTTGTCTCGAGCAGCACGGGGAACGACGGGTACTTCGCCGCGACCGAGAGCAGGTCGGCCGCCCGTTGGCGCTGCTGCCACAACGGGGTGCGCTGGTCGGGCCGGCGACGCGGCAGCAACAGTGACCGCGCGGCACACTCGCGGAACCGCGCGGCGAACAGCGATGTCTGCGGCAGTGCAGCCACGATGATGTCGTGCACGGTCTCGGGGTCCATCACGAAGTCGTTCGGGTCGATCGCCTCGGCGGCCTCGGGCAGACGCAGCACGATGCCGTCGTCACTCCACATCATCTCCAGGTGCATGCCGTGGGTCTCGAGGAAACGGCTCTGGACGGCCATGGCCCACGGCGCGTGCACGGGCGTGCCGAACGGGGTGTGGATGCACACTCGCCAGTCGCCGATCTCGTCACGGAAGCGTTCCACCACGATCGTTCTGTCATCGGGAACGACGCCGGTCGCGAGTGCCTGCTCCTCCACGTACGAGAGAAGGTTGGCCGCGGCGAGTTCGTCCAGCATGTGCGCGTCACGCAGCGTTGCATGCGCACGGTCGCGGTCGGTCGCCGCCAGCGCGCGGGTCTCGCGCACGAATGCCCCGAGCGCACGTCCGAGCTCGACGGGCCGGCCCATCATGTCGCCGCGCCAAAACGGCATCTTGCCCGGCTGGCCGGGTGCCGGTGTGACCACCACGCGCTCGAAGGTGATGTCCTCGATGCGCCATGTGCTGGCTCCGAGGAGGAAGGTCTCCCCCGGTCTCGACTCGTACACCATCTCCTCGTCGAGCTCGCCGACGCGCGTACCGTCGGGAAGGAACACCCCGAAGAGCCCACGGTCGGGGATGGTGCCGCCGTTCGTGACGGCGAGACGCTGCGCGCCGTCGCGTGCGCGCACGGTCCCGGCGATGCGGTCCCACACGATGCGCGGACGAAGCTCGGAGAACTCCTCGCTCGGGTACCGACCGGACAGCAGGTCGAGCACGCCGTGCAGGACATCGTCGCCGAGATCGGCGAACGCGGCACAACGACGCACCATGGTGGTGAGACCATCGAGCGGCACGTCCCCACCGACCGACGCATGGGCCACTATCTGCTGGGCGAGAACGTCGAGCGGGTTGCGCAGGTACCGCGTTGACTCGATGCGTCCGTCCAGCATCGCGCGCGTGACCACGGCACTCTCGAGGAGGTCGTGGCGGTGCTTCGGGTAGATGGTGCCGGTGCTGGGCTCGCCGACGGAATGGCCCGCACGGCCGATCCGCTGGAGGCCGCGGCTGACGGCACCCGGGGACTCCACCTGGATCACGAGGTCGACCGCACCCATGTCGATGCCGAGCTCGAGCGATGACGTCGCCACGATGGCGCGCAGGTCACCGCGCTTCAGGCGGTCCTCGATGAGCACGCGCTGCTCGCGCGCGAGCGAGCCATGGTGGGCCTTCACCAGCTCACCGCGGCTGGCACCGGTGTCGGGGTCGACGTCGATGCCCTGCTCGGCCGCGAGTTCGTTCAGGCTGGCCGCCAGCCGTTCGGCGGCGCGGCGTGCGTTGCAGAAGATGATGGTGCTGCGGTGCGCGAGTATCTGCTCGAGGATGCGCGGGTGGATGCTCGGCCAGATGCTGGTGCGGCGCGGCGCGAGTGCAGCGGTTGCGGGCCCGCTGTGCAGCTGACCTGGTGCTGACTCGCGACCGAGATCCGCCATGTCCTCGACCGGCACCACCACGTCGATGTGCAGTGCCTTGCGCACCCCCGTGTCGACGATCGTGACCGGTCGCGGCTGCCACACGGTCGAGCCACCGTCGTGAACGGGCTCCTGGCCGCCGAGGAAACGGGCGACTTCCTCCATCGGCCGTTGCGTGGCCGACAGACCGATGCGCTGCGGCGGTCGCACCGTGAGCTCCTCGAGACGCTCGAGGGTGAGCATGAGATGTGCACCCCGCTTCGAGGGGGCGAGCGCATGGATCTCGTCGATGATCACCGTGTCGACGTTCACGAGGGTGTCGCGCACCGACGACGTGAGCATGAGATACAGCGACTCGGGCGTGGTGATGAGCAGGTCGGGTGGCCGGCGAGCGAGCACCTGCCGCTCGCGGGCGGGCGTGTCACCCGTGCGCATCGCGACCGTGGGCTCCACGAACGGCACGCCGAGACGCTCCGCCGCGAGTGCGATGCCCGCGAGAGGCGCGCGCAGGTTCTTCTCCACGTCGAAGGCCAATGCCCGCAGCGGCGACACGTAGAGAACCCTCGTGCGCTGTCGGGCGGGCGGCGGCTCCGAGGTGACGAGACGGTCGAGTGCCGACATGAACGCAGTGAGTGTCTTGCCCGACCCGGTGGGGGCGCAGATCAGTGTGTGCGCGCCGCCGACGATGGCCGGCCAGCCCTGGACCTGGGGTGCGGTGGGTTCGGGGAACGAGGTGGAGAACCACTCGCGCACGGCCGGGGAGAACGCGTGGAGCACCCTGTGGTCGGCCATTCCCGCAACATAGTCACACCCTGCGGCGGGCCCGAATCGGGCAACCGGAAATAGGATGGGGCCATGCCGAACCCCGGAGAGCACCATCCCGCGTTCGAGGAATACTGCGAGTGCATCTTCGACCTCCGTGAGGACGACGTGGAGGTCATCCAGGCCCGCATCGCCGACCGGCTGCGTGTGTCGAGGCCGTCGGTGTCCGAGATGATCCGCCGGATGACCGACGAGGGACTGGTCACGGTTCAGGGCAACGTGATCTCGCTCACCACAGCCGGCCAGGAGCTCGCAGTGCGCGTGGTGCGCCGCCACCGTCTGGCCGAGCGCTTCCTCACCGATGTTCTCGGCCTGTCCTGGGCGCTCGCCCACCGCGAGGCCGGCAAGTGGGAGCACGTGATGTCGCAGGAGGTCGAGGAGTCCATGGTGCGCCTGCTCGGCCACCCCACCACCTGCCCCCATGGCAACCCCATCCCCGGCTCCGGATACGAGGCACCAGATGCCGTGCGACTCAACAAGATCAGTGAGGGCACCGAGTTCACGGTGTCACGCATCCCCGAGGAGCTCGAGTTCACCGAGGGAATGCTGGACTTCCTCGAGAAGTGGCACCTCCTCCCCGGCCACAGCGGCACCGTCACCGATGTGCTGCGTGACGGCAGCATGACGGTCACTGTCGAGGGCCGTGAGGTTCAGGTCGACCCGTTCGCCTGCTCACGCATCTTGGTCACCGTCTGACCGGGCAACCCGCCGTGAACCGCCGTCTCCCCCGCCTGCTCACCACCGGTGCCCTGTGCATGGTGTTGCTCACGTCGTGCAGCACGAAGATCCTCGAAACCATCGACACCACGACCACATCCTCGGTCGTCACCACCACCACGATCCCCACGGGATCGGTTGCCGAACTGCTCTCCGCGATCGACGCCAATGCGCGTGGTCTCGGCAACCTTGTGGCCGAGAAGGCGACGGCCGAGGCACGCGAACGTCTGCGCAACGTGGAATCGATCTGGATCGCCCTGAAGCCGCAACTTGTGGCACTGAAGAACGACAGCGACCTCGACGTGCAGCGCATCGTCGATCTCGTGCGCTCCTCGGTGGAGCGGAAGCGACCCGCCGACGCCGACAAGGCGTCACGGTTCATCCAGATCTTCGTCGACGCGCAGGGCTGACCCCGCGCGTCGGATCAGCCCATGGCGGCGGGGAGTTCGCGCGAGTGCACCACCACGAGGTCCTTCGTGCTGCGGGTCAGCGCCACATAGAGGAGACGAAGGCCCTGCGGGTCGAGTTCCACGATGCGGGCGGGCTCCACCACAACGCTCACATCGATCTCGAGTCCCTTCACCAGTGTCACGGGCACGATCGTGATCTCATTGTCGAATCCTGCCGACTGTGCACGCCCGTACGGGGCATCCAGCGCATCGAGACGCGAGGCCACGTCGTCCACCATCTCGTCAGGGCAGATCACCGCGATGCGGCTCCTCTGCGACGGCGCGAGGTGATCCATCGCCTGTCTCACCGCCTCATCGAGCAGGTCGCCCGCGTTCGTCTGCACGATGACCGGGTCGCTGCCGCCGGTGCGCACGCTCCTGGGCGAGCGCAGGCCGGGTGTGGCGGCATGCATCACCCTGTCGGCGAGGTCCATGATCGGCGAGGGGATGCGGTAGCCCACGCTGAGCCCGCTGATGCGCGGTTCCTTTCGGGTGGGCAGGTGCGCGAGCACATCTTCCCAGTTGTCGGGTGCGAAAGGCCCGGTGGCCTGCGCGATGTCGCCCACCACGGTCATCGAACCGCTGAGCGACCGCCGTGTGACCATGCGCATCTGCATCGGTGTGAGGTCCTGCACCTCGTCCACGACGATGTGCCCGTAGGTGCGGATCTCGTCCTGCTCGTCGACCTTCCCCAGTTTGTTCAGTCTCGGGCCCAGCACGAACCGGGCCTCGTCGAGGAGTGCCGCGTCGGCAGTCGTCCACCGCACGTCGTCGAGGTCCCCCGACCTCTCGCGGAAGAGAGCGAGGCTCTCCCGGTCGGTCAGCTGACCCTCGCCGGCGAGGCGCAGCAGCGCCTTGCTGCCGTAGAGATCGTGCAGCAGCTGCGCCGGCGTGAGAACAGGCCACATGCGCTCGAGGATGGCGCGGTAATCGGGCCGCGTGCGCAGTAGGTCGTGCACGTCGGCCGGGTCGGCGTCGCCGCCCGTGTACGTCGCGGCCAGTGCCTCCTGCACCGACATCTCCACGTAGCGGCGACCCTGGTTGTGGCGACGGTAGCGACGGCGCGCATCCCTCACGATGAAACGGGACTCATCCACTGAGAGAGTCACATAACCGGCGCGGTACGGGATGGTGACGTCCTCGCGCAGCGGACGTTCACGGTCGGTGACCGCCTTGTCGATCACCTTCGCCATCTTCTTCAGGCCCTTCACGCGCAGTGCCTCGGGTGAATCGACGCCGCCAAACCGGCAGTCGGGCACGAGATCGGGAAGCACCACCTGCTCCACACCTGCCTCGCCGAGCGACGGAAGCACGCGTTCGATGTACCTCAGGAACACACGGTTCGGTCCGATCACGAGAACGCCCTGGTCCTCCAGCGGGAAGCGGTGCGTGTACAGCAGGTACGCGGCACGGTGCAGCGCAACAACCGTCTTGCCGGTGCCGGGGCCGCCCTGCACCACAAGCACACCGGCCTGCGGCGAACGGATGATCTCGTCCTGCTCGCTCTGGATGGTGGCCACGATGTCGCCGAGCTGTCCGGTGCGACCGGCCTCGAGGGCAGCCATCAACGTGGAGTACCCGCGGATCTCGGCACGCGGGTCGACGAGACTGCCGTCGTCGCCCACGCCCACGTGCCCCTCACCGAATAGTTCGTCCTCGAGCGACAGCAACCTGCGACCCTGCACCACGAAGTGGCGGCGCCGCACGAGGCCCATCGGCAGGCGTCCGGTGGCGCGGTAGAAGGGCTCGGCCACGGGGGCGCGCCAGTCGACCACCACGGGCTCGCGGTTGCGGTCGGACAGCGCGAGCCGGCCGATGTGGAATGCCTCGACCTGAGGTGTGACGTCTCCGTCCGCGCCACCCTCCGCGTCCTCGGCGATGCGGTCGATGCGCCCGAACACGAGGGCGGCATCACCGAGCTCGAGGTTCTCGAGGCGCTGCACCAGTTTCTCGTCGACTGCGTTGCGCTCGAAGCGTGCCTGGAACGTGCCGCCCGGCCCTGACTGCGTGAGTTCGCGCATCCGCAGCGCGTCCTCGCGGCTCTCCTCGAGACACGCGTAGGCCCTGTCGATGTGGGCCTGTTCGGCGTCGTGGTCGGGGTGCTTCAGGGTCATCGGCTAGGGGCTCACCTGTTTTTGGAGTCTTGCCATGCTATCGGCGGGCGCCGAATCGGGTTCAGTGGGTGGCCCCGTTCCTGCCGCGGAGTCGCCGCCACACATGGGCCGGTGCAGGGGTGATGACACAAGTACCCGGTTCACCGTCATCATCTCCCGCCCCGAACGAACCATCCCAAGGTCAACCCGAAGGAACACGATGCGATTCCCCGCCCGCAGAAACCCACAGTTGGTGACCGTTCTCGTCGCCCTGGTTGCCGTTTTTCTCGCCCCGACCGGTCGCACAGGCCTCCGGGCGGCAGAGGGCGGTGGCTCTGCGGCGGATGACACCGTCACTGCCGAGGTGCGCGACGGCGCGCAGCGCGGGTCATCGGTCTGTCGCTGGCGTCCTGTCACCGCGGTCGACCCGCAGTCGGGTTCCACACTCGAGCGGCCCGTCACACGCCGCAGCAACGGCGGAAGCGAGACGCTGTACCAGCGGACGTGCAGCGACCGTGCCAACAACGACAGTTGGTACCAGTGGGTGCGTGACTCCACCTCGAAGCGTGTCGTCGACAGGGCGAGTGCCAGCGCATCCGAGAGGATCACACGCCTGCTGTTCCGCACGGCTCCACCGGCCGACCTGAACGTCGTGAATGTGGGCACCTGGTTCTGGGTGCCGAGGACGGCGTGGAAACCCGTGTCCGCCACCGCGCACGTCGTGCTCCCCTACGGGGTCTTCTCCGTCACGGTCATGGCAACTCCGTCGCGGCTGCGCTTCGACCCGGGTGACGGCAGTGGCGCGGTGTGGTGCAGTGGCCCCGGACGGCCGTGGGCCACCGGCC
This sequence comes from Acidimicrobiales bacterium, assembly GCA_046091145.1. GTDB lineage: Bacteria > Actinomycetota > Acidimicrobiia > Acidimicrobiales > Ilumatobacteraceae > UBA2093. Next base: position 4,344 of record JBJTBF010000057.1, on the reverse strand, counting down.
TCGGCGACCGTGCCCGCAGCGACTGCATGCACACGTACCGTCACTCGAGTGACGGCGCACCGCGCGGCCGCTTCTCCGCGCACACGGCGGTGGAGTGGACGGTGAGGGTCACCTCGAACTTCGGGTTGTCGTTCCCCCTGCCACCGTTGCGCACCGGTCTCCCCACTCCCGTCACGGTGCGCGAACTGCAGGCGGTTCTCTCCTCGTGAGGTGTGTCGCCTAGCCTTGCGGGGCCATGAACGACGACCGCTTCCTCCTCGACCGCCGGTACGCGGCATTCCTCGAGTCCCTCGACGACGCCGCCCTCGGCTCACTGGCACTCGCGCTGGAAGGTGAGTTGCGTGACGCGTTCGCACGCATCGTGGGGGCACCGGAGGGAACCTTCGGCGACGACGAGACCCGCGCCGACCCCGTGGCCGTCGGTGCGACCGTGCGCGGGGGTTACCAGCGCCGCCGGACCGCACACGACACGGGCATCGTGCTTGCCGAGCCGTGCACGCAGTGGTGCATCGAGAAGCTCGGCGATGACAGCGAGAACCCCACGCTCGCGCAGCTCCACGCCGTTCTCCCCGAGGCGATCGAGTCCTTCGGACTTCCCGCGGTGCAGTTGATGGTCATCCAGTACTCGCGCTCGCTGAAGGGGTTCCGCGAGCTCGTGATGTCCGATGAGCGTTTTGCCGCGCGTTCGGAGCCCGTCGGGGGTGCACTCCTGGTGAAGGACGAAGCCGAGCAGGCCGCGAAGCGCGAGGCCCGCAGGGCCCGCAAGGCACAGAAGAAGAAGTAGCGGCCCGCCCGGGTCCGCGGGGCCGACTCAGCCGAAGAACACGCTGGCGACACCGTCGTAGAGATCGAGATCCACGAAGCGGGTCTTCCCCTTCACCGTGTCGAGCGGTTCCAGCACCACGTCATCGTTACGGAGCGCCACCATGTTCCCGGTGCGGCCGGCGTGGAGGGCCTCGGTGGCGGCGACACCCAGCCTTGTGCACAGGACACGGTCGACTGCGTTCGGCGTGCGGCCGCGCTGCACATGGCCGATCTGCACCACCCGCGTGTCGTACCCGGTGCGCTCCGCCAGCGCCGCGGCAACCACCGTGCTGATGCCGCCCAGTTTCGGTCGGCCGTATGCATCGATCTGGTAGTCCATCGGCGGCAGGGTCCCCGGCACGGGTTCGGCACCCTCTGCCACCACCACGATCGACGCGTACCGGCCGCGGGTGTGGCGCCGCGTGACGATGTGCGCGACCTCGTCGATGTCGAAGGGCCGCTCGGGGATGAGGATCGCGGTGGCCCCGCCGGCGATGCCGGCGTGCGTGGCGATCCACCCCGTGTTGCGACCCATCACCTCGACCACCATCACGCGGTCATGGCTCTCGGCGGTGGTGTGCAACCGGTCGATGGTGTCAGTGGCGATCTGCACGGCGGTGCTGAACCCGAAACAGATGTCGGTCCCGACGATGTCGTTGTCGATGGTCTTCGGCACGCCCACCACCGGCAGGCCGATGTCGCGGTGGAGGTCGGCCGCAACCGACAGCGAACCGTTGCCGCCGATCACCACCATGCCGTCGATGCCCAGCTCGTCACACACGGCGCGCACCCGCTGCGGGCCACCCTCATGGTCGTACGGGCTGCCGCGACGGGTACCGATGATGGTGCCTCCCCGCGGCAGCATGCCGCGCATCGTGCCCACGGTGAGCTCGATGAAGCGCTTCTCCAGCACGCCGTCCCATGCGTCGAGGAAACCGACGAAGGTGTCGTCGTGGCCGACAGACCCCTTGCGCACCACGGCGCGGATGACCGCGTTCAGGCCGGGGCAGTCGCCGCCGCCGGTGAGGATTCCGATGCGCATGGCCAGAACGCTACAGAGGCGGCGGCGCGATGGGTTTCCCCTCTTCGTGGTGCTTCTGCTCCGCTCGCAGCTCATCGAGGAACCGCGGAAGGGTGTCGCGTGCAAGTGCCGCGCCGATCTCGAACCGGAACTGGATCTCGGGGGCCTGTTCCTCACCGTAACCCACGGCCTCGGGCTTCCCGCGCGACGACATGGAGATCGTGGTGATTCCGTCCTCGGAGTGCTGCATCGACATCATCTTCGCGAACACCCACTGGTCGGTGCGCAGGTCGCCGCGGAACATCACGCGCCTGTTCGTGATCATGGTGATGCCGCTGTCGGTGACCTTCTGCACCTCGGGCCCTGGGACGAAAGTGCCGCGCTGGGAACCGACGTGTCCGCGCACACGACCGAAGACGGGAAACGACACACCTCCGTACCCGCCGCGGTACGAGCCCGGTGTCTTGACCACCTGAAGCAGCGCGGTGCCCGAGATGCAGGCCACGGCGAACTCGTCGTTCTCGAACATGAAGCCGTAGTCGGAGCGGTCGACGAACTGCTCATCGATCTTCCCGTCGACACATGCCTGCACCGTCTCGATCCACGAGGTGAGGCGGTCACTCACCGCCTTCCACTCCTCCAGGTCGTTGTGGTGTGCCTCGAGAGCGGCCGCATGCGCCTTCTCCGCGCGACGCCGCTTCAGACCGTCGAGGAGTCCCATGCCCGAAGAATACGGCGGCTGTGTGTCACACGAAGGTGACGGCGTCACCGACGGACACCGTGCCCGGCGAGGTGATGCGTGCATACACGCCCAGGTTCTGGCCGAGATCACGCACGATGTGACGCAACACTGCCCTGTCGGCAGGAACCTGCGCGTCCTGCGGGCCCACTGCAAGGGTGGTCATCACGCAACGCGGACAGGGGTCGAGGAACTCGATCCTCGCCGAGCCCACAGTTGCATGACACCCCGTCCATGCGAACTCCGGGTGCCCGGGTTCGTCCCCTGTGTCGACCACCATGCTCGGCCGGAAACGGCGGATGTCGGTGTCACTGCCGGGCAGGGCGCCGGCGAGTGCGTGCATCGCGGAGGTGCTCATGATCATGAGCGGCCAGCAATCGTGGTGCGTGCCCGGCGGCGACTCGTACACCGCAACCTCGGGCGGGAACGCAGAGAAGTCGGGCAACGGTTCGTTCTCGTCGCGGCCGAACACCGCGCGCAGCTCCCCCATCGGGTCGGTGCCGGTGGCGGGGCCGCGACGGAAGTGTGTGTCATCGCCGTCCGCCGGCAACTGCACGAGCTCCACGCGGTGACCGAGGGTCGCCGACAGCCGCTCATTCTTGTCGGCATCACCGGACCGCACAGTCGATCCGTCGGGGAGCGTGATCTCCACGCCGTCCGCGGGCCTGCCCGGGTTCAGTTCGCGCGCCGCGCACTGCATCAACGAACCGATCTTCTTCGCGCCGCGCACACCGCCCCACTCGAGCGAGCGCACCGCCCAGTGGCGGTCACCCACGATGCCGAGCGACGAGAGCTCGGCGGTGTCGACCGTGCCGCCGACCATCGACTTCACGGGGTAGGTCCAGATCGAGGCGACTCTCACGGGGTTCATGTCGTTCTTCGCGCCGCGGCCGTCAGGAGTAGTAGGGGTTGGCGCCGGTGGTGTGGTCGGTGACGTCACGCACCTTGGTGACACCCGAGACCTGCTCGATGAGCGCGGTCTGCACGCCCTCCAGCATCGTCATCTTGCTCATCGAGCAGCCGTGGCAGCCGCCACCCATGGTCATGTAGGCGATGCCGTCCTCATCATGGCCCACGTAGGTGACGAAGCCGCCGTGCGCGGCAAGTGACGGGTTGATGTCACCGGCGATCACCGTCTCGATGGCGGCCGACATCTCGTCGTCGCGCACGAGTCCCTCGATCGACATCATCGGCGGCTTGTTCGGGTTGCGGATGATGAGTCCCTGGCGCTCGTTGAAGTCGAGCACGGAGCCCACCACGTGCTCGTACGACTGTAGGGGGATGATCACCTTGATCCTGCGGTCACCACTCTCGATGGTGCGCACCTCGTCGGTGAACGCCGCCTGGGTGACGATCTCGAAGGAGAGGTCGTACTTGAACTCCTGGCCGGGGTCGGCGATGACCTCGAGGCGCAGGCCGAGGCGCTCCTTCTCGGGTTCCTCGTCGCGGAGGGTGAGCAACTGCACCATCGCCTCGTCAGTGATCTCGACGATGGTGTCGGGAACGTTCGGGCTGTTGGTGGGGGCAAGCGGGCTCACGCGCCACAGGGTACCCCCGGGGCCGCGGCCGGGCAACGGAAACCCCTTGTGGGTCAAGGGTTTCCCCGGAACCTGAAAGTCCCCGCCGTCGGTGCGTCAGTTGGCCACGAGGGCCGCCAACGGGGTGGCTCTCGTAAGGAAAGAACAAACATGGAAAACAGAAACAGAATCATGTTCGCCGGGGACATCCACGGCGACAGGGAGCACCTCGAGTGGGTGTTCGCAAAGGCGGCACGGTCGGG
>JBJTBF010000056.1:0-9612 GCA_046091145.1 Acidimicrobiales bacterium | reverse complement strand
GCCCCACTCGTCGATGGGCATGTCGGACAGCGCGCCCGCGTAGTCGGGGATGATCTTCGTCTTGGAGCGGAGCAGCGGGGTGGGCTGCGTTCCGTCGATCCAGATGTACTCAGCCTGGATAGCCACGTGGTGTTCCTTCGGGTCAGGGGGCAGGGCCCCGTTTGTCGATTCACATGATGTCGGCGGGCCGTTTCCGAGCCGTGCGAGGAATGTGAACGCTGTGTGAAACGGACAGCCTGCCCCGACCGGCCAGGGTTGTGGAAATCCGACCCGGGAGCCCGCGGGCGGGCCTCTGTAGCCTCGGCTCCGTGCGGGTCGCGCTGTCGCAGTTGAACCAGACGGTGGGTGACCTCGTGGGCAACACGACCCGGATGAGGGACAGCCTCGAGCGGGCCGAGGCGGCCGGGGCCGATGTCGTGGTGTTCCCGGAGCTCTCGGTCACCGGTTACCCACCCGAGGACCTCGTGCTGAAGCACCAGTTCGTGCGCGACAACATGCGCGCACTGGCCGAGTTCGCCGCGACGACCGCCGGCCGCCACTGCAGGGCGGTCGCGGGCTTCGTGGAGATGCGCGACACCCGTCTCTACAACGCGGTCGCGTTCTGTGGCGACGGCGAGGTGCTGGCCGTGTACCGCAAGCGGATGCTGCCGAACTACGCCGTGTTCGATGAGGAGCGGTACTTCGAACCGGGCCCCGAGGCAGTGGGCGGCATGACGGCCGGGGTGGTGCTGGTGGGTGCAGTGAAGACCGGTCTCAGCGTGTGCGAGGACATCTGGGTGGAGTCGGGGCCGGTGCAGGACCAGGCCCGTGCACACGCCCGCGTGATCCTGAACGTGAACGGCTCCCCGTGGCACAGCGGCAAGGGGGAGGAACGCGAGTCGATGCTGGCGGCCCGGGCGAGGCAGGTGCGCGCACCCATCGTGTACGTGAACCAGACCGGCGGCCAGGATGAGCTGGTCTTCGACGGCTCCAGCGTGGTGGTCGACGCGCACGGCAACGTGACGTGCCGCCTCCGCGCGTTCGACGAGGACTTCGAGATCGTCGACATCGACCCTGACGCCGGAACCGTCGCCCCCGCCCGCATGGAACAGCCGGCCGACGAACTCGACCGCATCCACGCGGCGCTGGTGACGGGGACGCGCGACTACGTGCGCAAGAACGGGTTCACCGACGTCGTGATCGCCCTGTCGGGCGGAATCGATTCCTCGATCGTGGCGGCGATTGCTGTGGATGCACTCGGCGCCGACCATGTGCACGGCGTCGCGATGCCGTCGCGCTACAGCAGCCAGGGCTCGCTCGACGACGCGGCCGCGCTTGCGGCGAACCTGGGGATCGACCACCGCGTGATCAGCATCGAGCCGTCGTTCTCCGCCTATCTCTCGATGCTCGAGCCGTCGTTCACGGGCCGCGACCCCGACCTCACCGAGGAGAACCTGCAGAGCCGGTGCCGCGGCATGACCCTGATGGCACTGTCGAACAAGTTCGGCTGGATGGTGCTCACCACCGGCAACAAGAGCGAGCTCGCCGTGGGCTATTTCACGATCTACGGCGACTCCGCCGGCGGTTACTCGGTGATCAAGGACGTGTTCAAGACGCAGGTGTTCGAGCTGTCGCGACGTGTGAACGAGCGTGCCGGCCGTGAGATCATCCCGCAATCGGTGCTCGACAAGCCGCCGTCGGCCGAGCTGCGGCCCGACCAGCGCGACGACCAGAGCCTCCCGCCCTACGACGAACTCGATGCGATCCTGCGTCTGTACGTGGACGGCGACAAGACGGTTCCCGAGATCGTGGCGAAGGGCCATCCCGAGGACGTGGTGAGGCGGATCTGCCGGCTGGTCGACGTGAACGAGTACAAGCGGCGGCAGTGCGCACCGGGCGTTCGGCTCTCGCAGAAGGCGTTCGGCAAGGACCGCCGGATGCCGATCACCAACGGCTACCGCTGAGGTCTCACTGCGCGGTGCGGGTCACGTGCCGGTGACGCAGCACCAGCAACCCGGCCGCGGCCGACAGGGCCGTTGCCGCCAGTGCGGCAGCCGCCGGACCCGACGAGTCATACAGCCCCGTGGCGATGCTGCTCATCAGGGCACGTCCGCACGTGCCCGCCCCGACCGCCGTTCCGAGGCCGACACCTCCCGCAGCCGGGACGATGTTCGCTGCGACGGGCAACAGGCAGACGATGGAAAACTCGAACCCGAGGAAGAAGAGCACCACCAGCGGCACCGCGAGCCACACCGTGTCGCGCGCGACCAACATGCCGACACCGGTCGCGCACATCAGGGCGGTGCCACGCAGCACGCTGCGCTCCTTCCCCCATCTGTCCATCACCCTGCTGGCTCCGATGCTCGCGACAAGTTCCACGATCCCCATCGCGATCACCACCGCCACGAGGCCGGCACTGCCGAACCCGAACTCGTCCTCGAACCACGGGCCGAACACGATGCCGACCGACTGTGACGCCCCGAGCAGTGCGAAGAAGCCACCGATCACCAGCCACCCCGCGGCGGGGATGCGCACCCGTACCCCCGTGCGGACAGGTGCATGCGCGCTCTCACGGGGGAGACCGCGCAACAGCCGTGCCGCGCTGACCACCATGGCGACAGCCCCGAGCACGAAGCCCCACCGCCATCCGGCGAGCGCGGTGGCGACACCCATCGCGGACACACCGAGGAAGAGTCCCAGTGCCCAGCTGGTCTCGATGATGCCCACCACCTCGCCGCGCCGCTCGTAGGGAACGTGGTCGTTCACCCACAGGACGAGAGACGTGTCGAACAGGACCTTCGATGTGCTCAGCACGAACAACGCCGCAGCGAGTGCGACAGGGCCGGATGACACTGCAGCGCCGGCCGCAGCGAGTGCGACACCCGACATGCCGAATGCCATCGCCGACCGCCTGTTCATGCGGTCGATGCGCCGGCCGATGAGCGGGGAGAGCAGACCGGCGAACTCCGCACACATCAGCGCCACGCCCAGTTCCGCGACGGACACGTCGAGCCCGCGTGCGATCACCGCCACGAAGGGCGGCGCGAACCGATAACTGGCGTTCGACACCAGCCGGGCCCATGCGAGTCGGTCGATGTTCCCGAGAACCGCGCTGTCGTGGTCCCGGGAGAGGAAACGGGAGAACACGTTCAGAGTTCCTCGCCGACCTCACCGTGTTCGGTCATGTCGACCAGCTCCCCGGCCTCCATGTGCGACGGCCACACCGTGAACCATGACCCACCGAGGTTGGCGATGCGCTCGTCGGGCGCACCGAGCGTGCGGCGCATCACGCGCACGATGCCGGCATGGGACACCACGAGCAGGCTGCCCCCGTCGAAGCGCGCCGTGAGGTCGGCGTACGCCGCCGACACGCGTTCCACGATCGAGTCGTTCGTCTCGAAACCCGGCGGCCGGCGCTGGGACGCGAGGAAACCAGGCCAGTCACGTTCGATCTCGTCGTGGGTGAGGCCCTGCCACTCGCCCACGTGCGTCTCGCGCAGGCGGGGGTCCACACCGAACAGTTCGAGACCGGTGACCGACGCGATGATCGTCGCGGTCTCTCTCGCGCGCTTCAAATCGCTGCTGACCACCGCCCGGAACGTGAACCCGGGATCGGAGGCCAGTCGCTCGGCGGCGAGCCGTGCCTGCGCGCGGCCCGTCCCGGTGAGGTCGATGTCGGCCTGCCCCTGCCACCGCTTCGCCGCGTTCCATTCGCTCTGGCCGTGGCGCAGAACGAGGAAACGACCGGGGGAGGACACGGCTTTCGAGAGTAGTTGACCCGACAGGTTCCTGCGGCGGGCCGGCGGTGGGTGCTCAGCGGGTGATGCCGGAGATGATCTCGTCGAAGTACCGGTTCGCGAGTGCGATCATCTCGTCGTCGGTGCGGTCCTGGATCGGGTGCGCAACGAACACGCGCTTCACGTCGGGCATGCCGAGCGAGACCGACTGTGCGTCCGCGGCCGTCACGAACTCATCCGAGGCGACGAACACCCCGGGCACTCCCCGTGTCTCAAGATCGGCGATGTCGTGCACACTGCACGTCGTGCAGCTGCCTCAATCGGCGAGCGCCTCGATCACCACGTTGCACTGTGTGGCGATCTCGTGGCGCAGGTCGACCGGCGCGGGCTTCGTGAACGTCGGCTTGCTGTAGCGCAGCACTCGCGCACCCATGGAGACGAGTCGACCCTCGATGGTGTCGAGGAACACGTTGCCGCGCGGCTTCGAGATGTCGAGCAGACCGACGGTGAGGCCCTCGAGCGAACCGGGCCGCTCCAGCAGTTGGCGCACGGCGGGACGCGACTCGTTCGTGGGGTCGAGCACCACGGTGGTCGGGTTCGCCTGCGTCACGTTGCTCATCTTGTCACGACCCCACGGCCCGGGTGACGGGTTCGCTGCCCACCGCACCGTTCGCCCAGCCGGCCACCATGCTGGAGAACAGCCCCGCACCTCCGCCCGCATACGTGATGAGGAGACCCCCCGGCCGGAACTTCGGCAGCATCGCCTCGCCGAGATGGGACGGCACCCCCTCGGCCATTCCGCCCGCACCGCGCAGCAGTTCGGAGCCGTGCCGGGTGGTGAGCCCGGTGATCTCCTCGAGCACGCGGTCGCGGTTCCATCCTGCGTCACGGAAGATGCGGCCGTGGTCGGGGCTGATGATCAGGATGGCATCGAACCCGATCACGAGCTTGGGGTGCTGCAGCGGGATCAGTGATGCCGCGAGCGAGCGGCACAGTTCGTCGGGTGTGCGTGCGAGCTGGTCGACCATGCCGCGCGGACCCTCACCCGCGAACACCGTGACGGCATCGGTGCCGGCAGGCAGGCCGCGCCACTGCGCGAGCGGGGTGAACGGGGAGTTCTCCTCGTCCTCTGCGAAACAGAACGACACCTTGCCGGGGTTGCCGTGCGTCGCCCGGTCGACCTCGCCGGGCCGGCCACCGCCGACGTTGCGCACCGTGAGCTGCACCGCGCGGCCGATGGTGCTGTTCGCCCTGTTGCCCTGGCCGAGCACGTTGATGCCGCTGTTCATGCCGATCGCCCGGGTTCCCGGGCCGTTGCACACGATCACCGGGCCGACAGGCATCGTGGTCGCCAGCACGCCGTGCATGTTGAAGGTGTCGTTGCACACCGCCTCGAGAGCGGCAATCACCCATGGCATGTACTCGGGTCTGCAGCCGGCCATCACCGCGTTGATGGCGATCTTCTCCACGGTGAGGTCCACCAGGTCCGGCGGGCACACCGCCACGATCTCATCGGGTGCCCTCGTGGTGCCCGTGAGCATCCTCAGCACACGCTCGCGGGTGGGCGGGACCACCGGGAGACCGTCGGTCCACCCGCGCGCGAACATCGCCTCGAACTCGTTTTCGGCCGAGGAGAACTCGACGTGCCGTGCCGACAACGTGTCACCCGAGAAGCGGGCGCGGAGTGTGTCGACGAGGTCGGGGTCGACGCTCATGGAGCCACAGCCGGGTCGTGTCTCGGGAAGGTCGTCGCCGAGGTCGGCGATGCCGGTGATGCGGCGCCAGTCCGCACGCGACCAACCGATCGTGCGCGCGGCCTCGCGGCCATCGCGCACCACCATGAGCGTCGGCACCGTCTCGATCGAGTTGTGCCACGACACCGAGAGGTCGGCATCATGCAGCGCGTCGACGCCGGTGACGAACGAGGGGTCGTCCTGCACCCACACGGTGAGCGGGGCGCCGCCGTCGGCGATGCGTGCCACGAGAGGCTCGACCAGCCGGCAGGTCGCGCACTCCTGTTTCAGCACCAGCACGAGCCCGTCGGGCAGTGCTGGTGCGTGCGCGCGGGTGGTCGTCATGCCCGAACGGTAGTCCCGGCCGGACTGCACCGCCGAGTGTGCGGTTAGCCTGCGCGACGGAGGCGTACGAGTACCTGGTGGGCTCCGCTGTCTTCAACACAGTCGGGACGGGCGAACCCCGTCCGGCGGGTTCGATTCCCGTCCGTCTCCGCCATCACCCCTGCGCGCGCACCATCGGTCCCGGCAGCCGCAGGTCGCCCGACCTGCGGGTCCACCCACGACGGTCGAGGCATGCCGCCAGTGGCACAGCGTGCTTGCGTGTGATGCCGAGTTCCGCGCGCAGTTGCGACACGGTGAAGCCTGCGGTGTTCGCCTGCCACAGCGAGCCGAGCACCCCGGCGAGACCGTCCAGAACGTCGCGGTGGAACGCGATGCCGTCGTGCTCGAACAGGATCCCGCGCTGCACCAACCGGCGCACCGCATCGCGGTCGGACGGCGGTGGGGGCGTGAGCCCGGCGTCCCGCACCGCGAGGGCCACGGGGTGTTGCTCCATCCCGTCATCGCCCTGTGTCGCCAGCGTCCCGTGGTGCTGCGTTGCGCCGAGCCGCTCAACCGCGAGCAGTCGCTCGTGCGGCGCGAGAGTGGAGGTGTCGAGCGAACCCGTGGCTGTGCGCGCACGCAACGAGTCGATGGTGTCGTCAACCACACCCGGCAACGCGAACATCGCACCGACCACGGGTTCGAGTGCGCGGCCGGTCAGGAGCCGTGCAGTGGCGACCTCGATCCACCCGCGTCGGGCTAGCTGAGACTCCACCGAACCGTCGGGCGCAGCGCGCGAGATGCGTTCCCGGGGATTGACGTCGAGCACCGTGCCGCCGCCCACCGTGGTGCCCGACCCAGGGTCACGCAGCAGGAACCTGTCACCGGGTGCCACGGGCAGCGGCACCACGAAACGGATGCGGACCGTGCCGGTGCCGCCCGCTGGGATCCCCGCGCCGGCATCCGGACCGAGCAGACGCACCGATGCACTCTGCTCGCTGGTGCCGATGTGCAGCGTGTAGCCGTTGCGCCGCGCCAGTGTGCGCGCCGCAGCGAGAACGCGAACCTCGCCGTCGATCACCGTTGTCGACCACCACTGTCCGTCGCGCACAAGCACGTCGCCGCGCCGGACCGTCTCCGCCCCGCGTCCGCTGATGTTCAGGGCGCAGCGTGTGCCGGGCACACCGGAGTCCACGCCCGCGCCGTGTGTCTGCACGTCGCGCACGCGCACCTCCTCCCCCGTGCGGTGGACGGAGAGAATGTCACCGGGCCTCACGTCGGCACCCTCCAACGTTCCCGTGACGACCGTTCCCGCGCCGGCCACCGTGAACACACGGTCACAGAAGAGCCGCGGCCGTCCGAGAGGGTCACGACGGACCGGTGCAGCCCGCACGAGCCCGGCGAGTGTCCCCACGAGTTCCGCCACTCCCTCAGCGGTGCGGGCGGACGTACGGACCGGCGGCCGCCACGCAACCGGTGAGGCACCGAGACGCGCGGACACCTCACGCACACGCTCGTCGACCGTGGACGCATCGACCCTGTCGCACCTCGACAGAGCAACAACCCCGCCGGTGACGCCGAGAACCTCGAGGATGCCGAGATGCTCCTCGGTCTGGGGCATCCACCCCTCGCCGGCATCGACCACGAGCAGGGCCGCACCGACCCCGCTGACCCCGGCGACCATCGTGTGCACGAAGTCCGAGTGTCCGGGCACGTCGACGAAGCTGAGGACCGTGCCGTCGTCGAGGCTGCGGTGCGCGAACCCGAGGTCGATCGTCATTCCGCGTCGTTTCTCCTCGGGCAGACGGTCGGGGTCGGTGCCGCACACCGCCTGCACCAGCGCTGACTTGCCGTGGTCAACATGACCCGCGGTCGCGATGACGGTCATGCGAGCGAGCGGATCGCGTCGACGACCAGCGGGTCGTCGGCGGGTGCGAAGGAGCGCACGTCGAGCAACGTGCGACCGTCGACGACACGTGCCACCACGGGGATGCTGCGTGTGCGAAGCGCGGGGGCGAGGTCGCCGTCGATCGCAACCGCGCGCGAGGCGAGCTGTGCGCCGGGCGCGGAACCGGCACCGACGAGAGCCACGGACTCCACGACCACACCCCGCCCCGACGCCCCGACGATCGCAGAGGCCCGTTGCGCGAGTGAGTCGACGCCGGCGGACAGCATCGACCAGAAGGGGATGTCGTCACATGCTGTGCGGGATGCGAACGACATCAGCGCGGCCTGCAGCATCGCGACGGTGTGCGTGCCCGGCCGCAGGGCACGCATCAGAGGGTGTGCGCCGCACTGCGCGACGAGGTCGGCCCGGCCGGCGATGATGCCGCACTGCGGACCGCCGAGCAGCTTGTCGCCGCTGAACGTCACGAGGTCGGCACCCGCGGCGATTGTCTGCCGTGCCGCGGGTTCACTGCCGAGAAAGGAAGGCACCCCGTCCGTGCGTCCGTGCAGCCACGGGCAGGTGTTGTCGAGAAGTCCCGAACCGATGTCGGAGACAACCGGCACGCCGAGTCCGCACAGTTCCGACACGTCGGCGGATTCGGTGAAACCCTCCACCGAGAAGTTCGAGGGGTGGATCCTCATCACGAGGGCAACATCGTGGGCTGTCGATGCGACGGCGGCTGCGTAGTCCGATGCACGGGTGCGGTTCGTGGTGCCGACGTCGACCAGTCGGGCACCCGACTGCTCCATCACCTCGGGGATGCGGAAGCCGCCGCCGATCTCCACGCTCTCGCCGCGCGAGACCGCGACCCCGCGTCCCCGGGCGAGCGCACCGAGAACCAGCATCACGGCCGCTGCGTTGTTGTTCACCACCACGGCGGCCTCGGCACCGGTGAGAACGCGCAGGAGCGACGACACCGCATCGTGCCGCGAACCACGCGCGCCGTCGGTGAGATCGAACTCCAGGTTCGATGCGCGGCCGGAGGACGTCCACGGCAGTGGTGCGCGGCCGAGGTTCGTGTGCAGCAGCACACCCGTTGCGTTCACCACGTCCCCCACGAGTGATGCGGCGAAACTGCGGGCAAGACGTTCTGACTCTGCGGCCGGGTCGACCCCACCGTTCGCGACCGCAGTGCGCGCGCAGTCGACCAGCACGGCGTGGGGGAGTGCGACGGACCGGGCGAGACGACGGGCAAGAGCATCGACCGAGGGAGGCCGGCCGCGGTCCGTGCCCGCTTCATCGGTCCGCACAGTGCCCATCGGGCCGAAACTAGTACCGTGCGCGCATGAACGGCGAGGGGCGGCGCACCGACGCGATCAGGCTCACGGAATGGACCTCGTGCGGCGGTTGCGCGGCCAAGTGGGGCGCGAGCCTGCTCAGCGAACTCGTGAGCGACCTGCCGGCCGGCATCGACCGTTCGCTGCTGGTGGGACTCGCACCGTTCGACGATGCGGCGGTGTACCGACTGCGCGACGACCTTGCCCTCGTGAGCACCACCGACTTCTTCCCGCCCCTCGTCGACGACCCGCACGATTTCGGTGCGATCGCCGCGGCCAACGCGTGCAGCGACATCTTCGCGATGGGAGCCGACGTGGTGCTGGCAGTGAACATTGCTGCATTCCCCGAGCACATGCCACGTGAGGCGATCACGGCAATCCTCGCGGCGGCATCAGAGACGGTGCGGGAGGCAGGCGGCACCGTGGCGGGGGGTCACACCATCCGCAACCCCGAGCCGGTCTTCGGACTCGCTGTGCAGGGCACGGTCCACCCGGGGCGCATCTTCCGCAAGGCAGGGGCGCGTGCAGGTGACATCGCCGTCCTGTCGAAGCCGCTCGGCACCGGGCTCGTGACGGCGGCCGGCGACGACCACGAGAAGCGAGCGGCAATCGCC